>JBIQKU010000220.1:0-5273 GCA_044506225.1 Rubrivivax sp. | reverse complement strand
GGCTGCCCACCGGACCGGCGGCCAGGCCGGCCAGTGCGCCGGCGGCGGCCCCGCCCAGCGCACCGCCGGTGGCGCCCAGCGCATTGGTGGCGAGGCTCTCCGGCGTGCCGGGCGGCTCGCCGTGGCGCGCGGTGGCGTTCTCGTCGGCGTCGGCCTTCACATCGGCGCCCTGGCGTGCCGCCTCGGTCTTGGTGTTCTTGCCCAGCACGTCGGTGAGCACGCGGCTCGGCGGCGGCACGCCGGCGTCGGGGCGGACATCCGCCTCGCGGCCGCTGTCGGGGCGGGTGATGCGGTTGACCCGGTTGTCGTGCGTGTCGCGCGGCTCATGCGCACCGCGCGATTCCGGCTTGTCGGCGGGCTTGTCGGCTGTCATGCAGCGCTCCTTGCTCGGTGGGACTTCAGTTGATGTAGCGCTCGACGGTCTCGATGTCGCGCACCTGGGCGCGGTCGGGGTCGTCGCCGAATTCGCGGCGCGCGCGGCGCTGGCGCAGCAGGTCCCAGCATTGGTCGAGCTGCTGCTCGAGCTCGCGCACGCGTTCGGTCTGGTCGCCGCTCGCCTGCTGACGCAGGCGGTTTTCTTCGTTCACCAGTTCGTCGATGCGTTGAAGAATGGTCTTGTCGTCCATGGCGGTTCCGTCCGGGGTGAATGGCCCTGGAATCCGGCAAGCGGCGCGCCCGGCCGGCTTCCCGCCCGGCCAGCGCGGATCGCGGGCCGCTGGCATCATGGCCGGCGGCCGACGGCAGCTGTGCACCGCGGCTCATCGCCTCCCTGTTCACCACCAACGGCCTGACCCGACGCCCATGGACAAGCTCGAACAACTGCGTGCGGCCTACCGCCGCGACGAAGTGGTGCTCTTCGTCGGCGCGGGGGTGTCGCTGTCCATCGGCCTGCCGCCCTGGAGTGCGCTGATCGAGCACATGACCCGCCAGCTCGGCCTCGAGCCGCAGTCCTTTCGCGACTACGGCAGCTACCTGACGCTGGCCGAGTACTTCCGGCTGCAGCACGGCAGCATCGGCCCGCTGCGCAGCTGGATGGACCGCGAATGGCACCGCGCCGACATGACGGTGGAAGGCTCGCGCGTGCACGAGCTCATCGTCAAGGGGCGGTTCCGCATCGTCTACACCACCAACTACGACCGCTGGCTGGAGGCCGCCTTCCGGCACCACGGCCGGCCGTACACGAAGATCGTCGGCGTGGCGGATCTCGCGCGCATCCGCGCCGACGTGCCGCAGATCATCAAGTTCCACGGCGACTTCGAGAACGACGAGTCCATCGTGCTCGACGAGAGCAGCTACTTCCGCCGCCTGGACTTCGAGTCGCCGCTGGACATCAAGCTGCGCGCCGACGTGCTCGGCCGCTCGGTGCTGTTCATCGGCTACAGCCTGGCCGACATCAACATCCGCTACCTGTTCTACAAGCTCTCGCGGCTGTGGAAGGCCTCGCTGCCGAGCGTGCCGCAGCCGCGCTCGTACATCTTCTCGCCGGTGCACAACCCGGTGCAGGAGGCGGTGCTCGCGCAATGGGGCATCGACATGATGGCCGTGGAAGGGGACGACCCCTCGCAGTCGCTGGTCGAGTTCCTGGAAAGCGTGGTGGCCGACTGACTTCAGGCACTCCGGTTGCTGCATGCGCGCGCGAGCAGCGCGCATTCGCTGCGCCACGAGGAGAAACGTGATGAAGCAGCAAAAGAGCTCGGGCGGCACGGCCGCGAACGAACGCAGCCAGGCGGCCAAGGGCGGGCGCAAGAGCAGCACCCAGGGCGGGCGCACGGGCGGTGAAGCGACCGTCACGGCCGCCGGCCAGAGCGAGCGCGGCAAGAGCGAGAACGCCCGCCACGGCAGCCAGCAAAGCCGCAAGTCGGCAAAGTAGGCAGCGCGAGCGCATCCGCCGCCGGCGGTTTTCCCTGTCGGCAAGTGCCCCATCCGGCGGGCACACAATGCCGCCCGTGAACCCCACGCTGACGGCGGACCTGGTACCGCACGACGAGCAGGCGGCCACCGCGGCCGCCGGGCCGCGCGCTGCCGGCGACGCGCAGCGCTGGGAGCTGCGGCGCAACTGCGCCTTCTCACCGCGCCAGGTGCTGCGCGCCTATGCCGCGCTGTGCGCCCTCACCGTGGTGCCGGCCGCGGTGGGCACGGTGCTGACCTCGCCGCTGATCGCCGTGTACGCCGTGGTGGAACTGCTGCTGGTGGCGGCGGCGCTGCTGCTCTACGCCCGCCACGCGCGCGACCGCGACGTCCTGACCCTGGAGGGCGGGCATGTGGTGGTGGAGCGCCTGTGCGGCGAGCAGCTGCAGCGCACCGAGTTCGATGCTACCTGGCTGCGGCTGTCGGAGTCGGACGACCGCGATCCGCTGCTCAAGCTCTCGGCCGGCGGCTGCGAGCTGTGCGTCGGCCACCATGCCAACCTCGCGCGGCGCCGGGTGGTGTTGCGCGAACTGCGCGACGCGCTGGCGCAGGCAAGGGCGGCCGTCCCCGGCTGAGGTCCGCGCCAACCACCGCCTGCTATGCCGGTTTGCGATAGCTGCTATGGGCGCAGCGGCGCCCCGGGGGGCGCAGGGCGGGCAACAATGCGGGTTGTCCGCATCCTGTGTGAGGCGCCCGAATGCAAACCGCCATTCCCTGCCTGTTCATGCGCGGCGGCACGTCGCGCGGCCCCTTCTTCGACGAGGCCGACCTGCCGGCCGACATCGCCACCCGCGACCGCGTGCTGCTCGCCGCCATGGGTTCGCCCGACAAGCGCCAGATCGACGGCCTGGGCGGCGCCCACCCGCTGACCAGCAAGGTCGGCATCGTGCGGCGCAGCACGAGCGAAGGCGTGGACCTCGACTTCCTGTTCGCCCAGCTGCAACCCGACAAGGACACCGTCGACACCACGCCCAACTGCGGCAACATGCTGGCCGCCGTGGTGCCGTTCGCGCTGGAAACCGGCCTCGTCAAGCCGCAGGGCGAGACCAGCACCTTCCGCGTGCTCACGCTCAACACCGACATGCAGTGCGACATCACGGTGCAAACCCCGGGCGGTGTCGTCGAGTACGAGGGTGACGCCCGCATAGACGGCGTGCCGGGCACCTCGGCGCCGATCACCATCAACTTCCTCGACACCGCGGGTTCGGTGTGCGCCGGCCTGCTGCCCACGGGGCATGTGCGCGACACCATCGACGGCATCGAGGTGACCTGCATCGACAACGGCATGCCGTTGGTGATCTTCAAGGCCGCCGATGTGGGCCGCACCGGCTACGAGACGGCTGCCGAGCTCAACGCCGACACCGAACTCAAGGCGCGCATCGAACGGCTGCGCATCGCCTGCGGCCATGCCATGGGCCTGGGCGACGTGACGAGCAAGAACTACCCCAAGATGACGCTGATCGCCCCGCCGCAGCATGGCGGTGCGCTCACCACCCGCAGCTTCATCCCGCATGTGTGCCATGACGCCATCGGCGTGCTGGCGGCGGTGACGGTCGGCACCGCCTGCGTGCTCGAGGGCACGGTGTGCGAAGGCATCGCGGTGATGCCCGAGGGCGAGGTCAAGAAGGTGTCGGTGGAGCACCCCACCGGCGAATTCAGCGTCGAGCTGGCGCTCGACCCGCAAAACCCGCAGAACGTCACCCGCGCCGCGCTGCTGCGCACCGCCCGCCTGCTGATGCGCGGCGAGGTGATGGTGCCCGCATCGATCTGGAAAGGAAGGACAGCATGAGTCTCATCATCGACATCCACGGCCACTACACCACCGCGCCCGACGCGCTGGAGGCCTGGCGCAAGCGGCAGATCGCCGGCATCAAGGACCCGGGCGCCAAGCCCAAGGTCAGCGAGCTGAAGATCAGCGACGACGACATCCGCGAGACCATCGAGGCCAACCAGCTAGCGAAGATGCGCGAGCGCGGCAGCGACCTCACCATCTTCAGCCCGCGGGCGAGCTTCATGGCGCACCACATCGGCGACTTCGAGGTGTCGTCGACCTGGGCCGCGATCTGCAACGAGCTGTGCTATCGCGTGAGCCAGCTCTTCCCCGACCACTTCATTCCCGCAGCCATGCTCCCGCAGTCGCCGGGCGTCGATCCGAAGACCTGCATTCCCGAGCTGGAGAAGTGCGTCAAGGAATACGGCAACGTCGCGATCAACCTGAACCCCGACCCGAGCGGCGGGCACTGGAAGGAGCCGCCGCTCACCGACCGCCACTGGTACCCCATCTACGAAAAGATGGTGGAGTACGACATTCCGGCGATGGTGCACGTGAGCACGAGCTGCAATGCCTGCTTCCACACCACCGGTGCGCACTACATCAACGCCGACACCACGGCGGTGATGCAGCTCATCCAGGGCGACCTCTTCAAGGATTTCCCGACGCTGCGCCTGATCGTGCCGCACGGCGGCGGCGCCGCGCCCTACCACTGGGGCCGCTACCGCGGCCTGGCACAGGAGCTCAAGCAGCCGACGCTGGACGAGCACCTGCTGAAGAACGTGTTCTTCGACACCTGCGTCTACCACCAGCCGGGCATCGACCTGCTGACCCGGGTGATCCCCGTGGACAACATCCTCTTCGCCAGCGAGATGATCGGTGCGGTGCGTGGTATCGACCCGGAAACCGGCTTCTACTACGACGACACCAAGCGCTACATCGAGGCCTCGACCCTGCTGAGCGCCGAGGACAAGCACAAGGTGTATGAGGCGAACGCGCGCCGCGTGTACCCGCGGCTGGATGCGGCATTGAAGGCGAAAGGAAAGTAGGCCATGAGCACACCGATGAACCACCTCGGCATCGTCAAGCGCAACATCCAGCGCGCCGACAAGGCCGCGGTCGAGAAGCTCGCGCGCTTCGGCAGCGCCACCGTGCACGAGGCCATGGGCCGCGTCGGCCTGATGAAGCCCTACATGCGGCCCATCTACGCCGGCGCGCACGCCTGCGGCACGGCCGTCACCGTGCTGCTGCACCCGGGCGACAACTGGATGATGCACGTGGCCGCCGAGCAGATCCAGCCGGGCGACATCGTCATCGCCGCCGTCACCGCCGACTGCACCGACGGCTTCTTCGGCGACCTGCTGGCCACCAGCTTCCTCGCGCGCGGCGCCAAGGGCCTGGTCATCGACGCCGGCGTGCGCGACGTGCGCGACCTCACCGCGATGAAGTTCCCGGTGTGGAGCAAGGCCATCAGCGCCAAGGGCACGATCAAGGCGACGCTCGGCTCGGTGAATGTGCCGGTGGTGTGTGCCGGGGCGATCGTGAACCCGGGCGACGTGGTGCTGGCCGACGACGACGGCGTGGTGGTCGTGCC
>JBIQKU010000219.1:0-5310 GCA_044506225.1 Rubrivivax sp. | reverse complement strand
CGGCACGCAGCTGCAGAACAGGTTGCGGTCGCCGTAGACGTTGTCCACGCGGCCCACGGGCGCCCAGTACTTCGCCTGCTTGAGCGAGGCCAGCGGGAAGCATGCCACCTCGCGCGAGTACGGGTGCGTCCACTCGCCCTCGGCCAGCGCGGCGGCGGTGTGCGGCGCGTTCTTCAGCGGGTTGTCGTCCTTCGGCCAGACGCCTTCCTCGATGCGGCGGATCTCGCCGCGGATGGCGATCATGGCGTCGACGAAGCGGTCCAGCTCGGCCAGCGGCTCGCTCTCGGTGGGCTCGACCATCAGCGTGTTGGCGACCGGGAAGCTCAGCGTCGGCGCGTGGAAGCCGTAGTCGATCAGGCGCTTGGCGACGTCCTCGGCCATCACGCCGCTGGTCTCCTTCAGGCCGCGCAAATCGAGGATGCACTCGTGCGCCACGTGGCCGTTGGGGCTGGCATACAGCGTCGGGTAATGGTCGACCAGCCGTGCGCTGATGTAGTTGGCGTTGAGGATGGCCGTCTCGGTGGCGGCCGTGAGGCCGGTGGCGCCCATCATGCGGATATACATCCAGCTGATCGGCAGCACGGCGGCGTTGCCCAGCGGCGCCGCCGACACGGCGCCGACGGCGGCCGGCTCGCCGGCCGTGGCATGGCCGGGGAGGAAGGGCACCAGGTCCTCCACCACGCACACCGGGCCGACGCCGGGGCCGCCGCCGCCGTGCGGGATGCAGAAGGTCTTGTGCAGGTTCAGGTGGCTCACGTCGCCGCCGAACTCGCCCGGCGCGGCCACGCCGACCAGCGCGTTCATGTTGGCGCCGTCCACGTACACGCGGCCGCCGTGGGCATGGACGATCTCGCACAGCTCCTTCACCCGCGTTTCGAACACGCCGTGGGTGCTGGGGTAGGTGATCATCACGCAGGCCAGGTCGGCGGCGTGCTGCTCGCAGGCGCGCCTCAGGTCGTCGATGTCGACGTTGCCCTGCGCGTCGCAGGCGGTGACGACCACCTGCATGCCGGCCATCTGCGCGCTGGCCGGGTTGGTGCCGTGCGCGGAGGAGGGGATCAGGCACACGTTGCGGTGCGCCTCGCCGCGGCTGGCGTGCCAGGCCTGGATCGCCAGCAGCCCGGCGTACTCGCCCTGCGAGCCGGCGTTGGGCTGCAGGCTGATGCCGGCGTAGCCGGTGGCCTCGCACAGCCAGGCGCGCAACTGCTCGTCGAGCAGCCTGTAGCCCTGCAGCTGCTCGGCCGGCGCGAAGGGGTGCACGTTGGCGAACTCGGGCCAGGTGATGGGGATCATCTCGCTGGTCGCGTTCAGCTTCATGGTGCAGCTGCCCAGCGGGATCATGCTGCGGTCGAGCGAGAGGTCCTTGTCGGACAGCGCGCGGATGTAGCGCAGCATCGCCGTCTCGCTGCGGTGGGTGTTGAACACCGGATGCGTGAGGAAGGCGCTGGTGCGGCGCAGCTCGGCCGGCAGGCGCGGCTGGGCCTCGGCGGCCAGGTCGTCGAAGCGCGGCAGGGCGGCGCCGGCCGGCGCGAACACGGCCCACAGCGCCTCGACGTCGGCGCGGCCGTGGGTCTCGTCCAGCGTGATGCCCAGGTGCTGCTGCAGGCGGCGGCGCAGGTTCATGCCGGCCTGCTGGGCGCGGTCGTAGATGGCCTGCGTGTCCTCGCCGGTCTTCACGGTGAGCGTGTCGAAGGCGGTGTCGTGCACCAGCGCGCGGCCCATCGCTTCCAGCCCGCGCGCCAGCACGTCGGTGAGCAGCACCACGCGCTGCGCGATGCGCGCCAGCCCCTCGGGGCCGTGGTAGACGGCGTACATGCTGGCGATCACGGCCGGCAGCACCTGCGCCGTGCAGATGTTGGAGGTGGCCTTCTCGCGCCGGATGTGCTGCTCGCGCGTCTGCAGCGCCAGGCGGTAGGCGGGCGCGCCGTGCGCGTCCACGCTCACGCCCACCAGGCGGCCGGGCAGCGAGCGCTTGAAAGCGTCGCGGCAGGCCAGGTAGGCCGCATGCGGCCCGCCGGCGCCCATCGGCATGCCGAAGCGCTGGGTGGTGCCGCAGACGATGTCGGCGTCCCACTCGCCGGGCGGGGCGAGCAGGGTGAGCGCCAGCAGGTCGGCCGCCACGCAGAACGCGGCGCCCTTCTCGTGCGCCATGCCCACCAGCGGGCGCAGGTCGTGCACGCGGCCGGTGGTGCCGGGGTACTGCGCCAGCACGCCGAAGAACTCGCCGCTGGCCATCAGGTGCGGCAGCGTCTCGTTCAGCGTGCTGACCTTCACCTCGATGTCCATCGGTGCGGCGCGGGTGCGGATCACCTCGATGGTCTGCGGGTGGCAGTCGCCGGCCACCAGGAAGACGTTGCTTTTGCTCTTCACGCTGCGCTTGGCCAGCGTCATCGCCTCGGCCGCGGCGGTGGCCTCGTCGAGCATCGACGCGTTGGCGATCGCCATGCCGGTGAGGTCGCACACCATGGTCTGGAAGTTGACCAGCGCCTCCATGCGGCCCTGCGAGATCTCGGCCTGGTAGGGCGTGTAGGCGGTGTACCAGGCCGGGTTCTCCAGCACGTTGCGCAGGATGACGCCCGGCGTGTGCGTGCCGTGGTAGCCCTGGCCGATGAAGTTGCGCGCCACCTTGTTCCTCGCGGCGATGGCCTTCAGCTCCGCCAGCGCCTCGGCCTCGGTGGCGGGCGTGGGCAGCTTCATCGCACGGCTGCGGCGGATGGCCGGCGGCACGATGCCGTCGATCAGCTCGGCGCGCGAGGCCGAGCCGACGGCGCGCAGCATCGCCGCCTCGTCGTCGGCCGTGGGGCCGATGTGGCGGGCGGCGAAGGCGTCGGCCCGTTCGAGGGCGGCCAGGGGAGGGAAGGGGGCGGGCATGGTCATGGACGCGGCGGGCAAGGACGGAGGTGGATCAGGACCCTTCGGTGAACTTGACGTAGTCGGGCTCGTCCATGAGCTGGTCGAACTCGGCCATGTCCTTCTCGGCGATGAGCACCTTGAAGAACCAGCCCGCGCCCATCGGGTCGCTGTTGGCGAGCGAGGGGTCGGCGCGCAGCGCCTCGTTCACCTCGACGATCTCGCCGGACACGGGCATGTAGATGTCGGCGGCGGCTTTCACCGACTCGACCACGCCGGCCACCTCGCCCTGCTTGAAGGTCTTGCCCACCTCGGGCAGGTCGACGAAGACCACGTCGCCCAGCGCGTCCTGCGCATGCAGCGTGATGCCCACGGTGGCAGCCTCGTGGTCGGCGATCTCGATCCACTCGTGGTCCTTGGAGTAGTGCACGGTCATGGGAGGGTTCCTGAAGAAAGAAATGGAGGGAAAGCGAAGTATGGGGGCGCTGGCGCGCCCGGATTCAGCCGCGGTGGTAGCGCGCGGGCACGAAGGGCATGGGCGCGACCTCCATCGGCACCGGCTTGCCGCGCACCAGCGCGTCGATGCGGGTGCCCGGCGCGGCCAGGGCCGGCGGCACGTAGCCCATGGCGACAGGCTTGTCGAGGCTGGGGCCCAGCAGGCCGCTGGTGACGCTGCCGACGGCCTCGCCGCCCGGCACGTGCAGCGCCGCCGGCTCGCGCACCGGCACCCGCTCCAGCGCCGCCAGGCCGACGCGCTTGCGCTGCACCGGGATGGTGCCGTCCAACTGCCCCAGCACGCGATCTGCGCCGGGGAAGCCGCCGGCGCGCTCGCCGCCGCTGCGCCGCACCTTCTGGATCGCCCAGGTGAGCGCGGCCTCCACCGGCGTGGTGGTGGCGTCCAGGTCGTTGCCGTACAGGCACAGGCCGGCTTCCAGGCGCAGCGAGTTGCGCGCGCCCAGGCCGATGGGCTGCACCTCGGGCTGCGCCAGCAGCAGGCGCGCCAGGCGCTCGGCATCCTCGGCCTTGACGGAGATCTCGAAGCCGTCCTCCCCGGTGTAGCCGCTGCGGGTGGCGAAGGCCGGCACGCCGCCGATCCGCACCGCGCCGCCGGTCATGAAGACGAAGCGGCCGATGCCGGGCGCGAGGCGCTCCAGCACCGCCGCCGCCTGCGGGCCCTGCAGGGCGAGCAGGGCGTGGCCGGGCATCGGCAGCACCTGGCAGCGGCTGCCGATCTTCTGCTGGATCAGGGCGATGTCGGCCTGCTTGCAGGCGCCGTTGACCACCACGAAGAGGCTGTCATTCCCTTCGTTGAAGAACATCAGGTCGTCCAGGATGCCGCCCTCGTCGTTCAGCAGCAGGCCGTAGCGCTGCTTGCCGGGCGCCAGGCCGATCACGTCGACCGGCATCAGCGTCTCGAGGGCGGCGGCGGCATCGGGGCCGGCCAGCCGCAGCTGGCCCATGTGGGAGATGTCGAACAGTCCCGCGGCGGCACGGGTGTGGCGGTGCTCGGCGATCAGGCCGGCGGGGTACTGCACCGGCATCGAGTAGCCGGCAAAGGGCACCATGCGCGCCCCCAGCTCGACGTGCAGGTCGTACAGCGGGGTCTTCAGCAGGGCGGCGTCGGCGGAAGGGGCAGCGGCCATGAGGGGCTCCAGGGGCGGCAGAAGGGCAGTCCGAATTCCACGACACGCAGGTCGTGGGCCACCCCGGCTGTCCCTGGTGCCTGAGAGATTCGCCTTCCGCGATGGGGGCTTGCTCCTTCGGCGGACGCCATCGGCGGATGCCGCCGGGCGCCTCTCTCCAGCCAGGAAACGCCCGCACGAGGCGGGCGCTGCGTCAGTCCTTTTGCCTGAGCGTTCGGATGTTTCCTGCGCCTTCGGCGGCCCCGCGGGGGGCTCTCTCCTGACCGGCCGGAGTGTAGTGGATCAGTGCACCGTTTCGGCGGGCAGCAGGCGCTCGATGCGTTCGCGGATCGAGGCGGCGCGCTCCTCGCCGGCGGCCAGCGCGATCTCGCCGAGCATCGACTCGGCGACGGCCAGCATCGCCTCGCGGTCGCGCGCCTCGCGCAGCGCCGCACGCAGGCGCTCGGCCCGCGGCGGGTCGCGCCGCACGAACATGCGCTCGCATAGGTCGAACAGGAACATGCGGGTGGTGGCCAGCGAGCGCTTGCCGTCGAAGGCGTCGGCCGCCACGGCCGGGACGGGCACGGGTTCAGGCTCGGGCGTGCGTTGGGGCGGCGGGGCCTCGGGAGCCAGGTAGCCCCGGGCGACCAGTTGCTGCGCGACGCGCTCTGCCTCGTCGCGGCTGCCGCCGAACAGCGCGCCGAAGTCGGTGAGCGAGTGCTGGCCGCCGGCCAGCAGCAGCAGGGCGCGTTCGCGCTGGCTCAGCGAGCGCCGGCCCGGCTGCAATTCGTCGCGCGCCTTGTCGGTTCGGATGAAACGCATGGGAAGCCACCGCCGG
>JBIQKU010000218.1:0-5332 GCA_044506225.1 Rubrivivax sp. | reverse complement strand
ACTACCTGAACACGGCGCTGGAGGTGCCGTTGGACTTTCCGCCGGTGGCGGTGCGGCGGCCCTGAGGGTGACCCGATGTAAAGGACAGCGTGGGCTTGAGGCTGAGCGCCCGTGACGGCGGTCGACTAGTCGCATGCACTGGAACGCCAAGCGGCTGCTAGAGACTGGACGAAGAGGTCGTTGTCGGAGCGCGAGTGACGGCCATCGGCCACCAACAGCCGTCCACGACTGGCAGCTTCCAAACCAGTTGCCTGTGCCAGTGGCGTCGCGCGGGTTCGCGGTTCCAGCGGCGCAGGCATATTGCCAGCAAGCCGGCTAGAAACAATGCACAGCCTCCCGCCTTCGGAGGTCGCTTGGCGCGGCGGCCGTTTGAGCAGCCGCAATGGGCAGCGGCGTTCCGCAGGGTCGGAAGTCAGCGAGGGCGCCTGGCAGGGGTAACGTGCCAAGTTGTCTTCTCGAACCGCGTGATGCGCTCGGACTAGGCCATGCCGCATGGTCGATCGGGGCACTCCCATCGCTGCAGCCGCTCTCAACCTGTGCCAGCGGCGCAGACGCGGTCTTAGCGACGCCTCAGGTCATCTTCATAGACGTCTAGTGGGATGTCATCCCATTCCGGGACCGGACCAATCGAAGCCCTGATCGTCAGCCTCTCCACCTCGGCCCTCCTTGCCTGCTCCGCACGCTCAGCAATCTTGGAGAACTGCCGCTCTTGGCAGGGCGGGCTGCAAAAGCCGCACTCGCCGCAGACCAGCTTGCCGCATTCCTGGCAGTTCGCATCCCGGCCAACGACGAGGGGCGTGTTCCCGCACTTGCCGTACACCTTAACCGGCTTGCGGTTGACTCCTACCTTCACCTCGCCGGATTCGTCCCGGTCGTAGGCCATTCCACCGCAGTACGCGAGAATTGTCCTCCAGCCACTGCGATCGCGCTCCCTGCCTTGCAGGAGTCCCAAGCCGACGAACCGGAAGCTGGAGACGTGCTCGAGGCGGGCCACGGTCCTGTTCTGCCAGACGATGCCTAGCGTGCTCACTAGCTGACGGACGATGCCAAGAGGATCGATCGCCCCGACAGGTGCCAGTGCATGGTCACCAGGGGGCGAGGAAAGCGACATGCCGCCGCGACGAGCCGCCGCTATCGGCTTCCTGCCGAACAGAACGGAGTAGTACCCGTCGGGCGAGAAGTCCTGAGGCTGCTGGACGAGCTTCTCGAGAAAGTCGGTCAGCACCGCAAGGAAGATGGTCGGTGCGTGAGGCGTCGTTCCCAGCAGCCCCTGCAGCCTTCCGTAGAACTCGATCTGCCACCTGGCAAGCCTCGACGAGATCGTCGCGGGCAGCGGGTGGCGCGCCAGGCACAAGGCTGGGATGACCTGCAGCTGCTCGCTGTCATTGAAGACAAATGGCCAGTGTTCTTCTTCGGGCCATGTGCATTCACCCAGCAGACGGCCAACATCTGCCTTCAAGGTTCGGTACCAAGCATCCGGATAGCCGAACAGCCAATGAGGAAACGTCCGCTCGTGGGGCCGGGACACCTCGAAGGTATCGGAGCTGAACTCCGACATCAGTCGATCGATAGTGGCTCGCGACGTCTCCCCGATATAGACGACCTCGCCTCGGTCATTGACGATGCGGTTAGGCTCGCGAATGTCTTCGAGGTCATGGTAAGGCGAGAGGATGCCGGCAATCCTGACGTGCTCGCCTCCGCGGTCCAGCTTGAACTTGGCCACGGTGTGCTCGACGTAGAAGTTGCGGCCGTTGATGAGCCTCCGCGCGTTCTTGACATCGACAGCCACGCATGAGTCCACCAAAAGATCATGAGTCTTCCAGTCATCTCGGTCACCGTCGAGTTGCCTGATCGATACATCCTCCACGATCGAGCCTGTCGCCTCGTAGAACTTTTTGGCCGCCTTCTCAGCCGCCCGGGCCGACAGCATCTTCGCCAGGGATGCAGGATTGTCCGGACGCTCTGTCCACTGATGAGCAAGTCGCTCGTCGCTATCGTCTAGTTCGGCGAACACGGTGCCAGGCTTCATCGAGGTCTGGGTCGCCTGGATCGATGAGAACAGCGTTAGAAGCTTGGCGCGGAAGTCCGCAAAGTGGTGCCGGCAAATCTTGGACTTTAGGTCATCTGGCGCTAGCGCGTAGAGCGGGTCCGTCGGACTGGTCGGCTCGAACTTGCTCCAGAAACGCCTCAGCGTTGGACAAGCGGCGTCTGCCACCAGTAGCTGCTCGATCGCACGGAATGCCAAGAGCTCGAATGGCCCAAGTGAGTCTCGATAGAGCAGCAGGCAGAGCGTCTCCTCAGGCGTGCACCAGTCCTGGTCTCTCAGCAGGTCGAAGAGGTCGCCCGCGGCCATGTTCGATAGCGCTTGGACAAACCTTGCCTGAGGTCCTTTCCTGCCCTCGCCGCGCAGGAAGACGACGTCGGCGCCGCCCACCAGCGACCCCAGCGGTGAATGGGCATCCTCGCGGTGGAAGAACAGCTCCCCATTACGGGTGGCGATGAAGCCGAACTCGTTCTCTACACCCGTCTTCCTATTGAGGCCCCCGAACCACTTGATCTGCCCGAGCCCGGGTGTGAGTTCGCTCACCGGAGGAGCAGACGAGCCAGATTGTCGCGCTCTATCCATCGTTACGTCGTGCCCGGGCGAGGCAGAAGGCAAGCGCTGCTGATGACGCGTCATTGTTGGCGGTGTCCATGGCACGGGAGTTTGCAACCGGCGGCGGGACCGCGAGCTTAGGCCAACCGACGCGATTTCCCGCGAAGCAACCTCCATTCGCGTGGACGTGCTCGAACGGCATACCCGTCACAGAGCCGCGAGCAACGCTTTCCGCTAAGTCGGCGGGGAACTCTCGAATCCTGCGCGGCAACGTCACGCAAAAAAGGCAAATCTACTTCCTAGCAGTGCCCCCGAAGCTGTCAGAACCCGTCCTAACCTGATTGACCGCTTCAGCGCGATGTACGTAACCCCCTGAGTGTCGCTTCAGGGTCGGAAGCAGTCGTGTAGGCGTCCAGCTGCCTGGCCTCACCCGCTGTACTCCCGCTACAGCCTCAAACGGGCCGGTCACAACGCGCGCCCCGCACAACCCGCCCGCGGCCCCGCGTATTCCATCTCCAGCAACACCCGCTCCAACCGCGCCGTCCCATACCGCTCGCCGATTTCGCACAACGTGCGGTCGAGCTGCTGCACCGGCCGGAGTGCCGCATCCAAGTGCAAGCGCGGTGCCCCATCGGGCGCGCGTGTGAGCAACCGGAGCCCGCTGCGCAGACGCACCGCTCCCGCGGCATTCGCAGCCTCCACGCTCACGCGCCCAGTGCGCGCCCAGGCATCGGCGGCGAGCGCGAGTGCCACGTCGTCCATGTCGTCGTGCACGTCGACCTGCCAGCGCTCGTCAAGCCAGAAGGCGAGCGCCTGCCGCACGTAGGCCACGCGGCGGTTGAAGTTCAGGCCGAAGCGCGCGCTGTCGTGCGCCGGGCCCCACTGGTCGACGCCCAGCTCGTGCGCCACCGCCGTCGCGCGTGCCGTGCCGCCGATGGCTTCGATCAGCGCCAGCATCGTGGGCAGGGAGGCGCTGATGCCGGTGGACGTGGCCACTGCGCCATCCACCACATAGCGCTGGTTGGCCACATGCCGCGCGCCCGGATGGCGCTCGGCGAGGCGCTCGCGGTCGAACCAGTGGCCGCTGTAGCGTCGGCCGTCGAGCAGGCCCGCATGGCCGAGCACGCGGGCGCCCACGCACACGCCGATCACCTTGGCACCACGCGCCGCCTGCGCGCGCAGCCAGGCGGTGACGGCGGGGTCGTCCTCGGGCTCCATCGCGGGCACGACGATGTAGTCGGGGCCGGCGGGGTGCGCTTGCGCAAACTGCACGAAGTCGATCGCACCGTCGACCTGCAGGGCCGGGTAGAGCTGCACCACGCCGCGGCGTGGCGCGACGAGGTGGACTTCCGCCACGTCGGCACGCTTGAGCACGGCATGCGGCAGCAGCAGGTCGGTCATCTCGGTGCGGTCGTTGACGGCGAGCACTGCGATCACCGGCCGGCGTGCAGAGGTGGGGCGCATGGCGTCGATGAAGGTGGCCTGCGCCAGGGCCTCCAGGCCGGTCAGCAGCAAGGCCGCGGTCAGGCCCACACGCCACAGGGTCTTGAAGGTTTTCATTCCAATCGCTCCTGTTCCATCCATGACCCGAGACTAGGCATGCCCGACCCGCGCGACAACGACGAAGAAGCCGCAGTTCCTGCCAGGGAGGTGGCGCTCGTGGTCTTCGATGGCGTGGAGTCCATCGACGTGGCGGGGCCGGCGAGCGTCTTCACCAAGGCCGAGCAGTGGCGCGCCGGCAACTACCGCCTGCGCATCGCGTCGCCGAAAGGTGGCGCAGTCGCGACCAACGGCGGCCTCACGCTCACCGACACCGTGGCGCTTGCCGCGCTGCCCGAAGCGCTGGACACGCTCGTCGTCGCCGGTGGCGAAGAGCCCGGCCTGCGCACCGCGCTCGCGGAGCAGGGCCTGGCGGACTGGCTCGCGCAGGCGGCGCCCCGCGCACGCCGTGTCGCGAGCGTGTGCACGGGCGCCTTCGCGCTCGCCGCTGCCGGCCTGCTCGACGGTCGCGCCTGCACCACGCACTGGCGTGTGTGCGATCTGCTGCAGCGTGCGCGGCCGCAGGCGCAGCTGCAACGCGACCGCATCTACGTGCGCGACGGCCCGGTGTGGACCTCCGGCGGCGTCACGACCGGCATCGAGCTCGCGATCGCGCTGGTCGAAGACGACCTGGGCCACGACGCCGCGATGGAGATCGCGCGCACGCTCGCGCTGCCGCTGCTGCGCAGCGGTGGCGAGCCGCAGCTGAGCGATGCGCTGCAGGCGCAGGCCGGTGCCAGTCATCGCCTGCGCGAGCTCGTCGCGTGGATCGGCCTGCACCTGCGCGAGCCGCTCTCAGTGGAGCAGCTCGCCGAGCGGGTGCAGATGAGCCCACGCCACTTCGCGCGCGCGTTCGTCGCCGAGACCGGCTGCCCCCCGGCACGCCACGTGGAGCAGGCGCGTGTGGCGCGCGCCGCGCAGCTCTTGCGGCAGACACGCTGGCCGCAGGAGAAGGTGGCACAGGAGAGCGGCTTCCGCTCGGTGGATGCCTTGCAGCGCGCCTTTGCGCGCCAGCATGGCGTCACGCCGCAGGCGTACCGGGGCGGGCCAGGCGCGTGAACGCGCTCCTATGATCCGCGCCATGCCCGACCACGAGCCTGCCGCGCGAGACGCCACCGCCATCCCGTTCATGCAGGCCTTCCGGTTCTGGCTCAAGCTCGGCTTCGTGAGCTTTGGGGGGCCGGCGGGGCAGATCGC
>JBIQKU010000217.1:0-5332 GCA_044506225.1 Rubrivivax sp. | reverse complement strand
CGCGTGGGCCGCAACGACCCCTGCCCCTGCGGCAGCGGCAAGAAGTACAAGCACTGCCACGGCAAGCTGAGCTGAGGCCGGCGCGCGGGCGCCGTCAAGCGGCGAGCCCGGCCAGCGGCGCGGCGATCCGGGCACACGATTCGCACATCGCCGCGAAGGCCGCGGCCGCCGGCGTCAGCGGTGCGCCGGCGCGGCGCACCACGCCGTTGTGCAGCCGCGGCGCACGCTCCTTCAGGCGCAGCGGCGCGATGCCGCTCCCCAACAGCCCGCGCTGCACCATGACAGCCGGCACCAGCGCCAGCCAGTCGGTCGCGCCCACCAGCGCGGCCACCTGCGTGAACGACTCGCAGCCGGCGGCGACCTTCGGCGGCGGCAGTCCCTGCTCGGCGTGGAAGCGGGTGATCGTGCCGCCGGGGCCGCCGGGCGAGCCGATCAGCACCCATTCGCACGCCGCCAGCTCGCGCAGCGAGCGTGCCGAGGCCGCCGGATGGCCGGGCCGCCCGATGACCACCAGCTCGCTCCTGAACAGCCTGCGTGCCTCCAGGCCCGGCCCCACGCCCTCGTCCGGCAGGGCCGTGACGGCCAACTCGATCACGCCCTGCTGCAGCGCCGGCTGCAGGTGCTCGTAGAAGCCGCTGAGCAGCTTCAGCCGCACGCCGGGGAAGCGCGCATGGAAGTCCGGCACCACGCGCTGCAGCAGCACCGCGGTGGGCGTCGGGCCCAGACCCACCTGCAGCGTGCCGCCTTCGGTGCTGCCGCGCGATTGCAGCGCCTCGTCGCGGATGCGCCCGGTCTCCTGCGCGATCAGTCGCGCGCGGGGCAGCAACTGCCGGCCTGCTGCCGTCAACTGCGCGCCGCGCGTGGAGCGCTCCAGCAGGCGCACGCCCAGGGCCGCCTCCAGCGTCTGCAGGCTGCCGGTGAGCCCGGCCTGCGACACCCCGAGCCCGCGCGCCGCCTGCCGGAAGGAGCCGGACTCCGCCACCGCGAGGAAAGCGCGCAACTGCTGCAGCGTCATCGGGGTGGCGGGTTCGTCGGGCGATCGCATGGGGCGATCATGATAGGGGCGGCGGCAGTTCCATCCGATCGCATGCGTGCCTAAGCTGCCGGCTTTGCCCGCGAGGGTTCGAGGAAAGGAATCGCATGAAGACCCATGTGGCCATCGTCGGCGCCGGCCCGGCCGGCATGCTGCTGGCGGAGCTGCTGCGGCAGTCGGGCGTGGCGTGCGTGGTGATCGAGAAGCACAGCCGCGCGCACGTGCTCTCGCGCATCCGCGCCGGCGTGCTGGAGCCGGGCACGGTCGAGGTGCTGCGCACGCATGGGCTGGCCGAACGGCTGGACCGCGAGGGCCATGCCCACGACGGCATGAAGATCGTGTGGGCCGGGCGCGAGGGCTTCTTCATCGACGTGCGCCGGCACCTGGGCAAGCGCTTCGTCGCCTACGGCCAGACGCAGTTGCAAGAGGATCTCTACGCGGCGGCCGACCGGCACGGCACGGTGGTGATCCACGAGGCCGAGGACGTCGAACTGCACGGCATCGACACGCCGCGGCCGCAGGTGTGCTGGCGCCGGGGCGGCGAGCCGATGCGCCTGGACTGCGACTACATCGCCGGCTGCGACGGCTTCCACGGCGCCTCGCGCCGCGCCATGCCGCGGGACGTGCTGCGCGAGTACGAGAAGGTCTACCCCTTCGGCTGGCTGGGCATCCTCTCGCCCACGCCGCCGCTGCCCGACATCGTGTACGCCAACCACCCCCGCGGCTTCGCGCTCGCGTCCATGCGCAGCCCCACGCTCAGCCGCTACTACGTGCAGGTGCCGCTGGACACGCGCCTCGAGGAGTGGCCCGACGAGCGCTTCTGGGAGGAGCTGAAGGCCCGCTATCCGCGCGAGATGGCCGACGCGATCGTCACCGGCCCGTCGGTCGAGAAGAGCATCGCGCCGCTGCGCAGCTTCGTCGCCGAGCCGATGCGCCACGGGCGGCTGTTCCTCGCCGGCGATGCGGCGCACATCGTGCCGCCCACCGGCGCCAAGGGCCTGAACCTGGCCGTATCGGACGTGTTCTACCTGGCCCGCGCGCTGGCCGCGTTCTACCGCGACGGCCGCAGCACGCTGATCGATGCCTACAGCGAGACGGCGCTGCGGCGCGTGTGGAGCTCGGTGCGCGTGTCCTGGTATCTCACCAACCTGCTGCATCGCTTCCCGGACATGAGCGAGTTCGACCAGCGGGCGCAGGAGCACGAGCTGGCCTACCTGCGCAGCTCGCCGCATGCGCAGGCGGCGCTGGCCGAGCAGTACGCGGGGCTGCCTTTCGAGGATGCGCCGCCGGGCTGACGCGGCGCCTGCGGGCCGAGGGGCGACACCCTAGAATTCCGGGCTCTTCCCGAGAGGCGCATCGCGCCTCGCCGCTCCTCTCCTTCTTCCCGCCGCCGTCCGCCATGCCCGTCCACCTCGCTGCCCCCGATCCCCAGTCCCTGCATCCGGTCGCCGGCTTGCGCATCGGCGTGGCCGAAGCCGGCGTGCGCAAGGCCAACCGCAAGGACCTGACCGTGATGCTGCTCGACGAGGGCGCGGCCGTGGCCGGCGTCTTCACGCAGAACCGCTTCTGCGCCGCGCCGGTGCAGGTGTGCAGGGAGCATCTGGCGCAGAACTTCGGCATCCGCGCCCTGGTGATCAACACCGGCAATGCCAACGCCGGCACCGGCGCCGACGGCCTGGTGCGTGCGCGCTCCACCTGCATCGCGCTGGCACGCCATCTGGAGATCGCGCCCGAGCAGGTGCTGCCTTTCTCGACCGGCGTGATCATGGAGCCGCTGCCCACCGACCGCATCGAGGCGGCGCTGCCCGCCGCGCTGGCCGACGCGGCCGAGGCGAACTGGGCGCGCGCGGCCGAAGGCATCATGACCACCGACACCGTGCCCAAGGCCTTCAGCCGGCAGGTGCAGGTGGGCGGCGCGACCGTCACCATCACCGGCATCAGCAAGGGTGCCGGCATGATCCGGCCCAACATGGCGACGATGCTCGGCTTCCTGGCCACCGATGCGTGCATCGCGCCCGAACTGCTGGCGCCGCTGGCGCGCCGGCTGGCCGACGGCTCCTTCAACCGCGTCACCATCGACGGCGACACCTCCACCAACGATTCCTTCGTCGTCATCGCCACGCAGAAGGCCGGCAACGCGCTGGTCGATGCGCTCGACAGCGCCGACGGCCGCGCCCTGGTGGCGGCGATGGAAGAGGTGGCGCGCCTGCTGGCGCAGGCCATCGTGCGCGACGGGGAGGGGGCGACCAAGTTCATCACCATCCGCGTGGAAGGTGGGCGCGACGCCGCCGAGTGCCGGCAGGTGGCCTATGCGGTCGCACATTCGCCGCTGGTCAAGACGGCCTTCTACGCCAGCGACCCGAACCTGGGCCGCATCCTGGCGGCCGTGGGCTATGCCGGCATCGTGGACCTGGACCAGACCGGCATCGAGCTGCACCTGGACGACGTGCACGTGGCCACCCGCGGCGGCCGGCATCCGGACTACCGGGAAGAGGACGGCCAGCGCGTGATGAAGCAAAGCGAGATCACCGTGCGCATCGGCCTCGGGCGCGGCGACGCGGCCGACACGGTGTGGACCTGCGACCTCAGCCACGACTACGTTTCGATCAACGCCGACTACCGATCCTGAGCCCGATGAACGACAAGTTCGACAAGCTGATCGAGCGCGCCGAGCAGCTCATCACCCGCATCGAATCGATTCTTCCCCAGCCGCTGGCCGCACCGGCCGACTGGGATGCCTCCATCGCCTGGCGCTACCGCCGCCGCAGCTCGGGGCACGGCACGCTGGAGCCGGTGCGCCACGTGGCGGCGATGTCGCTCGACGCGCTCAAGGAGATCGACGTCCAGAAGGAGAAGATCGAGCGCAACACGCGCCAGTTCGTCGAGGGCAAGCCGGCCAACAACGTGCTGCTCACCGGTGCGCGCGGCACCGGCAAGTCCTCGCTGGTGCGCGCCTGCCTGCACGCTTTCGCGCCGCAGGGCCTGCGCCTGATCGAGGTGGACAAGGCCGACCTGACGGACCTGCCCGACATCGTCGAGGTGGTTTCGGGCCGGCCCGAGAAGTTCATCATCTTCAGTGACGACCTGAGCTTCGACGAGGGTGAGCCGGGCTACAAGGCGCTGAAGTCCATCCTCGACGGCTCGGTGGCCGCCTCCACGCCCAACGTGCTGATCTACGCGACCAGCAACCGGCGCCACCTGCTGCCCGAGTACATGAAGGAGAACCTGAGCTACACGCACACGGAGGACGGCGAGGTCCATCCGGGCGAGGTGGTGGAGGAGAAGATCTCGCTGTCCGAGCGCTTCGGGCTGTGGGTGAGCTTCTATCCCTTCACCCAGGCCGAGTACCTGGCCATCGTGGCGCAGTGGCTGTCCTCCTTCGGGCTGGACGCGGCGGCGATCGAGGCGGCGCGGCCCGAGGCGCTGGTCTGGGCGCTGGAGCGCGGCTCGCGCAGCGGCCGGGTGGCCTACCAGTTCGCCCGCGACCGCGCCGGCCGGGGCAGCGCCGCATGACGCGCAAGCACACCGAGGTCGCGGTGGGCATCCTCATCGCGCCGGACGGCGCGCTGCTGCTGAGCACGCGGCCCGAAGGCAAGCCCTATGCGGGCTATTGGGAATTCCCGGGCGGCAAGCTGGAGGCCGGCGAGACGGTCGAGCAAGCGCTGCGCCGCGAATTGCAGGAGGAACTGGGCGTGACGATCGGCAGCACCGAGGTCTGGCGCGTCACCGAGCACGACTACCCGCATGCGCTGGTGCGTCTGCACTGGTGCAAGGTGCGTGAGTGGACGGGCGAGTTCGAGATGCGCGAGGGCCAGGCCATGGCGTGGCAGCAGTTGCCGCTGACGGTCGAGCCCGTGCTGCCGGGCGCCCTGCCGGTGCTCGAGTGGCTGGCCGAGGAGCGCCAGGCGCGCTACTGATGCACCTTCGGATCGCCGAAGGGCTCGTCGTCCGGCGGGCTGTCGGTCGGCATGCGGAACTGTTCGCTGGCCCAGGCGCCCAGGTCGATGCCCTTGCAGCGCGCGCTGCAGAAGGGGCGGTAGGGGTTGGACGGCGCGTAGACGCTGTCCTGCCCGCAGGCGGGGCAGGTGACGGTGCGGGCGGTCGCCGGCGGCTTGCCCGGCGCGCGTGGCGGCTTCGGCGCGTTCATGCGCACAGCGTGAGTTCGAAGGTGGCGTCCTCGGTGCTGGCGTGCAGGCGGTCGTCGGCGTCCTGGCGCATCAGCCGCACCGACACCATGAGGCGGTTGCCGCTGATCTCCGGGATCAGGCCCAGGGCCGGATCGATGCGCAGGCGCAGCAA
>JBIQKU010000216.1:0-5360 GCA_044506225.1 Rubrivivax sp. | reverse complement strand
CAGGACTTCTCCTGGGGGCGCGCGGCGAGGGCGTACGAGGGGGTGTATGGCGAGGCGATGGAGGCGCGAAGGGTGGCGCCGCGGGGTCGGTTGGCATAGAGGGAAACAACCGTTCGCGCTGAGCATCACAACCGCCCGTTTGCGCTGAGCTTCCTAACCACCCGTTGGCGCTGAGCCTCCTAATAGCCCGTTCGCGCTGAGCTTGTCGAAGCGCTTTGCGCGCTCACCCGTTCGTGCTGAGGTATCGAAGCACATTGCGCGTGTCCCCAGGTATCGGGTGTCCGCCACGGGTGCTTCGACAGGCTCAGCACGAACGGGTTTGGGCGGAGGGCGCTTCGATACCTCAGCGCGAACGGTGGATGGTGGCGATGTGGCGATGTGGCGATGTGGGATGTGGCGATGGCGATGTGGCGGATGCAGCAATGCACGTCACGAATCGCCCTTCCCTAGCTGCTCCGACCATCCCTCAACAACCCGCTCACACCTTCTTGGAAATGTGCAGCCAATGCCTGAACCGGTCGTACTGGTTGATGACGTCGGCGATCACCTGCTCGTGGTCGTAGCCGTAGATGTCGTAGTCGCGGCCGCCCTGAGCGAGGAAGACCTCGGCGCGGAAGTAGCGGTTGCGAGCCCCCTCGCCGCGTGCGGCATCGGTCAGGGCGAAGGCGGGAATGGGGTGGCTCACCGGGCGCACTTCGTAGATGAAGTCGTCGACCCCTTCACCGTGCTTCACGACCAGGCGCAGGCCGTCGTCGTCCACCGCCTCGGTCGTCGCGGCGAGCTCGCGCCGGCCCATTTCCTCGACCACCGCGCCGAAGGCCTTGGCCACCGTGCCGGCGATGTAGGCCGCGGTCTGCGCACGCGCCGGATGGCTGAGGATGGCGCCCAGGCGGCGGCGCCAGGGGAAGGGACCTTCGTTCACGCCCATGGGTGCGGCGTGCAGCCGGGCGCTGCGCGCGAGCGTGGTCTCGTCGCTGAGCGCGCGCCAGATGCCATAGCACATCAGCACCATCACCACCGCAAGTGGCAGCGCGGCGATCACCGCCGCCATCTGCACCGCCGCGAGGCCGCCCGCGAGCAGCAGGCCCGCGGCCACGCCGCCGCAGGTGAGCGCCCAGAACACCCGCAGCCACAGCGTCGGCTCCTCCTCGCCTCGTGAGGTGATCATGGCGATCACCAGCGCGCCGGCATCCGATGCGGTGACGAAGTACACCGCCACCAGCACGCCGGTGATGCCGGCCAGGAGCGTCGACGCCGGCAGGTACTCGAAGACGGTGAAGAGTGCGATCGGCATGTTCTCGGCCACGGTGCGCGAGATCTGCCCGCCGGCGGCGTTGAGGTCCAGCCAGATGGCGGCATCGCCGAAGATGGTGAACCAGATGAAGCTGAAGCCCGCCGGTGCGAACAGCACACCCAGCAGGAACTGGCGGATGGTGCGCCCGCGCGAGATGCGCGCGATGAACATGCCCACGAAGGGCGACCAGGAAATCCACCAGCCCCAGTAGAACAGCGTCCATGTGCCCACCCAGTCCGTCGGCTGGTAGGCATAGATATGAAAGGTGCGGGGGATGAACGCGTTGAGGTACAGGCCGATGTTCTCGACGAAGGCCTGCAGCAGAAAGCGCGTGGGCCCGAGCACGAGGATCATCCCCATCAGCGCGAAGGAAACGATGATGATCAGCTCGCTCAGCCGGCGGATGCCATGGTCCAGCCCCGCGGCCACGGTGCAGGTCGCGAGCAGCGTGACCACGCCGATGAGCAGCAGCTGGGTCGCGAGGTTCTGCGGCAGCCCGAACAGGTAGGCGCCCGTGGCATTGAGCTGCGCCACGCCCAGGCCGAGCGAGGTGGCGAGTCCGGCGAGCGTGCCCACCACCGCAAAGATGTCGATCAGGTCGCCGATCGGCCCGTTCACCCGGTCGCCGAGGAGCGGCCGGAAGGCCGAGCGGATCACCAGCGGCTCGCCCTTGCGGTAGCCGAAGTACGCGAGCGCCAGGCCGATCACGGCATAGATGGCCCAGGCGTGCACGCCCCAGTGGAAGAAGGTGATCTCCATCGCATCGCGCGCGGCCTGCGCGGAGCGCGGCTCGGCGTCCGGCGGGATGGAGAAATGCGTGATCGGCTCGGCCACGCCATAGAACACGATGCCGATGCCCATGCCGGCACTGAAGAGCATCGCCACCCAGGTGCCGTAGCTGTAGTCGGGCACCGATTCGTCGGGCCCGAGCTTGATCGCGCCGAGGCGGCTGATGGCCAGGCCCAGCAGGAAGATGACGAAGCCGCCCACGGCCAGCATGTAGAACCAGCCGGCTTCGGAAATGATCCAGTTGTTGGCCGCCTCGAACAGGCCGGTCGCGCGCTCCGGGCGCAGCACGACGAAGAGGATCAGCCCGAGCGAGATCAGCGCCGAGCCGAAGAACGAGATCGGCGAGATGCTCTTGAGCAGGCGCATGGGGGGCTGACGCCGCTGGCCGTGGGCGATCGCGCGCTCAGCCCTTGCGGCTGCTGCGGCCGATCTGTTCGGCCGGGCTTTCGTTGGGCACGTCGCGGCTGCGCTCGCGTGCCGCCTCGGCGGCGGACGCGTCATCGCGCTGCTCGCGCTTGGCCGGCAGGCCGTCGGTCATCACCTGCGCCTTCTCGCGCCCGGCGGCCGGGGCCTCCGGCGGGCGCAGCGGCGAATCGCCGGTCTTGGGAATGCCGCCGAGCGAGGCGTCGGGACTGCCCTTGCCGAGCGGCTGCGGCAGCCGGTCACTGTCGGTGCCGCTCGCGCCGCGTGCATCGGCGCTGCGCCCGGCGATGCTGTGCTCGTCGGGCGCCGGATCGGAAGCAGGACGGTCGGGACGGCGGGTCATGGCGCACCTCATGGCTTGGGAATGACCCGCTGTCCGGCAAGCGCCATGCCGCCGGCCACGCCCAGCGCGCCTGCGTTCAGTAATGCGGCGGCAGCTCGTCGCGCAGGCTGCGGGGCGTGGCGGGCTCGTCCGCCGGCGCCTCCTGCCGCAGCTGCGCCACCTCGCGCAGCAACAGGTCGATCTGCGCCTGCTGGCGCACGATCACCTCGTTGAGTTGGTCCAGCAGGTCTTCGCTGAAGCTCGCCTTGATCTCGAGCTCGGTGAGCCGCTGCTCGATGGTGTGCATGTCGTCCATGGGCGCCATTGGACCTCATCGGTGCGGCGGCGCCCGTGGCAACCCGTCTGGTGCCCGGCCCGCCCGCTTGCTAAGTTGGCCGCCCGCCGCGCACCCGCGCAGCCACCGATCCGCCACCAAGGAAACCCATGCCCGCCTCGGTTCGCCGCCAGACCCTTGCCGACCTCCTGCACCGAAGCGCCCACCGCGAGCCGCGCAAGACGGCCATCGTCTGCGGCGACACGCACTGGACCTATGCCGAGTTCGACGCCGTCTGCGACCGCCTGGCCGCGGGCCTGGCCGAACACGACGTGGGCCCGGGCATGCGCGTAGCGGTTCTGGCGCGAAATTCACACGCCTTCGCCGCGCTGCGCTTCGCGCTGGCACGCCTGGGCGCGGTGCTGGTGCCGATCAATTTCATGCTCGGGCCGGACGAGGTGGCCTTCATCCTTCGCCATGCCGGCGCCCAGGTGCTGGCCACCGACTCGGGACTGGCGGGCCTGGCGCGCGACGCCGCCGCGCGCGACACCGCGGTGCGCCGCTTCGTGTGGCTGCCTTCGGAGCACGCCAGCGAGCCGGTGCCGGGCATGGTCACCTTCGACGAACTCGTCGCCTGCACCACACCCGCGCCCGAGACCACCGTGCAGGGCAGCGAGCTTGCGCAGATCGTCTACACCAGCGGCACCGAGTCCCTTCCCAAGGGCGCGATGCTCACGCACGACGCCATCATCTGGCAGTACGTGAGCTGCGTGGTCGACGCCGCCATCGCCGGCGACGACATCGCCCTGCATGCGCTGCCGCTGTACCACTGCGCGCAGCTCGACGTGTTCCTCGGCCCGTCCATCTATGTCGGCGCGCGCAACGTCATCACCGCCACGCCCACGCCGGACGTGCTGCTGCCGCTGATCGAACGGCACCGCATCACCTCGTTCTTCGCGCCGCCCACGGTGTGGATCTCGCTGCTGCGCTCGCCGCTGTTCGAGCAGACCGAGCTGTCCAGCCTGCGCAAGGGCTACTACGGCGCGTCCATCATGCCGGTGGCGGTGCTGCGCGAGCTCGCGGCACGGCTGCCGCAGGTGGGGCTGTGGAACCTCTACGGCCAGACCGAGATCGCGCCGCTGGCCACCATGCTGGGCCCGGACGACCAGCTGAGAAAGCCCGGCTCCTGCGGCCGCGCGGTGCTCAACGTGCAGACGCGTGTGGTCGACGACGCCATGTGCGACGTCGCCCCGGGCGAGGTCGGCGAGATCGTGCACCGCTCACCGCAGCTCATGCTCGGCTACTTCCACGACGACGAGCGCACGCGGGCCGCCTTCGAGGGCGGCTGGTTCCATTCGGGTGACCTGGGAACGATCGACGAGGAAGGCTTCATCAGCGTCGTCGACCGCAAGAAGGACATGATCAAGACCGGCGGCGAGAACGTCGCCAGCCGCGAGGTCGAGGAGGCGATCTACCGCCTGCCGCAGGTGAGCGAGGTGGCGGTGATCGGCCTGCCGCATCCGCACTGGGTGGAGGCCGTGACCGCGGTCATCGTGGTCAAGCAGGGGCAGTCGCTCAGCGAGCAGCAGGTCATGGCCCATTGCAGCGCGCAGCTCGCCGGCTTCAAGCGGCCGAAGGCGGTGATGTTCGTCGACGCCCTGCCCAAGAACCCGAGCGGCAAGCTGCTCAAGCGGGAGCTGCGGCTGGCGCATCAGGCGCTTTTCGAGGCGGCCTGAGCCGCACGGCCGCCTCGCGGAACACGCTCAGGCCGACGCCGCGCGCCCCCACACCAGCAGCAGGTTGTTGGCCGGCATGGCAACACGCTCGCGCAGCGCGAGGCCCGCGCGGGCAGCTTCCTGCGCCACGTCCTCGCGGCGGCGCAGACCCCAGGCGGGGTTGCGCTCGCGCAGGTCGGCATCGAAGGCGAGGTTGCCCGGCGAAGTCGGCACCTCGTCCTCGAGATACGGCCCGTAGGTGATCAGCAGCCCCGACGGCGACAGGTGACGTGCGGCGCCCTGCATCAGACCGGCGCAGCAGGCCCACGGCGCGATGTGGATCATGTTGGCGCAGAACACCGCGTCCACCTGCGCCGGCACGCCGGGCCAATGCGGTTCACGCACATCCAGCTGCAACGGCGCAAGCACGCGGTCCAGGCCGGTGCACCAGGCATTGATCGAAGGCAGCATCCGCGCCTCGAAGTCGCTCGGCAGCCAGTGCCAGCCGGGCAGGCCGGCGCTGAAGAAGGCGGCATGCTGGCC
>JBIQKU010000012.1:0-36713 GCA_044506225.1 Rubrivivax sp. | reverse complement strand
GCCTGCACGCCGCCGACGTGGCGCGCCTCATGGCGCAGCTGCAAGGGCTGGTCGATGCCGGCAACACCGTCGTCGTGGTCGAACACGAGATGGGCGTGGTCGCGCAGAGCGACTGGGTGATCGACGTGGGGCCAGGCGCGGGGGCTGAAGGCGGGCGCATCGTGGCGGCCGGCACGCCCGAGGAGGCGTCGCGCGCCGAGGGCAGCCGCACCGCGCCCTATCTCGCGGCGCAACTCGGCCGCGTGGGCCGCTGAGCCGTCACTCCACGATCGGGTCGATGCGCACGGCGTCTCGCGTGTCCACGCTGCGACCCGGCGTCATGGTCACCCTCACGCGCTGGCCCGGCGTGTACTGCTCGTTGCAGCGGCGCAGCAGTCGCACGTCGCGATCGGTCTGGTCGAAGCGCAGCGTCACGTAGCGCGTGCAGCCGTCGTCCACGCCGGCCTTGCCCTCTTCCACCAGCTCGCCGACCTTGGGGCCGATCGACCACGGGCGCATCGAGCCGCCGTTTTCGTTGTGACGGATCACGCCCCCCAGCACCGCCGCACGCCCGGCCTGCATGCGCACCCGCACCTTCTCGAAGCCGCTTTCGGGGTCGCGCACTTCGACGATGGTGGCCGGGCGCGGCACCGGCTCCTTGGACCTGGAGGCACAGCCCGCCAGGGCGGCGCAGGTGATGACGAGGAGGGAGAGCGGGAGGGATGGGAACTGCATCGTGGAGGACCGGGTGGAGGCACCGTGCGCGAGATGCGCGCGGCTCCCTCCTGGGTCGGCAGTCCTGAAGAGGACTTGAGCGCGTCGGTCCGCGTATCGCCCCGGCGCTCAAGCTTCCCCGTCCACGACGGAGCCGCCTGAGGGCGCATGCCGATCCGGCTCGGTGGTGCGCAGGATCTCGGCCAGCACCGAGGTGGCGTAGTGGCCCGCCGGCAAGGTGAAGGCGAGCACCAGTTGATCGGCCTGCGGCCATGCCCAGGTCATGTCCTGCGGGCTCGCCACCAGCGCGCGGCGCTCCTGCTCCAGGCCGGCGTGCTCCATGCCGTCGCACAAGGCCGCGTGGCGTGCGGCCACGGCGTTCTCCAGCGCCTGCGCTGCCTCGGTGGTGCTCACGCGGCCCCGCCCCCAGAGCGGCCCGGTGGGCCGGCCCGAGGCGTCCATCACGTCGCCGGGCAGCGACTGGCCCCACAGCCCCTGCGCGATGCGCTGCGCCAGCACCTCGTTGAAGACGAAGGCGCGCACCGCCGAAAGGTAGAGGCCCTTCTTCTTCGGGTTGCGCACGCGGATCTCGCGCGCCAGCATGGCGCGGCCCTGCTCGATGTTGCCGCCGTCGAAACCGAAGCGCTGCGCACCGAAGTAGTTGGGCACGCCCTGCGACGCCACCGCCTGGAGGTTGGCTTCGATTGCAGCGTGATCACCCGTCACCTCACGCAGCACGATGCGGAAGCGATTGCCCTGCAGATCGCCCGGCCGCAGCTTCTTCACATGCCGGCTCTGGCTCAGCACCGTGAACTCCGGGTGCTGCAGCGGCGTCAGGTCGGGTGTCTCGCCCTTGGGCAGATAGATGCTGAACCACTGCCGCGTGATGGCATGGCGGTCCTTGAGGCCGGCGTAGCCCACGTCGCGCTCTTCCACCCCTGCGGCTGCGGCCAGCTGTTGCGCGACGTAGGCGGTGTTGGCGCCGTTCTTCTCGACCTGGAGCCAGAGGTGTTCGCCTGCACCGGAGGGCGGCTGCAGCGGCAGCTCGGTCACCTCGAAATCCTCGTTGAGGTGTTTGAGCGTGGCGGTGGCGCCGGTGGGACGATAGGCGCGGGGCCAGGGTGGCAGGGTGGTGGATGGGGGATGGGTCATGAGCAGGCGGGCGGCATCGGCTGTCTGGCCGGGCAGCACGGACAACAGACCGGCAATTCTCCCGCGACCTGCGTCCATGACGCGCGCAGCGACTCGCAGGGTGCAGCCAGGCCGTTGTGCCGCACCTGAAGGCGCTCGACCTCGCACTCAGGAGCCGTCATAGTTCACCACTCTGACCACCGGAGATGCGTGTGAGCTCACGCCCGTCCACCCCATCGGTCGCCCCGGACGAAACGCACCGCCGCGGCCTGCCGTACACGGCGCGCTCGCACCTGTTCTGGCTGGTGATCGTCTGCGTGGTGCCGGCCGCCCTGGCAGCCTGGCTGGCGATCCTGCGCGCCTACGACCAGGGCACCGAAGAGATCAGCTCGCACGCGATGAGTGAGGCGCGGGCCGTCGTCGGCCGCGCCGATGCCGAGTTCGCGGTCGCGATCGCCGCCCTGCGCGTACTGGCCAAGTCGCCGTCCCTGCTGGCCGGCGACTACGCCCGCTTCCATGCGCAGGCACGCCTGACGTTGACGGAAGTGGCAGGCGAGGTCATGGTGCTCAGCGATGCCGACGGCCAGCAGATCGTCAACACCTGGCGCACCTTCGGCGAACCATTGCCGCGTCACAGCGACCCGGCGATGCTGCGACGTGTGGTCGACAGCGGGCAGCCGGTCGTCTCCAACCTCTTCTACGGGAGCGTCGCGAAGCATCCGATGGTGGGCGTCTGGGTCCCCGTGACGGTCGACGGCCGCGTCACCCACGTGCTGGGAATGGGCTTCAAGCCCACGCGCCTGGGCCAGGTGCTCCAGATCTCGGGCCGCTCCTGGCTGGTGGGACTGTTCGACCGCGAAGGCGCCATCGTCGCGCGCAGCGAGGGCAGCGAGCGGCTGATCGGGCAGAAGGGGGCGCCAGCGCTGACGGAGGCGCTTCGCCAGCAGAGCGAGGGAACGCTCGTGACCACCAGCCTCGAAGGCGTGTCCATGCTCGTCGCCTTCAGCCGCTCGCCCGTCAGTGGCTGGAGCGCGACGGTCGGCGTGCCGCAGCAGGTGCTGCGCGGGGAGTTGCGGCGCTGGCTCAGCGCGCTGCTCGTGACCAGCGCCGCGCTGCTGCTGCTCGGCGGGCTGGCGGCGGCCTGGATCGCGCGCCGCATCAAGGGCTCGATCGAGGGGCTGGTCGCGCCGTCCGAGGCGCTTTTCAACGGCGAGCCGGTGCTCGTGCCGCCGCTGCACCTGAAGGAAGCCGACCGCGTCGGCGCCGCGCTGTCCAGAACGGCAACGCTGCTGGATGCCCGCACCCGAGAGCGCGACGAGGCCACACAACGCAACCGGCAGCTGCGTGACGTCGTCCGGCGCGACACCCTCACGGGCCTGCTCAACCGCAGCGCCTTCGCCGAGGCGGTCGAGGCGCGGACCGGCGGCGAGGTGCCGTTCACCATCTTCTTCGTGGACCTCGACGACTTCAAGCAGGTCAACGACGAGCTCGGGCATACCGCGGGTGACCAGTTGCTGCACGCCTTCGCGACGCGGCTGAAAGCCGGCGTGCGCGACACCGACGCCGTGGCACGCCTGGGTGGCGACGAGTTCGCGGTGCTGGTCGACGGGCTGGACGGCGCGGCGGCCGAACCGATCGCGCGCAACCTGCTGGACCGGCTGCGCCAGCCCTACCGCATCGGCGCCGCCGAACTGAAGATCCGGGCCAGCGTCGGCCTGTCGGAATACCCACGCGACGGGACCGACGTCACCGCGCTGCTCGACGCGGCCGACCGTGCCATGTACGCGGCCAAGGCGGCCGGCAAGGGAGACTACCGCCGCAGCGGCGACACGGTGAGCTGACCGGGCCGGCGCGGGCCCCGCTGCCGTTGCGCGGGGGGCGGGCGGATTGCCCGCGATCGTGCGGCCTCCCCACCGGGGGCGGCAGCCGGCGGCACCGGCGCCCGTCAGGTCGGCGTGGGCACGCCGGACAGGCGGTCGTATTTCAGGAAGAACTGCCGCGCCAGCGCGACCAGCTGGCCCTCGGTCGGATGGTCGACCATCTCCCAACCGACGATGCGCGGCACAGTGTGCGGGCGGTGCTTCTCCACGTAGTGGCGGAAGTCCGCCAGCGCCGTCTTGCTACCGGTGACCAGCACCTCGGTGATGCCTTCCAGCGCGTCGCAGACATGACCGAAGAACTCGTGCTCGCTGCGCACCTGGCTCTGGTGCTGGCGGGTGTGGTGCGAATGCGCCTTCACCTTCGAGGCCTGCACGTGCTCGGCATCGAATTGAAGCACCTGGGCCTGGTGGTGGTCGATCTGGACCACGGCATGGAAGGTCGTCATGGCTTGTCCTCGGGACAGGTGGAAGTCGGTGGGCGGAGTGCGCGCCGGGTCAGCGACCGCGCGCGCCGCGTTCGCGTGCGCTCTCGCAGTCCACGCAGCGCAGCGCCCAGGGCTCGGCCTTCAGGCGGTCGAAGGCGATCACACCGCCGCAGTCGGCGCAGGCGCCGTACGTGCCGTCGGCCAGGCGCTGCAGCGCCGCGGCCACGACGTCGAGCTCGCGCTGTTCACGATCGGTCAGGGCCGCCGTCATGGCGAGTTCGGGCGCACGCTGCGGTGCGTCGTCGGCATCCTGCGAGAGCCGCTCGGCCGCGCGTTCGACGCGCGACTGCCCGCGCAGGTGCTCGGTCAACTGGGCGGTCAGCAAGCGTTGACGCTGCTGGAGGGCGGCCTCCAGCAACGCGCGCTGCCCCGCAGTGAGGTGCTGGCTCATTTGCATCGTCTCCTTCATCAACTCTCTCGAATGATGCTGCGCGGCCGCTTTCCGCCGCTTGAGACACGTCAATTGCCGGGCCTTGCGCCCTTCTTCCCGCTCGGTGTGTCGGCCCATGCGGTCGGCGTGCGCCGGCCGGCTTGGCACCGCTGGCCGGGCGCGCCTACCGGCGGCTGGGCGTGCTGCCCGGCGCCGGCGCGCGCGCTCAGGCCGACTGCTGCAGCAGCCGGATGAGCATGTCGATCACATCACGGCCGTTGGGCGATTTCAGCCGGTGCCGCTGCAGCGTGCGCGCAAGGTCGGCGCGCGAGAGCATCCTGATGTCGGAGCGAATCAGGATGCCGGCGATGGCGCGCTGCACTTCGAGCGAGCGTGCCCGCGGGAAGAGGCCAGCGATTTCTTGCAGGCTTTCCCGATCGGCCGGAGGCTGGCGCGCCAGGGCTTCGAGGGCGCGCACCTGCGCGGCGGCGGCCGTCATGCGGGCAATGCCCGAGGTGAGGGCGCGCAGCTCGCCCACGTCGCCCAGCGTCCGGTGGCGCAGGTAGACCTGGGCGATCTCCACGTCTTCGACCGACGGGCTGGTGAGCGCCTTCACGGTGCGCTCGCGGGCTTCGCCGCTGCCCAGGCAGGCCAGCGCCGCCGAGTGCGCCACCTTGCCCGGCCGCGCGGTGCCGGCGGCCAGCACCTGCTGTACCACGTCGTGTTGGCCGGCCTGGGGGGTCGAGCACACCAGATCGACCTCGTGCTTGCCCAGGCGGTCGCGGCCCATGCGGTCGGCCACCATGCGCGCGAACTCGGCCTGCTCTTGCGCGGGCGTCAGCCAGCCCAGCGCGCGCGACAAGGCCATCATGCGCACCTGCACCGAGGCCTGGTCGGCGTCGCGGGCGAACTCCATCACGCGGTCGCGCACGGCGTGGTCGGCGGCGATGCGCGCCAGGCCTGCGGCCACCTCGGGCCGGGCCCGTTGCTCGGGGCCGAGCGTCGCGACATAACGCTCGATGTGGTCGAGGAACATGCGCACCTCGGTCACGTCACGCTGCAGCACCTGGTGCAGGAAGGCGAGCTTCTTCGCCTCGCTCGGGCGCTCGTCGGCGAAGCCACACATGTCGGCGCGGAAGCCGGCGTTGGGGTCGGCGTCGGTCAGGCCGGCACTCGGAATCATCGAGGTCGGGCCGAAGAGATCGAGCAGCGAGGAGCTCGGCAGGCCGCTGGCCACCTGGCCCGCGGGGGCGAGCTGGAAGTGGCGCTCCAGCAGCGGCCCCGCATAGCGCCCGAGCGGCGCCTTCGACGAAAAGCCGTAGAGCAGTGGCACGTCTTTGAAGATGTTGCGCAGGCGGTCGCGGTTGCTCTGGCCATAACGCGCGTTGAGCTGCGCGGCGATGCGCTCGGCCTCGTCGGGCGAGCGGCCGGCGCGCGTGAGGCTGCGCAGGATCTCGCCCGAGGCCACGTGGCGCGGCGCGGTGTTGAGCGTGTTGCAGCCGAAGAGGTAGACCTCCTTGAGCTGGCCGAACACTCCGTTGCACGAGTTGCTGCACGAGGCGCGCTCCATGTCGTCCACGGTGAGCTGGTCGCGGTCGCCCAGGCGGTCGGTGTAGAACTCGGTGCCGTCGTCGAAATGGCCCGAGATCACCAGCGCGTCGCAGGTGACGCCGCTACGACAGGCCTCCTCGAACCAGTCCGATCGATTGGGCTTGACCAGCTCGACGAAGCGGTACTCACCGGCGGGCAGGTGGCGCTTGAAGGTCTCGCGCTCGTCGGCCGAGTTGATGGTGATGGTGCACACCGTCTTCGGCGCGGCGCTCGCGCCAAACGAACAAACCGCGGCCAGGCAGGCCAGCAGGGGCGTTGACAGCCGCCACAGGCGGCTCGGCACGGCACTTCGGTACAGCATGCCGCCAGTGTTTCACAGGCCGAGGCGGCAGGGAACCGGGATGTAACCAACTGCACGTGCCAAATCACCGCTCACGCTGCAAGGCGAGGCCCAGGGCCCGCTCAGGGCGACGCTCAGGTCATGCTCAGGCGGATCAGCAGCGCGTCGATCATGTTGGTCTGGCGCGGCGAGCGGCGGCGCTGGTCCACCAGGGTGCGCATGAGCGCGGGCGTGGCGAGCGCCTTGCGGTCGGCCCGTATCAGGATGCCCGCGATGGCGTTTTGCACCATCCACGAGGGCGTGCTTGCGTACAGGCGCACCAGCCCGTCCACCACCTCGCGGTCAGACAGGTAGTGCCGGCCCAGGGCTTCCAGCGCACGCACCTGCGCGTCGCCCGGCGACATGCGCGCGATGCCGTCGGCCAGGCGGCGCAGCTCGCCCTCATCGTGAATGGGCCGGTGGCGCAGGTAGGCCTGCGCGATCTGCACATCGCCTTCGCGCTCGCTCAGCAGCGCGTTGACAGTGCGCTCGCGGCCTTCGGCGCTGCCCAGGCAGGCACGCATCGCGGCGTGCCCCACGCCGTCACCCGGGCCGCTGGCGGGCGCAGCCTGCGTGTAGCGGCCGTCGAGCTCGCGATGGCGGTTGAGCTGGCAGGCGAGGTTGACCTCGGGCACGCCCACCTGCGGCCGGGCCTGCAGCTCGGTCAACATCAGCACCAGCTCGCGCCGAAGCTGCTCCAGGCTCAGCCAGCCGAGCTCATGGGCCACGTTGAGCAGACGCGTACGCGCGGGCGGCTGCTCGGACTCGCGGGCGTCTTCGATGAAACGGGCACGCGCCTTGGTGTCGCGCCCGATGCGGTCGAGCACACGCGCCACCTCAGGCTGGCCCCGCGCCTCGTCATCCAGCCGTGCCGTGAGGCGCTGGATGCGGTCGAGGTACAGGCGCGCCTCGGGCGTCGGGCGCTGCAAGATCTCGTGCACGAAGGCGAGCTTGCTGGCATCGGGCACGCGCTCGTCTTCGAACTGGCATATGTCGCGCCGCGCCTGGATGTGCGGGTCGCGCTCCGTCACGCCGGGCGCCACCGACAGGCCAAAGACCGAGAAGTGCCGCACCAGGCTGCGGCTGGCCCGGCCGTGGCCGACCTCACGCGCGCCGCCCGATCGGAAGTAGCGCTCCAGCGTGGACGCCGCGATCGGCCCGAGCGGCGCCTTCGACGAAAAACCATAGATCGCCGGCACGTCCTTGAACACATGGCGCATGCGGTCGCGGCTGCTCTCGCCGTGCGCCGCGTCGAGCAACTTGAGCTGGCGCGTGGCCTCCTTGGACGACAGGCCTTCGCGCACCAGGCTGCGCACCACCTCGGCCGAGGCGCTGCTCTGTGGCGCTGGGTTGAGCGTGTTGCAGCCGAACAGGTAGACCTCTTTCAGCCGCGAAAAAAGCGTGGGACACGAGCCGCTGCACGACACGCGCTCCAGCTCGGTCACGGTGAGGTAGTCGCGCGCCTCCAGCTGGTCCGAGAAAAACTCGTTGCCGCCGTCGTAGTGGGCGGAGACGATGAGCACGTCGCAGGCCACCTTGGCGCGGCACGACGAGGCCAGCCAATCGCTGCGGCCGCGCTCGACCAGCTCGACGAAGCGGTACTTCGACTCGGGCAGATAGCGGCGGAAGGTTTCTTTTTCGTCGGGGGAATTGACGGTGATGGTGCAGACCGTCTGCTTCTCGGCAGCGGCGTGTGAGGTCGAGAGCGACAGCGCGGCGGCCAGCGCCACCAGCAGGTACTTCAAGGAACAGCGCATGGCGCGATCGTACCGGGACAGACCGTGCGGGCTCACCTCACCGGGAACTGGCCGACCTGGTGACCGAGGGGCGCTTCGATGTCGGGGCTGATCCACGCACCCAGGCCGCGCGTGGCGAAAATGGCCTGATGCAACGACGAATCCTCATGCAGGCAGTGGCGGGCGCGGCCGCGCTCGGGGTGGTGACCGGCGCGCGGCGTGCGCTGGCGAACGCTTCCACGCCCGCGCCGACGTGGTTCCAGGACGGCCGGCCCACCGCCCAGGCGCGCGAGGCCCTCGACCTGCTCGCCGAGGCGCACACACACGGGCTCGACCCGCTCGACTACGGCGGCCGTGCGCTGGCCGACGCGGTGGAGCGCGCCCGGCAGGGCGAGCCGATGCCGGCCCCGGCGCTGCAGCCACTCGATGCGGCGCTCACCCGCGCCGTGGAGCGTTACCTCTCCGACCTGCACCGCGGCCGCGTCGACCCGCGCACCATCCACGAGCAATACGCCGTGGTGTGGCCGGGCGACTTCAACGCCGCCATCACGCTGCAAGGGGCGCTCGCGGCCAACCGGCTGAGCGCGGCCGCGCGCGAGGCCTGGCCGCGCCTGCCGGTCTACCAGCGGCTGCGCGAGGCACTGGCGCGTTACCGCGCGCTCGGCGATCACCCGGCGTGGCGCCAGCCCCTGCCGCCCCTGCCCAGCCCGAAGAAGAGCCGCCCGGGCAAGCTCGAAGCCGGCGGGGCCTATGCCGGCCTGCCGCTACTGGCCGAGCGGCTGCGCGTGCTGGGCGACCTGGCCGAGGTGCCGCCGGCGGTGCCGGTCCACGGGGTGGCAGACGGGGCGGCCGAGCCGGCGCGCTACGAGGGCCGGATCGTGGCTGCGGTGCAGGCCTTTCAGGAGCGCCACGGCCTCACGCCCGACGGTGTGCTCGGCCCCGCCACCGTGCGGGCGCTGCAGGTGCCGCCGGCGCGGCGCGTGCGCCAGATCGAGCTTGCGCTGGAGCGCCTGCGCTGGACGCCCCTGCAGCAAGGCGCGCGCATGGTCGTCATCAACATCCCCGAGTTCCGCCTGCGCGCCTATGAGGTGGTCGAGGACCGCATCGAGGTGCGCGAAGAGATGAAGGTGATCGTGGGCAGGATGCTCGACACGCGCACGCCCTTGTTTGACGAAGACATGCGCTTCATCGAGTTCGCGCCCTACTGGAACGTGCCCCCATCCATCGCCCGCAAGGAGCTGGTGCCGCGCCTGCGCCGCGACCCGGGCTACTGGGCGCGCGAAGGGTTCGAGTTCGTGGGCGGCGCGGGCGAGGTCAACACCGCGCTCAGCAGCGCCGGGCTCGACGCCGTGATGGCCGGGCGCGCGCGCATCCGCCAGCGCCCCGGGCCGCAAAACGCGCTGGGCGACATCAAGTTCGTCTTCCCCAACCGCGACAACATCTACTTGCACCACACGCCCTCGGTGCGCCTGTTCGAGCGCGACCGGCGCGACTTCAGCCACGGCTGCATTCGCGTCGAAAAGCCGGTGGAACTGGCGAAATTCGTGCTGAAAGGCATGCCCGAGTGGACCGAGGAGCGCATTGCCGAGGCCATGGCGGCGGCGAAATCTTCCACACTGCGCCTGAATGAGCCGGTGCCCGTGCTCATCACCTATGGAACCACCCTCGTGCGTGAGGGTCGCATCTACTTCTTCGACGACATCTACGGCCACGACCGCCTGCTGGACGCCGCCCTGCGCGCCCGCTCGGCGCGGCCACAGGACAGGGAGGCAGTACGCCCATGAGCTTGAACCCACCGTGCGCCGCCCGGCGTGTATTCCTGCGCCACGGCGCGGGCCTGGCGGCGGCCGGCAGCCTGGCCGCCGTGGGCGTGCCCGCCCGGGCCTCCGTGGGCGAAGCATCGCGCAGCCTGTCGCTGGCCCACACCCACACCGGCGAGCGCATCGCGCTCACCTATGCCAGGGCGCAAGACTACGTGGTCGACGCCCTGGGGCGGCTCAACCGCTTCCTGCGCGACCACTACAGCGGCGAAATCGGCCGCATGGACCCGGCCTTGTTTGACCTGCTGCACGGTGTGCAACACCGCTTGGGCACCACCGGCACGTTCGAGGTGATCTCGGCCTACCGCTGCGCCGCCACCAACAAGCGCCTGCGCCTGAAGGGCGGCGGTGGCGTGGCCCGGCGCAGCCTGCACATGGATGGCCGCGCCATCGACGTGCGCCTGCCCGGCGTGCCGCTGGCCGAGCTGCGCGACGCGGCGCTCTCGCTGCGCGCAGGCGGCGTGGGCTACTACCCCGGCAAGCAGTTCGTACACATCGACACCGGCCGCGTGCGCAGCTGGGGCGGCTGAGCAAGCGCGCCCGCCTGCCTGCGCCTGAAACGCCCCGATCCGACCGGGACCGTGCTCTGCGTCAAACGGCCGGACGACGGGAACGGTCATGCGCGACCACCCCGATACGAACGCTACCCAGCCCGCACCTGACCCACCCCCCCCCTTCGCCGGCAACTGCAACGCCACCCCCGCCGCCACGATCAGGCCGGCGCACAAGGTGGCGTGGCGTTCGGCCACGGCGTTCTCAAGCGCCTGCGCCTGATCGGTGGTGCTCACGCGGCCGCGCCCCCAGAGCGGGCCGGTGGGGCGGCCCGAGTCGTCGAGCACGTCGCCGGGCAGCGTCTGACCCCAGAGGCCTTGCTGGATGCGCAGCGCCAGCGCACCGCCGAGAGGTAGATCCCTTTCTTCTTCGGATTGCGCACGCGGATCTCGCGCGCCAGCATGGCGCGGCCCTGCTCGACGTTGCCGCCGTCGAAGCCGAAGCGCTGGGCGCCGAAGTAGTTGGGCACGCCCCGTGAGGCCACGGCCTGGAGATTCGCTTCGATCGCATCGCGCTCGCCGGCCACGCCACGCAGCACGATGCGGAACTCAATGCCCTGCAGATTGCCCGGGCGCAGCTTGTTCACGTGGCGGCTCTGGCTCAGCACGGTGGCATGAGCAGGCTGACGGCACCGGCTGGGGTGGCTGCCGGACAAACAGGTGCAAGCATGCCCGACTTGCCTTCGCCGCCGAAGCTAGGCCACAGGCTGCCGCCGCCAGCCCGAGGCGACGTACAGCAGCAGCCCGGCGGCCAGCAGGACGCCGGCACGCAGCCAGTTCTCGGCCGACTGCTGCGTCATCAGCACCAGGCACGACACCACCGCCAGCACCGGCAGCACCGTGGGCGTGCGGAAGTGCGCATGCGCGACCCGGTCGCGGCGCAGCACCAGCACCGCCACGTTGGTGCTGATGAAGACGAAAAGCAGCAGCAGCACCACCGTCTCGGCCAGCACCACCAGCGTGCCGGTCACGGCCAGCAGCATCGCGACGAGGGTGGTGACCACGATCGCCACCCAGGGCGTGCGCCGTTGCGGCAGCACACGGCCCAGCACCGCCGGCAGCAGGCCCTGCTCGGCCATGCCGAACGCGAGCCGGCTCGACATCACCATCGTGAGCAGCGCCCCGTTGGCCACCGCCACCAGGGCGATCACGCCGAAGAGCCACGGCGGCACGCCGTAGCCGGTGGCGCGCACCACGTCGAGCAGCGGCGCGGTGGAGCCGGCGAGCGCGGGCGCATCCAGCACCAGCGAGGCCGCCACCGCCACGCCGACGTACACGATGCCGGACACCAGCAGCGCAGCGAAGAGCGCGCGCGGGTAGACGCGCTGCACGTCGCGCACTTCTTCGGCCATGTTGGCCGAGGTCTCGAAGCCCACGAATGAATAAAAGGCGATCAGCGCCGCACCCAGCACCGCCACGGCCGGCGAGGCGCCGCCGTCGAAGGCGAGCAGCCGCTCTGTGGTGCCCTCGCCGCGCGCGAGGAACGCGAACCCCACGCCCACGACCAGCAGCAGCCCGCCCACCTCCACGAGCGTCATCACGACGTTGGCGCCCAGGCTCTCGCGCACGCCGCGTGCGTTGAGCAGCGCGACCGCCGTGAGGAAGACGAGCGCCACCGGGAGCGCCGGTACGTCGAGCAGCGGGCGCAGGTAGTCGCCCGCAAACGCGAGCGCGAGGCCGGCGGCGCTGGTCACGCCCGCGGCCAGCATGGCAAAGCCCACCAGGAAGGCCACGAGCGGCGAGCGGTAGGCGCGCTGCGCGAACACCGCCGAGCCACCGGCCTGGGGGTACTTGGTCACGAGCTCCGCATACGACGCGGCCGTGAGCAGCGCGAACAGCAAGGCCACCACCAGCGGTGCCCACGTCGCACCGCCCACGCCGCCGGCGATCTTGCCGACGAGCGCATACACGCCAGCGCCGAGCACGTCGCCGAGGATGAAGAGAAACAGCAGCGGGCCGCCGATGACGCGGGCGAGCTTGGTGGTGTCGCCGGAAGCGGGGGCGTCGGCTCGGGGTGTGGAGGCAGCCATGGGCTGCTCCATGGCAAACGGCATGCCCTTCAGGCCTTCCGTTCTCGGCACCTCTTCGCCGCTGGTCCTGTGGCGTGAACAACGGCCGGGGCGTTGCGTTGAACCCAGACGAGATCGGTCTCCAAGTTAAAGAAGACGCGTTTCCTTTACTTTGGCTCGCTTCCAAAGCAAACATCGTGGCGCTTTCAGGCAATCAGCACATGCCAATGCAAGCGCCGGTGCCATGGCGGATCAAGCCCGCGTCGACTTATGGAGCGGGCGCGGCCCTTCTGGCAGCACACCGCGAGCGAGACTATCGTGGGGCGCGGCCCGTGGCCGCCCAAGGAGTGCCCCATGCCCACCACCCCCCTCATGCCCGCCGCCTTCATCGGCCACGGCTCGCCGATGAACACGCTGGAGCACAACGACTACACGCGCGCGTGGCGGGCGCTCGGTGCCGCATTGCCGCGGCCACGGGCGGTGCTGTGCATCTCGGCGCACTGGTTCATCCAGGGCACGGCCGTCACCGCCATGCCGCGGCCTCGCGTGATCCACGATTTCTACGGCTTCCCGCCCGCGCTATTCGCCTACGACTACCCGGCGCCGGGGCATCCCGAGGTGGCGCAGGAGATCGCCGAGGCGCTCAAGCCGAGCTACGTCGGCCTCGATCACGACAGCTGGGGCCTGGACCACGGCACCTGGTCGGTGCTGGCGCATATGTTCCCCGAGGCCGACATCCCCGTGGTGCAGCTCTCCATCCATGCCGGGGCGCCCATCGAGTACCACCTCGAGCTGGGGACCCGGCTCGCACCCTTGCGCGAGCAAGGGGTCTTCATCGTGGGCAGCGGCAACGTGGTGCATAACCTGAAGCTCATCGACTGGAAGCGCAAGCAGTCAGGCGAGGACTGGGCCGACCGCTTCGACGCCCACGTGCGCGAGCTCATGCTGAGCGACCCGACCCGCCTGCCCGAGGTGCAGCGGCATGCCGACTACGCGCGGGCCGTGCCGACTGCCGAGCACTTCCTGCCCATCGCCTACCTCGCCGGGCTGTGCATCGCGGCCGGCGAGCCCGCGCGGCCGTTCGCCGAAGGGCGCACGCTCGGCTCGCTGTCGATGACGAGCTATGTGCTGGGCATGGAGCCGCCGGTGGTGGCGCCGACCGATGGCGATGGTGGGCAGGTGCTGCCGGGCGACGTGCCGCCGGAGCAGACGAACACCTGAGGGGCTGCAAGCCCGCGAGGCGGGGCGAGCGTCGGCGTCACGCCAGATCGCCCGCCCAACCGGTCAGGCCCGGCTTTGAGAACGGCGACACGCTCCTGTTTCTGAAGTACCTCGACGCGCTGGAGCAGGACAAGGCCGCGGAAGCTGCGCTCGAAGGCAAGACCTACAGCTTCATCCTGGCCGAGGAGTACCGCTGGGGGCGCTGGGCCGCGCCCAAGGCGGCCGAGGGCCGGATCGACCACAACCGCGCCATGACCGGCGACGACCTGCGCGAGTTCGTCAACGGCCAGCTCTTTCCCTACCTCGCCGGCTTCAAGCAGCGGGCCAGCGGCCCCAACACCATCGAATACAAGATCGGCGAGGTCTTCGGCGAGATCAAGAACAAGATCCAGAGCGGCTACAACCTGCGCGACGTGATCGACCGGGTGGACGAGCTGCGCTTCGGCACGCAAAGCGAGAAGCACGAGCTTTCGCACCTGTACGAAGCCAAGATCAGGAACATGGGCAACGCCGGGCGCAACGGCGGCGAGTACTACACGCCGCGCCCGCTCATCCGCGCCATGATCCGCGTGCTCAAGCCGCGCATCGGCGAGCGCATCTACGACGGGGCCTGCGGCTCGGCGGGCTTCCTGTGCGAAGCCTTCGACTACCTGAGCGCCCAAGCCAGCAAGGCCGACGACCTGAAGACGCTGCAGACGCGCACCTTCTACGGCAAAGAGAAGAAGAGCCTGGCCTACGTGATCGGGATCATGAACATGATCCTGCACGGCATCGAGGCGCCCAACATCGTCCACACCAACACGCTGGGCGAGAACCTCAACGACATCCAGGACAAGGACCGCTACGACGTGGTGCTCGCCAACCCGCCCTTCGGCGGCAAGGAGCGCAAGGAGGTTCAGCAGAACTTTCCCATCAAGACGGGCGAGACGGCTTTCCTGTTCCTTCAGCACTTCATCAAGAGCCTGAAGGCCGGCGGGCGCGCGGCCATCGTCATCAAGAACACCTTTCTCTCGAACACCGACAACGCGAGCGTTTCCTTGCGCAAGCTGCTGCTGGAAAGCTGCAACCTGCACACCGTGCTCGACTGCCCGAGCGGCACCTTTCAGGGCGCGGGCGTGAAGACGGTGGTGCTCTTCTTCGAGAAGGGCAGCCCCACGCGGCAGATCTGGTACTACCAGCTCGACCCGGGGCGCAGCTTGGGCAAGACCAACCCACTCAACGATGACGACCTCGCGGAGTTTGTCCAGTTGCAGGCCGGGTTTGGCGAGTCGGTCAAGAGCTGGTCTGTCGAAGTCACCAGCATTGATGCGACGACCTATGACCTGTCGGTGAAGAACCCCAAGGGCGGGCCGGAAGTGACGCTACGCACGCCGCAGGCGATCCTGGATGAGATCGCGGCGTTGGATGCGGAGAGCGCTGAGGTGCTGGCGACGATTCGGGAGTTGGTCGCGTGAGCAGCGGGTGGCGTACCAAACCGCTCGGTGAGCTCTGCGAGTTCGAACGCGGCCTGACCTATTCCAAGTCCGACGAGGTGGCAGCGTCGGGGAATATTGTTCTGCGCGCCAACAACGTTGACTTGGCGACCCACGCCCTGGATCTCTCCGAGCTCAAGTACATCTCTGACGAGATTCGCATTCCACCCGCGAAGCGATTGCGAAAGGGCTCGCTGCTGATCTGCACGGCAAGCGGGAGCAAATCGCACTTGGGAAAGATTGCCTATGTCGATGACGACCACGGGTATGCATTTGGTGGCTTCATGGGGCAGATCACGCCCACGCCCGACGTCGAGGGCCGCTATCTTTTCTATGTACTGACATCCCCGTCGTACAAGAGGTTCATCGCAGCGCTGTCAGACGGCATCAACATCAACAACCTGAAGTTCGATGACTTGCGCGAGTTCGTGGTGCCCTTCCCTACCCGAGCCGAACAGCGCCGCCTCGTCGCCATCCTCGACGAGGCCTTCGAGGCCATCGCCACGGCCAAGGCCAACACCGAGAAGAACCTCCGAAATACCGGCGAGCTGTTTTCGAGTGGACTCAGTCGTGTATTCAGTTCGGATTGGCCTCAGGTGAGGATTGAAGACGCTTGCGAGTCGGTCATGGACTGCGTCAACAAGACGGCCCCCACGATCAACCAACGGAGCGCCTTCAAGATGATTCGTACGACGAACGTGCGAAACGGTGTCGTCAATCTAGACTCGGTCAGGTTTGTGAATGAAGAAACGTACAAAGCATGGACCCGCCGTCAGGTCCCGCGCCGCGGCGACGTGATCTTGACGCGTGAGGCTCCGATGGGAGAGGTGGGGATGCTGGAAACCGATGAGCCTGTTTTTCTAGGGCAACGCCTCGTTTCCTATCGGGCCAAGGCGAGCGTTCTGAACGGGCGGTTCTTGCTCTATGCGCTTCAATCGGAGCCCATGCAAAAGCAGATTCATGCCTTGGCGTCGGGATCGACCGTTCAGCACATGCGCGTTCCCGATTCCAAGAACCTGCGACTGCCGCTGCCACCAATAGACCAACAACGCCAAGCGGTGGAACTGCTCGATGCTCTGCGTGAATTGACGGATGTGGCGGCGAATGTCTTGGAGAAGAAACTCGCCGCCCTCGACGAACTCAAACAATCCCTGCTACACCAAGCCTTCACTGGCCACCTGACGGCCAAGACGGCCGACCGCCAACTCGCCGAGGCCGCATGACCCCGCCGCGCGACGTTGCCCTGATCGACGAGTTGCGCGCCAAGCCGGCCGAGACGGCGTGGTTCGAGTTCAAGGCCAACGATGCCGACCCCGAGATGATCGGCAAGCGCTGCGCGGCCTTGTCCAACGCCGCTCGGATTGACGGTCAGGACATCGCGTACATGGTGTGGGGCGTCGAAGACGGTAGCCATGCGGTGGTCGGCACCACGTTCAACCCCGACACCCAGAAGGTGGGCAATCAGGCGCTGCCGCTGTGGCTGGCCAACAGCCTGCAGCCGAGCATCGCGTTCAGCTTCCGCACGGTTCAGCATCCGCAGGGCCGGCTGGTATTGCTGGAGATCCCCGCTGCCACGGGAGCGCCGGTGGCGTTCAACGGCGTGCCCTACATCCGCATCGGCAGCACCACGCCCCGGCTCACCGACTACCCCGAGCGCTACCAGCAACTCATCGAGCGCCTGCAGCCTTACCGCTGGGAGCAAGGCATTGCGCGGCAGTACGCCAGCGCCGACGAAGTGCTGACGCTGCTGGACTACCCGCAGTACTTCCAACTCACCAAACAACCGCTGCCCGACAACCGCACGGGCATCTTCGACAAGCTGGAAGCCGATGGACCGCCTAGAAATCAGCAACCCGGGGGCACCGCTGGTGCAGCCCGAACGCATGATCGACCTGCCCCCGCGCTCGCGCAACGAAGCGCTGGCCTCGCTGATGCGCCGCATGGGCATGTGCGAAGAGCAAGGCAGCGGCTCGACAAGGTGGTGCAGGCCTGCGAGGTGTTTCAGCTGCCGGCCCCGTTGTTCCGCGCCGAAGGCCATGCCACCCAGGCCGTGCTTTATGGCCCCCGGAGCTTTGCCGATATGACACCGGACGAGCGTGTGCGAGCCTGCTACTTCCACGCCGTGCTGAAGTTTCTGAGCGGCGACAAGATGAAGAACGCCAGCCTGTGCGCCCGCCTGGGCATCTCGCCCAAGAATGCGGCTCAGGCGTCGGCGGTGATCAACAAGACGCTGGAGGCGGGGCTGATCCGGGTGGCCGACCCGGACCACCCCCCGGGCCGGTTACGTGCCGCACTGGGCCTGAATTTCTTGATCGGGTTTTGATCCAGGGAGGGATCGTGGCGACAGGGAGCGGAATTTTCTCAATCAAATCAAGCAGTTGGGATCGCCTCCAGGGCCTTTCGTTTCTTGATCGGGTCTTGATTCCATTGCGTCGGCCATGAACGAAGCGGACACCCGGGCCGAGCACATCGACCCCGCCCTGAAGGCGGCCGGCTGGGGCGTGGTCGAAGGCAGCCGCGTCCTGCGTGAGCACGGCATCACCCCGGGGCGCCTGCAGCCGGGCGGCCAGCGCACACGCGCCGAGATCGCCGACTACGTGCTGGTGTACCGCAACACCAAGCTGGCCGTGATCGAGGCCAAGGCCTGGGACAAGCCGCACACCGAAGGCGTGGCCCAGGCCAAAAGCTACGCCGCCAAGCTGGCGGTGCGCTTCACCTACGCCACCAACGGGCAGGCCCTCTACGGCATCGACATGGCCCTGGGAACAGAAGGCGATGTGCCGGCCTTCCCAAGCCCCGATGACTTGTGGACCCGCACCTTCGCCGACATCACGCCCGAAACAACGGCCTGGCGTGAGCGCTTCGCAGCCATCCCCTTCGAGGACCACGGTGGCAGCTGGCAGGGCCGGTACTACCAGGACATCGCCATCGCGCGGGTGCTGGAGGCCATCGCCGATGGTCGCGACCGCATCCTGCTCACCCTGGCCACCGGCACGGGCAAGACCTTCATCGCTTTTCAGCTGGCGTGGAAGCTGTTTCAAAGCCGCTGGAACCTGACGGACTGGAAAGGTGGCGACGAGCCCACGCGCCGGCCTCGCATTCTGTTTCTGGCCGACCGCAACATCCTGGCCGATCAGGCCTACAACTCGTTCTCGGCCTTCGAGGACCGCTCGCCGGGCGCGCTGGTGCGTGTCGCGCCCGATGAAATCAGGAAGAAGGGGCGCGTGCCGAAGAACGGCAGCATCTTCTTCACGATCTTCCAGACCTTCATGAGCGGCCCCGGCGGGGCCCCGTACTTCGGTGAGTACCCGGCGGATTTTTTTGATTTCATCGTCATCGACGAATGCCACCGTGGTGGCGCCAACGACGAGAGTGCGTGGCGGGCGATCCTCGATTACTTCGCGCCGGCTGTGCAGCTGGGGCTGACCGCGACGCCCAAGCGCACGCTGAACGCCGACACCTATGCCTACTTCGGCGAGCCGGTGTATGCCTACTCGCTCAAGGAAGGCATCAACGATGGCTTTCTCACGCCGTTCAAGGTGAAGCAGATCGCCACCACGTTGGACGACTATGTCTACACGCCGGATGACGAGGTGGTGCAAGGCGACATTGAAGCGGGCCGACGCTACGAAGAGAAAGACTTCAACAAGATCATCGAGATCAAGGAGCGCGAGGCGTACCGGGTGCAGTTGTTCATGAACATGATCGACCAGCGCGAGAAGACGCTGGTGTTCTGCGCCAACCAGACCCATGCCTTGGCAGTCCGCGACCTGATCAATCAAACCAAGACGTTGACCGGCACAGGCCGCGACCCGCTGTACTGCGTGCGTGTGACCGCCAACGACGGCGCGCTGGGCGAGCAGTACCTGCGCGACTTCCAGGACAACGAGAAGTCCATCCCCACGGTACTGACCACGTCGCAGAAGCTCTCCACCGGCGTGGATGCCCGCAACGTGCGCAATATCGTGCTGATGCGCCCCGTGAACTCGATGATCGAGTTCAAGCAGATCATCGGCCGAGGCACCCGGCTCTTCGATGGCAAGGACCACTTCACGATCTATGACTTCGTGAAGGCTCACCATCACTTCAACGATCCGGAGTGGGATGGCGAGCCGCTGCCGCCCGAAGAGCCTACGGTGCGTTCGCTGCGAACCGGCAACGGCGCCACCGACGTCTCGGCCGGCGAACGAGATGCGCCACCACTGACGGACCGGCCGGTGCGCATCGAGGTGAAGCTGGCCGATGGGAAGTCGCGTTCGATACAGCACATGGCGGCCACCAGCTTCTGGAGCGCAGATGGCCGCCCCATGTCGGCTGCGCAGTTCCTGGAGTCGCTTTTCGGTGCCCTGCCCGAGTTCTTCAAGGATGAAGACGAACTGCGCGCGCTATGGGGCGATCCCGACACACGGCGCAAGCTGCTGGCTGACCTGGCCGAACGGGGCTTCGGCAAGGAGCCTTTGACCGCGATGCAGAAAGTCCTCGAGGCCGACAAGAGCGATCTTTTCGATGTGCTCGCCTATGTCGCGTTTGCCTCGTCACCGCAGTCGCGAGAGCAACGTGCCCAGCACGCCCGAAAGCTGGCATCAGCGGAGGTCACCGACAAACAGCAGGCGTTCATCGACTTCGTGCTCTCGCAGTACGTTGCAGAGGGCGTCGATGAACTGGACCCGGAGAAGCTGTCTCCCCTGTTGCGACTGAAGTACCGCGCGCTGCCGGATGCATTTGCAGAGCTGGGCAGGCCCGACCAGGTCCGGCAGTTGTTCGTGGGCTTCCAGCGGTATCTCTATTCGGATTGAGGTGTCGTCTCCCCACCCTGCCCTTCACTGCCCCTTTTAATCCTCAGGCCTGCGCGGGTCGCGCACCGTTCAACGAAACGCCCTTCTTGGGCAAGCGCAGCGACAACCCCGCCGCCACGATCAGCAGCACGCCGGAGCTGCCGAAGGCGAGCCAGTGGCTGCCGTAGGTGTCGTAGCCCCAGCCGCCGAGCCACGAGCTGGCGGTGGCGCCGAACTGGTGGCCGAGGTAGGCCAGGCCGTAGAGCACGCCGACGAGCTTGACGCCGTACACGTCGGCCAGGATGGCCGATGAGAGGGCGATGCTGCCGGCCCAGACCAGGCCGCCGATGGCCGCCGCGGTGTAGAGCTCCCAGTGCGCGCCCACCAGCATGAGCGCGAAGAAGCCGAGGCCGCGCACGCCGTAGATCACGGCGAGCAGGTTGCGCCGCGGCATGCGGTCGGAGAGGCGGCCGAGCACCAGCGTGCCGACTATCGCCACGAGCCCGATGGTGCCGATGCCCATGGAGCTCGTCATCGCGTCGAAGCCGTGGTCCATCAGCATGGGCACGCCATGGGTGCCGAGCAGGTTCATGCTGTAGCCGCAGACGAAGAGGCCGAGAAAGATCATCCAGAAGGGCGCGGTGCGCAGCGCCTCGGCGATGCTCAAGGCCGGCCCTGGCGCGGGCGCCATGCTGGCCGCGGCGATCTGGTCGGGCAGCAGGTCGGTGTGCGGCGGCGCGTCGTCGCGCATGACGAAGAGAGCCGCCGGCACGGTGACCGCGACGAAGGCGACCGTGAAGCCCGCGAGGGTCGTCTGCCAGCCGTGCTGCTCGATCGCCCAGCCGAGCACGGGCGTGAGCACCGCCATGCCGGCCATCGAGCCGGTGGAGAGGAAGAAGAGCGCCATGCCGCGCTGGCGCGTGAACCAGCGGCTGAGCACGGGCGTGAGCGCCACCGGGCTCGTGAGCCCGAGGCCGAGCGAGAGCAGCACGCCGAACGACAGCATCACCTGCATCGGCGTGCGCGCAGAGACGGTCCACACGGTGGCGATGACCACGATCGCCGTGCCCAGCAGCAGCACGAAGCGCGTGCTGAGCCGCCCGACGAGATAACCCGCGAGCGGCATCGCGAGGCCGTAGCACAGCATGCCCACCGCCACGATGCCGGCGAGCAGGCTGCGGCTGAAGCCGAGGTCGTGAGCCATCGGCAGGAAGAAAGGCCCGATGCCCAGCCGCATGCCCACGGTGAGCAGCGTGATGACGGTGGCCACGGCCACGATGTTCCAGCCGAAGTACCAGGCGCCGGGGCGTGTGGGGGACTGCATGGGGGTTGTCTCCTGCGCCTCTGGCGGGCGCCGTCGGGGCACTATAGGCGCGGGGTGCGTGGCGCGCTGTCGCGCTGGTGCGGGCCGAGGCCGACGTGGTTCAACACGGCGGAGCACAGGGCGCGCATGAGCCGCGCGCCCGGCACGCTCCATCAACCCTCGAGGTGGAGACCCGGCTGCGCTGAGCCGGGCTCGGGGCTCAGCCCGGGGCCTTCTCTGCCGGGGTCACGCGCCAGACGGTGTTCGAGAGGTCATCGGCCACGATGAGTGCGCCCCGCGGATCGACGGTCACGCCCACCGGGCGGCCACGTGTCTTGCCGTCCTCGCCGAGAAAGCCGGTCACGAAGTCCACCGGGTCGCCGGCCGGGCGGCCGTTGCGGAACGGCACGAACACGACCTTGTAGCCCACCGGCTGCGGGCGGTTCCAGCTGCCGTGCTCGCCGACGAAGACGCCGTCGGCCACGCTCTCGCCCATGGCGGCGTTCGAGAAGGCGAGCCCGAGCGCGGCCACGTGCGCGCCGAGCGCGTAGTCGGGCGTGATCGCCGAGGCGACCTTCTGCGGGTCCTGCGGGCGCACGCGGTCGTCGACGTTCTTGCCCCAGTAGCTGTAGGGCCAGCCGTAGAAGCCGCCCTCGCGCACGGAGGTCAGGTAGTCGGGCACCAGGTCGGGCCCGATCTCGTCGCGCTCGTTCACCACGGCCCACAGCTGCCCGCTGCCGGGCTGGACGGCGAGCGCCGTCGGGTTGCGCAGGCCGGTGGCGTAGGGCTTGTGCGCGCCGGTCTCGGCGTCCACCTGCCAGACCATCGCGCGGTCGACCTCGGCCACCATGCCGCGCTCGGTGATGTTGCTGTTGGAGCCGATGCCCACGTAGAGAAAGCGCCCGTCGGCGCTCGCGGCGAGCGCCTTGGTCCAGTGGTGGTTGATGGCCGAGGGCAGGTCGGTCACCTTCACGGGCGGCGCGCTGGCGCGCGTGTCGCCGGGCTGGTAGTCGAAGCGGACCAGCGCGTCCTGGTTGGCGACGTAGAGGCGGTTGCCGATCAGGGCCAGGCCGTAAGGGGCGTTGAGGTTCTCCGCATAGACGGATTGCGTCTCGTAGGCTCCGTCGCCATCGGCATCGCGCAGCAGCGTCAGGCGGTTGCCGCCCTTCACCGGCGTGGTGCCCTTGGCCTTGATCGGCGCGGCAATGATGTCCTTGGGCTTGAGCGCCGGCGCGTTGCCGCCGCGGCCCTCGGCCACCAGGATGTCGCCATTGGGCAGCACCAGCGTCTGGCGCGGGATCTTGAGGTCGGTGGCGATCGCGCGGATGGTGTAGCCCTGGGGCACCGTGGGCATGCGGTCGCCCCAGGGCGCCGGGTCGGCGATCTTCATGCTGGGCAGCACGCCACGGTGCGGCGCCGGCAGCTGCGGGTTGGGGCCGATGGTGGAGACGTCGGTCTCGGCGCTGCAGGCCACGAGCAGGGCCGACACGCCACCGAGCACGCAGAGGCGGGCGGGATTCATCGAACGTCTCCTGCAGGGGTGCGCACGCCGAGCCAGATGGCCACGGCCGCCAGCACGGTCACGATCACCGACATCACGAGGCCCGCCGGCATGCTGGCCCAGGCGTCGCGCGCATGCATCAGCGCGTTGAAGAAGCCGACCACGAACGTCACGAGCATCACGGCGGCATAGGCCGCGCCGCCGTGCGCCCGGCGACGCGGCCGCAGCAGGTCGACCAGGGACCACGCGAGCGCCAGGCCGGCGAACACCAGGCCGCCGGCGATCAGCCACGAGGCGAAGTTGTTCCACTGGATCTCGTAGGTCTTGCCGTAAGCGGCATCGCTCAGTGCGGCGCCGAGAAAGAGCGGAAACGCACCGGCCACCAGCACCGCATGCAGCGGGTGGATGGCCGTGGCGCGGAGGTGCTCGGTGCGGGGCGGTTCGGCCATGGGCGGGGCTCCGGGTCAGGACGTGGTGCCGGTGGTCGGCAATCCATGTGCCGCGCGGGAGCACGCGGCCCGCGCGGCGGCGCTGCGCGCGTGGGCTCACACGCCTTGCACGAGCGCCACCAGCGCGGCGAGGTCGGTGGGCTTGACGAGGTAGTGATCGAACCCCGCCGCCCGACCCCGCTCGCGGTCGAGCTCGCTGCCGTAGCCGGTGAGCGCGATGTACATGGCGCGGGCGCCGCCGGGCTGCGACCGCAACTGGCGCGCCAGCGCATACCCGTCGAGGAGCGGCAGACCGATGTCGAGCACGAAGACGTCGAAGCCGCCTTCGGACGCAGCGGCGAGCGCCTGCAGCGGGCCGTGCTCGACGCGCACCGCATGCCCGAGGCTCGCGAGGAGACGGCCCAGGGTCTCGGCGGCGTCGTGGTTGTCGTCGACGACCAGGATGCGCAGCGCCTGCGCGGCCGCGGCCACGCCGGCGTCAGGCTGCGGCGGCGCAGGCTCGCGCAGCGGGGCCGAGGCCAGCCGGGGCAGCGTCACGGTGAAGCTGCTTCCGAGCATGCGCCCCGCGCTCTCGGCCACCACGCGCCCGCCGTGCAGTTCGACCAGGCTCCTGACCAGCGCGAGCCCCAGGCCCAGCCCGCCCTGCTCGCGGTCGGGCGTGCGTTCGCCTTGGGTGAACAGCTCGAACACATGCGGCAGCAGATGAGCCTCGATGCCCATGCCGCGGTCGGTGATGCGCAGCGCGATCGACGCCTGGCCGTCCTCGCCCACGCCGGCCTGGACGACCACGCGCACCGAGCCGTTCGGCGGCGAGTACTTGGCGGCGTTGTTGAGCAGGTTGGCGACCACCTGCACGAGCCGGGTGGGATCGCCGAGCACCCAGGCGTCGGGCACCGCCACGTGCGTCGTCAGCCGGTGGCCGCGCGCCTCGATCAGCGGCCTGACCTGCTCGATCGCATTCTTCACGACGCTCCCGAGGTCGACCGGCCGCCTTTCCAGCTCGACGAGCCCGCGGGTGACGCGCGAGACATCGAGCAGGTCGTCCACCAGCGCGGTCATGTGCTTCGCCTGGCGCTCGATGATCGCCGCCAATCGCTCGACCTTCGACACGTCGTCGGGCGACCGCCTGAGCAGGTGCGCCGCCGTGCTGATGGGCGCGAGCGGATTGCGCAGCTCGTGCGCGAGCATCGCGAGGAAGTCGTCCTTGCGGCGGTTGTTGGCGTGCAGCTCGTCGCGCGTGCGCTTCTGCTCGTGGATGTCGGTGCAGGTGCCCATCCACCGCACGATCCGCCCGGTCTCGTCGCGCACGGGCCGTGCCCGCCCGAGCACCCACCGGTACTCGCCCGAGCGGTGCCGCAGGCGGTACTCGATGTCGTAGTTCGCGCCGGTGGCCAGGCTGTCGCGCCACACCTGCCAGGCGCGGGCCTGGTCGTCGGGGTGGAACATGTCGTTCCAGCCCTCGCCATCCGTCGAGCCGGGCTGCATGCCGGTGAACGCGTACCACTGGTGGTTGTAGTAGTCGTGGTAGCCGTCGGGGCGCGTGGACCACACCATCTGCGGGATCGCATCGGCGATCGTGCGGAACTGCAACTCGCTCGCGCGCAGCGCCTGGTCGGCCAGGACGCGCTCCGTCACGTCTTCGTGGATCAGCATCACCTCCACGACGCGGCCATCCGGGCCCTTGATCGGGCGGGCGGTGGCTTCGACCCAGCGCGCGGCGCCGGCCACGCCCAGGCTGTTGACGTCGTAGTGGATGGCGGGCAGCCGCACCGCCTCACCGGCGAAGGCCCGTCGCAGGAGGGCCGTCACGCCCTTGGCCTCGAGCTGGGGATCGGTGAGCACGTTGTAGGCGCCGAGCACGTGTTCGAGCAGCGGGTCGGCCGGCTTCGCGCCCCAGAGGTCCATCCAGGCCTGGTTCACCCGGATCGTCCGCCCGTCCACCGCGAGCAGCTGCACGCTGAACGGCGCCTGCTCGAACAAGGTCTGGAAGCGCTGCTCGGTGCTCGGCTCGACCGTGGGCGGCGGGGTGGAGGTGCTCACCGAGGCATTGTGCGCCCGCGCGACTCGCGCAGGCCGGCCCGCACGGCGGCGGGCCGGCGCACGCTCAGCCCTTGACCGCGAGCTCGCCCAGGAAATCCTTCTTGCCGATGGCCAGACCCCGCGCGCGCAGCAGGTCATAGGCCGTCACGGCGTGGAAGTAGAAATTGGGCAGGGCGTACGACATGAGGAAGTTCTCCGCCACGAACTCGCGGCGCGTGCCCTTGAACTCGAACACCACGTCCTTGCCGATCCAGCCGTTGACCTCTTCGGGCGTGAGCGCCTTGAGGCCGTGGCGCGCACTCTCGATCTTCTCGATCAGCTCGGCGAAGGTCCGGGGCGGCGCCGCGAGGCTGGGCGTGGCAAAGCCCGCGCGCACGGCGTCGAGCGCGCCCAGCGAATGCTCGGCGGTGGACTTCACCTGGTAGGTGAAGGGCAGCATGTCCGGCGCGAGCCGCGAACCGATGACCTCGATCTCGGCCACACCCTGCTCGGCGCAATGGGCCTCGGCCTTGTGCACCAGCCGCTTCACGGAGCCGAGCACCTGGACCATGGGCGGCACGGTGGCGTCGTAGAGCGAGAAAGGCATGCGGAGTCTCCTGATGGTGTGATGGGAGCCGGCAGTCTGACGGCCCGCCAGCGGCACGGCAATCCAACACGCGACACGCGTGCCGCCGAGCGGAGCGCCGTTTGCCGGTGCGGCTCAGCCATTCACACGAGGTGCCCCGCATGAGACTTCCGAGCCTGCTGTCCTCCGCGCTGATCGGCGCCGTCGCGAGCGCCCGCTCGATGACGCCCATGGCCACCATTGCCGCCGCGCGCCTCGCGGGGCGCAGCACGCCGGGCAAGCTTTACCTGCTGGACCACCCGGTGATCAAGGTCGGCGGCCTCGCGATGGGTGCCGGTGAGCTGCTGGGCGACAAGATGAAGACCGCGCCCGACCGCACCGTCTTCCTCGGCCTGCTCGCGCGCGTGATGAGCGCCGGCATCGCGGGTGCTGCGCTCGCCCCGCGCGGACGTGAGCGCGCCGGTGCGGCGGTGGCGATCGCCACCGCAGTGCCGCTCGCCTTTCTCACGCTGCGCGTGCGCAAGAAGGGCATGGCCACGATCGGCCAGACGCGCAGCGGCCTGATCGAAGACGCGCTCTTCGTCGCGGCCGGCGCGGCGATCGTGGCCTTGTCCACGGCCAACCGGCATCGCTGAGCCGAGGCCGGCATGCCATGCGCGGCGCTGCTAGACTCGCGCCGCTCTAGTTGGGGAGTAGCCAACGGAACGCCTCCGCACCAGGAGGCGCTCATCCGATGCAGCGTCGTCAGCACGTGCGGGTGCCAGCCACCCGCCCCGGCGCTGCAGGCCGCGAGTGCGCGTACCGCCGCACGACACGCCGGCCCGGCAAGACCAGCCCTGGGTTCCTTTGGTGCCATCACCGGCCGCGCGAGCGCCGGTGCGGCAGGGTCTTGTTCGCAACAACATGGAAGGTCATAGGCCGTCATGCAAACCGTCAGTTCTCCCCTCATGTGGTCGTTGTTCGCAGCGTTCGTGGTGATCGCGCTGCTGGTCGATTTCTTCGCGATGAGCAAGCAGGGCGCGCACCGCGTCAGCACGCGCGAGGCCGCGATCTGGTCGCTGGTCTGGGTGGGCGTCTCGTTCGTCTTCATGGGCTGGCTGTGGTGGTACCTCGGCGGCAGCGGGCCCGACGAGGCCCGGCGTGCCCTCGCCGACGACAAGGCGCTGGAGTTCCTCACGGGCTACCTGATCGAGAAGGCGCTCGCGGTGGACAACATCTTCGTGTTCCTGATGCTCTTCACCTATTTCGCGGTGCCCGCCGACTACCAGAAGCGCGTGCTGATGATCGGCATCCTCGGTGCGCTGGTGCTGCGTGCCGCGATGATCCTGGCCGGCGCGTGGCTGATCGCGCAGTTCCACTGGATCCTCTACGTCTTCGGCGCCTTCCTGCTCTTCACGGGCATCAAGATGTGGTGGGCCGCCGGCCAGGAGCCCGACCTCGACAACAACCCGGCGCTCAAGTGGATCCGGGGGCGCTTCAAGATCGCGCCCGACTACGACGGCGAGAAGTTCTTCACCGTGGTCAACGGCGTGAAGATGGCCACGCCGCTGATGGTCGTGATCGCCCTGATCGCCATCGTGGACGTGGTCTTCGCGGTCGATTCGATCCCGGCGATCTTCGCCATCACGACCGACCCCTTCATCGTGCTGACCTCCAACGTGTTCGCGATCCTCGGGCTGCGCGCGATGTACTTCCTGCTGGCCAACATGCACGAGCGCTTCCACCTGCTGAGCTACGGCCTGGCGGTCGTGCTGGTGTTCATCGGCGCCAAGATGCTGCTGATCGACATCTACAAGATCCCGGTGGCGGTGTCGCTCGGCTTCACCGCGCTCACGCTGGCGATCACGATGGTGCTCTCGCTCAGGATCCCGCCCAAGGGCAAGCCCGGCGGCGCCTACCCGTTCGCCGCGAAGAAGAAGCCGCGCGACGAGCGGCGGGCGTGAGCCGCGGGTGCGCCCCGCGCAAGGCTCAGGCCTTGCGCTGGCGCGCGGCCAGCCCGCCGATCACCAGGCCGGCGGCCAGCGCCGCATAGGTAAGCGTCAGCGCGCGGGTGGACAGCCGCTTCTCGAAGCCGGGCGTGAGTCGGTCGGGCACCAGCTTGTAGTCGACCACCGCCGCGACCACGGTGGTCACGGCCGCATCGGTGACCACGTTGCCCACGGTGCGCCGCGCGCGCCGGGCCTGCAGCGTCTCGAAGAGCGCGCCCCAGAAAAAGGCCGAGCCGTGGTGCAGCAGCTGGCCGACGGCGGTGTGCTTCCAGTCGGCGCGGTCCACCTCGGCGGCGCGGTCGCCCCAGACGATGTGGCTGGTGGCGTTGAGCGGCGCGTAGGGCGAGCCGGTCTCGCGGCGGCCGAGCGCCATGAGGGTGGCGGTGGAGAGCACGCCGGAGGCGACGCTCGCCATCGCCCAGCGGCCGGCAGAGGGGCGAAAGCGCGTGAGGGTGGGCATGGGATGTCTCCGGGCAGGTTCAGGCCGTGGGATTGCAGCAACCACCGTTCCGCCGCCGTGCGCATGGCGTGACCGCTGCGGCATGCACGTTGCCGCCCTCCTGCAGGCCATTGCAACGAGGAGCACGACATGGAACTGCTGCAACAACCTCCCGGTCACGAGAAGGACCTGAACCCCCAGGCCGACCACGGCGAAGAGAGCTACGTCGGCAGCGGCCGCCTGCAAGGGCGCGCGGCCGTCATCACCGGCGGCGACAGCGGCATCGGCCGCGCGGTGGCGATCGCCTACGCACGCGAAGGGGCCGACGTGCTCATTTCCTACCTGAACGAGCACGACGACGCGCGCGAGACCGCACGGCTCGTCGAGGCCGAAGGCCGCAAGGCCGTGCTGGTGGCGGGTGACCTCGCCGACCCCGCCCACTGCCGCAAGATCATCGACCAGGCCGTGCAGGCCTTCGGCAAGATCGACATCCTCGTGAACAACGCGGCCTACCAGATGACGCGCGAGTCGCTGGAGGAGATCCCCGACGAAGAGTGGGACTACACCTTCAAGGTCAACATCACCGCGATGTTCCACCTCTGCAAGGCGGCGGTGAAGCACATGAAGCCGGGCGCGTCGATCATCAACACGAGCTCGGTCAACTCCGACACGCCGCGACCCACGCTGCTGCCGTACGCCACCACCAAGGGCGCCATCGCCAATTTCTCGGCGGGGCTTGCGCAGCTGCTCGCCGAGCGCGGCATCCGCGTCAACTCGGTGGCGCCAGGGCCGATCTGGACACCGCTGATCCCGAGCACGCTGCCCAAAGAACAGGTCGAGACCTTCGGCCAGGACGTGCCGCTCAAGCGCCCGGGCCAGCCGGCCGAGGTGGCGCCGGTGTACGTGCTGCTGGCCTCCGACCAGGCGAGCTACATCTCCGGCGCGCGCGTGGCGGTGACGGGGGGCAAGCCCATCCTGTAGCCGACAGAGCACCGGGACCAGCACGGTGGCCGGCAGCTGAGCGTGATCGCGAGCCATGAACCCATGAACACCGCCCCGTCATCACCCACCGCATGCTGGCAGGCCCGCATCCGCGGCCGCGTGCAGGGCGTGGGCTACCGCGCCGCCTGTTCGGAGCGCGCCCGCGAGCTCGGCCTCGCCGGCTGGGTGCGCAACCGGGTCGATGGGTCGGTGGAAGCCGTCTTCGTCGGCCCGGCCGCCTCGCTGGTGGCCATGCAGCAGTGGCTGCACCAGGGGCCACCCGCCGCGCGCGTCGACAGCGTCGACGTCACGCCCTGCGCCGACGTGCCCGCCGGCCTCGACGACTTCGAGCAGCGCCCGACCGCCTGACGGCAAAAGACCACGCACGGCCCACCTTCGCATGCGTGCGCACGCCGGTGCGGCACGTGGCTTGCGAGTGCGCTGTCCCGCGTCGCGCGCGAGGCGCGTGTGGTCAGCTTCAATGCACGCGTGATGGCCGCGCGCGCCGGCGAGCAGGGCCAGGAGTTCAACGTCGTGGCGCAGGTGCTGATCGGCATCACCGACCAGGTCGACCAGCTCTCGGCGCGCGCCATGGGCGTGGTGCGCGATATGCGTTGACGATGTTGCGACATAGTCCGCAGGCTCGCGCCGCGCGCCCCGAAGTGCGCGGCGCGACGGCTAGCATTTCGCGATGCATGGATGGATACGAATGGCCGGCCTGGCGTCGCCGGCCCTGGTGGCTGCGGCACTGCTGCTGACGGGCTGCCAGACGGAAGAGAACCCGAACGACATCGCCCCGGTGCAGACCGCGCAGGTCGAGCCGATGGCAGAAGAAGCGGCCGCGGCGCAGGAAGCCGCCGAGCCCGAAGCGGCCGACCCGGAGCTCGAAGGGGCGGACACACGCGCCGACGGCGCGGACGACCCGCCCGCCGATGACGAACCGGCCGCCGAGGGCGACGAAGGTGGCACCGAAACGGCCGACGCCAGCGCCCCCGCACCCGACGACGGCCAGCGCCCCGCCACGGTGAACGACCTGATGCAGGGCCTCGCCGCGCTGAGCGACGCCGTCGACGGCGTGAAGCGCGGTGAAAACCACGAGCGCGAGGCCACCCCGTTGCAGGGGCCGCGCCGCCACGACATCTGGACGGAGAACGAGCCGCCGCTCACGGTGGAGTTCCATCGCCGCCCGCTGACCGAGCACATGATGTCGACCCGCATCGAGCTGCGTTCGCAGGCGGATCGCCTGGAGGTCTACGGCATCACGCTCAACCGCGGCCACTGCGGCATGGCCGAGATGGGCCAGGTGAACGAAGGCGTGAAGCTGCCGTTCGCCCTGGTCTACGGGCGCAAGAAGACGATCAACGTGCGCCGCTGCGACCGTGTGCTCGAAGCGGTGGTGGACACGCAGTACGGCGAGTACACCTTCCGCTGGAAGCGCTGAAGGCGCGCTGTAGGCCCCGCTGATGGCGGGGTCGCCGGCCACGGGCAAGAATGCCCGCCATGCGCAGCTTCATCGACTTCAGCTCCTGGCAAGGCGCCCTCACCACGCTGGTCGGCCTGGTGCTGGTGTCGCTGGTGGTCGTGGGCATCCGCCTGGTCTTCATGCAGACGCTGCAGCAGCGGCGCGAGCGCGCCAACCGGCAGATCAACGAACGGCTGAAGATCCTCATCGCGGCCTACAAGACGCTGGGCGGCTCGTTCACCGGCACGCTGACCGTCGACCCGCTGCACCTGCGCGACCTGCGCATGGCGGGCGGCGACGCGGAGGCCGAGGCCACGGGCTCCGACCGCCGACGACGCATCCGCGATGCGGTGGAAGCGGCGCTCTCCGACATCATGCTGCTCGGCACGCCCGAGCAGGTGCGCCTCGCCGCCCAGGCCGCCAACGACATGGTCGCCGGGCGCAACGTGGAAACCGCCGAACTGGTGGTGTCGCTGCGCAACTTCATCCGCGAGGTGCTGGACCTCGACGCGGTGCCGGCCGACGTGGTGATCCCCCGCCAGGGCCCGCTGCGGCCGGCGGGTGGCGGGCAGCAGCGCGGTGCGAGGGGCGAACGTGGGGGCAACGGCAGCAAGGGCGGCGCGCGTGGCGGAGGTGCTGGCGGGGGCGGCGCGGGCCCCGACGACCTGGCCGATGCCAGCCCTTGAGCCTTACCTCGCAAGCACCGGCCGCAAGGCGGCCCCCGTGTGGCTTGCCTTGACCTTCACCAGCGACACCGGATCGGTGGCCGCGACCACCGTGCCGCCGGCGCCCCCGCCTTCGGGCCCCATGTCGATCACCCAGTCGGCCTCGGCGATCACGTCGAGGTCGTGCTCGATGACGACGACGCTGTGGCCGCCGTCGACCAGGCGGTGCAGCACGCGGATGAGCTTCTCCACGTCGGCCATGTGCAGGCCGACCGTCGGCTCGTCCAGCACGTAGAGGGTGTGCGGCGCCTTCTGGCCGCGGCGCGTGACGTCATCGCGCACCTTGGTGAGCTCGGTGACGAGCTTGATGCGCTGCGCCTCGCCGCCAGAGAGCGTGGGTGAGGGCTGGCCGAGCGTGAGGTAGCCCAGGCCCACGTCCTTCATGAGCTGCAGCGGGTGCGCGATGTTGGGCATGGAGGCGAAGAACTCCACCGCCTCGTCGATCTCCATCTGCAGCACGTCGCCGATGCTCTTGCCGCGCCAGGTGACCGCCAGCGTCTCGGGGTTGAAGCGCGCGCCGTGGCACAGGTCGCAGGGCACCTTCACGTCGGGCAGGAAGCTCATCTCGATGGTGCGCACGCCCTGCCCTTCGCAGCCCGGGCAGCGGCCCTCGCCGGTGTTGAAGCTGAAGCGGTTGGGCGCGTAGCCGCGCGCGCGCGATTCCAGCGTGTCGGCAAAGAGCTTGCGGATCACGTCCCAGAAGCCGATGTAGGTCGCGGGGCAGGAGCGTGGCGTCTTGCCGATGGGGGTCTGGTCGACCTCGAGCACGCGGTCGATCTGCTGCCAGCCGTCGATGCCGTCGCAGCCGGCCCACTTCGGCTTGGCGCCGCGGGTGTTGATGAACTGCAGGTTGGCGAGCAGCACGTCGCGCGCGAGCGTGCTCTTGCCGCTGCCGCTCACGCCGGTGACCGCGACCAGCCGGTGCAGCGGGATGGAGATGTCGACCTGCTGCAGGTTGTGCAGGCTCGCGCCGCGCAGCAGGAGCTGCGGCTGGTCCGCGGTCATCTCGCGTCGCGGCTGCAGCGGGTGCAGCAGCGGCTGGGCGAGGAAGCGGCCGGTGATCGAGTCGGCGTGCGAGGCGAGCTCGGTCACCGTGCCTTGCGCGACGAGACGACCGCCGCGTTTGCCGGCGCTCGGGCCGATGTCGATGATGTGGTCGGCGCGGCGGATGGTGTCCTCGTCGTGCTCCACGACCACCAGCGTGTTGCCCTTGTCGCCGAGCTTGTGCAGCGCGTCGAGCAGCACCTGGTTGTCGCGCGGGTGCAGGCCGATGGTGGGCTCGTCCAGCACGTAGCACACGCCCTGCAGGTTGCTGCCGAGCTGCGCCGCGAGCCGGATGCGCTGCGCCTCGCCGCCGCTGAGCGTGGGCGCGGCGCGGTCCAGCGTGAGGTAGCCCAGGCCCACCTCTTCGAGGAACTCCAGGCGGTTGCGGATCTCGGTCACCACGTCGCGCGCGATCTCCGCGTCGCGGCCCGTGAGCTGGAGCGATTCGACCCACTCGCGGCACTGGCTCACCGACCACTGCGCGATCCAGGCGATGGAGTGCTCGTCGAAGGTCACCGCACGTGAGATGGCATTGAGCCGCGTGCCGGCGCACACCTCGCAGGGCTCGTCGACGACGCCCTCGACCTCGGCCTCCTCGGCCGGGAAGCTCTGCTCGCGGCCCTGGTCGTCGCGCTCGATCACCGAGTCGTCGTAGGCCTTGCGCTGTTCCCTGGTGAGCGCGAGGCCGGTGCCCACGCAGCCGGGGCACCAGCCGTGCTTGCTGTTGTAGCTGAACATGCGCGGGTCCAGCTCGGGGTAGCTGGTGCCGCACACCGGGCAGGCGCGCTTGGTGGAGAACACCTTCACCGCGCCGATGTGCGCCGTCGGCCCGTCGGCGAGCATGGCGCCCTTCAGGCCGTCCAGCGGCGCGAGCAGGTGCATCACGCCCTTGCCGAGGTCCAGCGTCTTCGCCAGCAGCGCGCGCAGCTCGGCTTCGTGGGCGGCGTCGACCACCAGGTCGCCCACCGGCAGCTCCAGCGTGTGCTCCTTGAAGCGGTCCAGCCGCGGCCAGGGATCGACCTTGACGAACTCGCCGTCGACGCGCAGGTGCGTGTGGCCGCGCGCCTTGGCCCACTTGGCGAGGTCGGTGTAGAGGCCCTTGCGGTTCACCACCAGCGGCGCGAGCAGCCCCACGTGCTGGCCCCGGTGGTCGCGCAGCAGCTGCGCGGCGATGCTCTCGGCGCTCTGCGGGCGCACCGGCGCGCCGTCGTTCACGCAGTGCTGGATGCCCAGCTTCACGTACAGCAGGCGCAGGAAGTGCCACACCTCGGTGGTCGTCGCCACCGTGCTCTTGCGCCCGCCGCGGCTCAGCCGCTGCTCGATGGCCACCGTGGGCGGGATGCCGTAGACCGCGTCCACCTCCGGCCGGCCGGCCGGCTGCACGATGCTGCGCGCATAGGCGTTGAGCGATTCGAGGTAACGCCGCTGGCCCTCGTTGAAGAGGATGTCGAAGGCGAGCGTGCTCTTGCCCGAACCCGAGACGCCGGTGATGACGCTGAACTTGCCGCGCGGGATGGCGACGTCCATGCCCTTGAGGTTGTGCTCGCGGGCATTCACGATTCGGATCGAATCGTGATCCACATCCGCGATGCGGATGGATTCGTCGCGGGGCGCGCGCAGCACGGCCTGCAGCGGGCGGCCTTCTGCATCTCCGTTCGCCCTGAGCCCGTCGAAGCCCACCGGCATGCCACCTCCTCCGTTCGGGCTGAGCTCGTCGAAGCCCCGCGGCATGCCACCAGGCCCTTCGACAGGCTCAGGGCGAACGGGATATGCGAAGCGCGGTTCCTGCACCCCAGCCGCCCACCCCATCGCCCGGTCATAGTCCCGCAGCGCCTTCCCGGTGTGCGAGCTCGGATGCTGCTTCACGTCTTCCGGCGTGCCCACGCACACCACCTCGCCGCCGCCCTCCCCGCCTTCGGGGCCGAGGTCGATCAGCCAGTCGCTCGCGCGGATCACGTCGAGGTTGTGCTCGATCACGATCAGCGAGTGCCCCGCCTCCAGCAGCTTGCGGAAGGCGCGCATCAGCTTGGCGATGTCGTCGAAGTGCAGCCCGGTGGTGGGCTCGTCGAACATGAAGAGCGTGCCCTTCTTCGCCACGGCTTGGCGGCTGGCGGTCGCGTTCTGCGCGGCTTCGGCGAGGAAGCCCGCGAGCTTCAGGCGCTGCGCCTCGCCACCGGAGAGCGTGGGCACCGGCTGGCCGAGCTTCACGTATTCCAGGCCCACGTCGAGGATGGGCTGCAGCACGCGCAGCACCTCGCGGTCCTGCGCGAAGAGCTGCACCGCTTCGCTCACGGTGAGCTCCAGCACGTCGGCCACGCTCAGCTCGCGGATGGCTTCGCCCGGGAGGCGGCGGTCGATCTTCACCTCCAGCGTCTCGGCGCGGTAGCGCGTGCCGTCGCAATCGGGGCAGCGCAGGTAGATGTCGGAGAGGAACTGCATCTCCACGTGCTCGAAGCCCGAGCCGCCACAGGTCGGGCAGCGGCCGTCACCGGCGTTGAAGCTGAACATGGCCGCGCTGTAGCCCCGCTGCTGCGCGAGCGGCGACTGCGCGAAGAGCTTGCGGATCTCGTCGAAGGCGCCGACGTAGCTCGCCGGGTTGGAGCGCGCGGTCTTGCCGATGGGCGACTGGTCGACGAAGACGGCGTCGCTCAGCCAGTCGCCGCCCAGCAGGCGGTCGTGCTCGCCGGGCGTTTCGGTGGCCTTGCCGAAGTGGCGGGCCAGCGCCGGGTAGAGCACGTCCTGCATCAGCGTGCTCTTGCCCGAGCCCGAGACACCCGTCACGCACACCAGGCGCTGCAGCGGGAACTCCACCGTCACGTTCTTGAGGTTGTGGTCGCGGGCCCCTTCGAGGATGAGCCGCGGCGTGCTGTCGGTCACGAGGCGCTTCAGTCCCATGCCGACCTGCTTGCGCGCGCCGAGGTAGGCGCCGGTGAGCGTCTCGGCGTCGCGGATGGCCGCGGGCGTGCCGTCGAAGACGATGCTGCCGCCGCGCTCGCCGGGGCCGGGGCCCATGTCGATCAGGCGGTCGGCGGCGAGCATCACCGCCGGATCGTGTTCGACCACCACCAGCGTGTTGCCCGCGTCGCGCAGGCGGTGCATGGCCTCGACGATGCGGTCCATGTCGCGCGGGTGCAGGCCGATGCTGGGCTCGTCGAGCACGAACATGGTGTTGACGAGCGAGGTGCCGAGCGCGGTCGTGAGGTTGATGCGCTGCACCTCGCCGCCCGAGAGCGTGCGGCTCTGGCGGTCGAGCGTGAGGTAGCCCAGGCCCACGTCGCAGAGGTACTTGAGCCGCGTACGGATCTCGTCGAGCAGCAGCTTGAGCGCCTCGTCGAGCAGGCTGCTGGGCAGCGTGATGCCGTCGAAGAAACGCCGGATGCGGTCGATCGGCATCAGCATCAGGTCGTGCACCGTGAGGCCGGGCAGCGCCTCGAGCTGCTCGCGCGACCAATCCACGCCGTTGGGCAGGAAGCGCTTCTGCGGCGCGAGCACGCCATCGGCATCGGCCTTCGTGCCCATGCGCCACAGCAGCGCCTCGGTCTTGAGGCGTGCGCCGTTGCACGCCGGGCAGGTGGTGTAGCTGCGGTACTTGGACAAGAGCACGCGGATGTGCATCTTGTAGGCCTTCGATTCGAGGTACTCGAAGAAGCGCTTGATGCCGTACCACTGCTTGTTCCAGTTGCCCTTCCAGTGGGGCGAGCCGTTGAGGACCCAGTCGCGCTGCGCTTCGCTCAGCTGCGCCCACGGCGTGTCGCGCGGGATGCCGGCGTCGCCCGCGTACTTGAGCAGGTCGTCCTGCGATTCCTTCCACGCCGGCGTCTGGATGGTCTTGATCGCGCCGCCGCGCAGCGTCTTGCGGTGGTCGGGAATGACCAGGCCCCAGTCGACGCCGATCACGCGGCCGAAGCCGCGGCAGGTCTCGCAGGCGCCCATGGCGCTGTTGAAGGAGAAGAGCGCCGGCTGCGGGTCGGCGTAGCGGATGTCGCTGTCGGGGCAGTGGAGGCCGGTGGAGTAGCGCCAGAGTTCGTCCTTGGGTTCAGGCTGCGTCTCATCCCCTCCGGGCTGAGCCCCCATCCGTTCGGGCTGAACCCCCATCCGTTCGGGCTCAGCCCCCATCCGTTCGGGCTCAGCCCCGATCCGTTC
>JBIQKU010000215.1:0-5462 GCA_044506225.1 Rubrivivax sp. | reverse complement strand
TTGCCGTTGTCGACACCACGCCGTCGTTCTCGGCGCTGGCCACCGGCGACTTCACGATCACGGTGGACGGCGTGACCCACGACGTCCTCGCGGACGCCCTCACCGACTCGTCCAGCGGTGCACGTGTGGATCAGCTGGTCACGGCCATCAATCGCCTGGGCATCACCGGCCTGACGGCACGCAACGAGGCCGGCGCGCTGCGCATCGACTCCAGCGAACAGGACTTCACCCTCGGCGGCACGCTCAACACCGCGGCCGAGACCGGCATGACGTCGACCACGTTCGCGCTCGTCCCCGGCACGCTGCAGACCGGCTTCGAGTCGCTCAACGTACTGTCGGCGACGGACGCCAACAACGCCATGCTGGCCGTGGACGCCGCGCTCGACGAAGTCAACCATGCCCGCGGCACGCTCGGCGCGGTGCAAAGCCGCTTCGAGAACGCCATCTCCAACATCCAGACCACGGCGGAAAACCTCACCGCCGCCCGCGGCCGGATCATGGACGCCGACTTCGCGCAGGAAACCGCCAACTTGTCGCGTGCGCAGATCCTGCAGCAGGCCGGCACGGCGATGGTCGCCCAGGCCAACCAGCTGCCGCAGCAGGTGCTGTCGCTGCTCAAGGGCTGATGGCGCGCCGACGCCGTCACGCACGAGGGGGCTGAGGCCCCCGCCCGATCCCGAGCCCGCCGTCCCGCCGCCAGCACGCTGCGGGCGTGCGGGCTCAAGTTCTTTCGCGGGCTGCCGATCCAGTCGATTCACAGCGAGGTTTTCTCATGGCGCTTTCATCCGTAGGCATCGGCAGCGGTCTTCCCGTGGACGACATGGTCAGCCAGTTGATGGCGCTCGAACGCCGTCCGATCGCCCTCGTCCAGACGGCCAAGACCAAGCTCACCAGCCAGCTGTCGTCCATCGGCCTGCTGCAAAGCCATCTGGGCAACATCCAGTCCTCGGCCACGCAGCTTGCCAAGCCCGACTTCTGGACCAGGAACACCGCCACCAGCAGCGATGCCGCGGTGACGGTGAGCGCCCGCGCATCGGCGCAGCCCGCGTCCTACAGCATCCAGGTGAGCAGCCTGGCGAGCTCGCAGTCGCTGTCCTCGGCGCTGATCGCCAGTCCCGACAACGTCGGCACCGGCACCCTCACCATCAGCCGCGGCGGCACGGACCTGGCCATCGAGATCGGCGCCGAGGACGCGAGCCTCGAGAAGATCCGCGACAAGATCAATGCGGCCGATGCAGGCGTGACCGCCGCCATCATCAAGGACAGCACCGGCGCGCGCCTGGTGTTCACCGGCACCGAGACCGGCGCCGCGAATGCGGTGAGCATCACCGCGACGAACGCCACCGGTGAACTCGCCGGCCTCACTTATCCTGGCGGCCTGACACAGAACCGTGCCGCGGCGGATGCGGTGCTCACGGTCAACGGCCTCGAAGTGAAGTCGGCCAGCAACAAGCTCGAGAACGTGATCGACGGGCTGGACCTCACGCTCACCAAGGCGACCACCGAACCGCTCACCGTGACGGTGCGCAACGACACCGCCGCGCTGCGCAAGGGCATCGAGGCGTTCATCTCGAACTACAACGCGGCCAACAGCTTTCTGAGCGCCCAGACCAAGTACGACGAAACCAGCAAGACGGCCGGCGCCCTGCAGGGCGACCGCACCGCCGTGGGACTGCAGAACAAGCTGCGCAGCCTCGTGAGCCAGGGCTCGCCGGCGTCGGCGATGTACGCACGGCTGTCCGACATGGGCATCGCGCTGCAGCGCGACGGCTCGCTGAAGATCGAGGACGAGAAGAAGCTCAACGACGCGCTGGCCAATCCGGCCGAGCTGGCCAAGGCGTTCACCACGCCGGGCACCGGCATCGCGCAGGGCTTCAAGGCGCTCGCCGACGGCATGCTGGGCGTGGACGGCGCGCTGACCAGCAAGCAGGACAGCCTGCGCGAGAGCGTCAAGCGCAAGGACAAGGACATGGAGCGGCTCGAAGATCGCGTCGCGCGCAAGGAGGCGCAGCTGCTGCGCCAATACCAGGCGCTGGACGCGAAGATGAACCAGCTCAACGGCTTGTCCACCTACGTGAACCAGCAGATGACCATGCTCAACAGCATGTACACCCGCGACAAGTGAGGCGCCAGCACCCGGCCGATCGCGCCGCGCCCGTCGAGGGCGCGGCGCTTTTTTGCGCCTGGAGGCCGGAAAACGGCGAGAAACCCGGGCAAACCGGCCGTTCGAACCCTCAAGCGTGGCACCCGGCGGACCGATAACCAAGCAACACCGCTCAACACGCCACGCATCATGTACGCAGCAGCAGCCTCCCCGTTCAGCACCCGCGCTTCGCAAGGCTTCGGCAACGCCTACCGCCAGGTCGGCATCCAGACCGGCGTCGAGTCGGCCTCGCCGCACCGCCTGGTCGCCATGCTGTTCGACGGCTTGATCGAATCCATCGACCAGGCGCGCGGCGCGATGCAGGCCGGCCAGGTCGAGGCCAAGGGCCGCGCCATCGGTCGCGCGGTGCGCATCGTCGAAGAGGGCCTGAAGGGCGGACTGAACGCCAGCGGCGGCAGCCTGGCGGCCGACCTCGGCGAGCTGTACGCCTATGTGGTGCAGCGCCTGACCTTCGCCAACCTGCGCAACGACGCTGCCGCGCTCGACGAGTGCCGCCGCCTCATCGACCCGCTGCGCGAGGCCTGGGCGTCGATCGCGCCGCAGGTGGACACCGCCGCCGCCGCGCGCTGAACCGCACGCCTTCCTCGACCCCACCACTTCCCGCAGGGCCGACCATGAACGCCAGCCTCCTGAACTACTACGAAGCCATCGAGAAGGCGAGCTCCGACATGCTCGAAGCCGCCCGCGTCGGCAACTGGGACCACGTGGTCAAGCTCGAAGGCGCCTGCGCGCTGCTGATCTCGCAGCTCAAGCATGCGGCGAGCAAGCAGGCGCTCGGTGCCGAGGAGGCGCAGCTGAAGTCGCGCATCATGCAGCGCATCCTGCTGAACGACGCCGAGATCCGCCAGCTCGCCGAGCCCTGGCTCGAGGATCTGGACAACCTCATGGCCGGCCGGCCCAAGACCCTGCACTGAACCCGCCGCGGTTCCGGCCCGCATGGACACCCTGCCGATGCCGCTGGGCGCCGTGGCCGCCGCACACGGCGGCCTCGACGACTTCCGGCTCAGCTCGCCGGCGGAAATCGCGGCGATGCTCAAGCGCCTGCTCGACGGCAACGTGCCGCTCAGCCTGAACGCGCCGGACGGCAGCTCGCTCAGCGCGACGCTCTGGACGGTGGACGCCACGCGCGGCCACATCAGCTTCGACGCCGACCTGCACGACCCGCATCTGCCCCGCTTCGTCGAGGCCGACGAGGCGGTCGTCGTCGGCTATCTCGACAGCGTGAAGCTGCAGTTCGACGTGAACGACCTGGTGCTGGTGCATGGCGCGCGCGCGAGCGCGCTGTCGTGCAGCTTCCCGCGCGAGATGTACCGCTTCCAGCGGCGCCAGGGGTTTCGCGTGCGCCCGATGCTCAACGCGGCGCCGCTCGCGCGGCTGCGCCACCCGATGATTCCGGAGATGCAGCTGTCGCTGCGTGTGCTCGACGTGAGCATCGGCGGCTGCGCCCTCTTCCTGCCCGACGACGTGCCCCCGCTCGCGCCCGGCGTGCGCATCAACGACGCGCTGATCGAGCTGGACGCGGACACCCGGGTGAAGCTGTCGCTGCAGGTGCAGCATGTGACGGCGCTCAACCCGGATTCACGCGGCGTGCGCCTCGGCTGCGAAATGCTCGACGTGAGCACCGAAGGCGTGCGTGCGCTGCAGCGCTACATCGACCTGACGCAGAAGCGCCGGCGCCTGATGGTGCTCGACTGAGAACGCGCTCGAGCCGCCTGCCTCAGCCCGCCGCGCCCTCGCCTGCCAGGCGCGGAATCGAGAACGAAAAACACGTGCCTTCGCCGGGCTGCGAGCGCCCCTGCACCTCGCCGCCGTGCGCCGCGACGAACTGCTGCACGATGTAGAGCCCGAGCCCCAGGCCGCCCGACTCGCTGTGGCGCGCGCCACGAAACGGCGAGAACAGCTGCTCCTGCACCGGCGGCGGCACTTCGCCGGCATTGGCGATCTCGGCCGCGAGCCGCGTCGGGTCGCGGCCGTCCAGGCGCACGCGCACCGGATGGCCCGGCGTGCCGTGCTGCAGGGCGTTGCCCAGCAGGTTGGCGAAGACCTGCATCAGCCGGTCGGTGTCGAAACGCCCGCTCATGTCGCCCGCAGTCTCGCATTCGATGATTGCGTCGGGCCGGGCGGCGCGCTGTTCGTGGATCACCGCCTCGCACACCGCATCCAGCCGCCCGAGGCGCGGCGCGATCTGAAGCGTGCCGGCGCGGATGCGCGAGAAGTCGAGCAGCTGGTCGATCATGCGTGTCATGCGCTGCGCGCTCGCCTTGATGCGCGTGCCGGCGCGCTGCACCGCCTCCTGCGCGCCGGTGCGCTGCACCACCTCGGCGCTCAGCGCGATGGCCGACAGCGGCGTACGCAGATCGTGCGACAGCACGGCCGTCATCATCTCGTTGAGCTTGAGCAGGCGCTCGAGCTCCGCGTTGCGCCGGCGCAGCGCGAGGCGCTGGCGGTACAGGTCGACGAAGACCGCCACCTTGCTCCGCAGGATCTGCGGCTCGATGGGCTTGTAGAGGAAGTCGACGGCGCCGGCGTCGTAGCCGCGAAAGGTGCGTGCGCGTTCCTGGGTCGCCGCGGTGGCGAAGATGAGCGGGATGTCGCGCGTGCGTTCGGTGCCGCGCATGAGCTCGGCCAGGGCGAAGCCGTCCATCTCGGGCATCTGCACATCGACCAGGGCGAGCGCCACGTCGTCCTCGCGCAGCAGCAGCTCCAGCGCCTGGGCACCCGAGCGCGCCGTGAGGATGTCGACGCGCGGCGCCGCAAGCAGGCCCTGCATGGCCAGCAGGTTCTGCGGCACGTCATCGACGACCAGCACTTTCACGGCAATGGATTGGGGCATGGCGCTAGGGCTTGGGCTGTTGTTGCGTCGCTGGAGTCGTCCTGGCGGCGGGTGGTTCCTCCGGTGCGCCTTCACCGGCCAGGCGCCTGCACATCTGCGCGATGCTGAGCACCGCGTCGGCGCCGGCCCCGGCGAGTGCGGCGGCCGGCATGGTGGCGGCCAGGGCCGTGGCCGGGTCCTGCACCCACACCGTGCCGCCGCAGCGGCGCACCGCCGCCACGCCGGCGCTGCCGTCATCGCTGCCGCCGGTGAGCAGCAGCGCCAGCAGCCGCGGCCCGTAGGTCGCCGCGGCCGACTCGAACAGCGGGTCGATCGCCGGTCGAGAGTAACGCACCGGGTCGTCGACCGACAACGCCAGCGAGCCGTCGGGCTCGACCAGCAGGTGGTAGTCGGGCGGCGCGATCATCACCGCCCCGCGCGGCGCGGGCTGCTTGTCCAGCGCCTCGGCCACCGGCAGCGCGCAGT
>JBIQKU010000011.1:0-36978 GCA_044506225.1 Rubrivivax sp. | reverse complement strand
CAAGCTGCTGAGCTACGCCGAGCCGCTGGGCCACTTCATGGCCTTCATCCCCGGGCTGCCGCACGGGCAGCAGCGGCAGAAGACGTGGCCCTCGACCGTGGCCTACATCGCGCGGCTCATCATCCACCGCTACGCGATGCTGGGCGTGCTGGATGAAGAGGGCTATCCGGTGCAGGAAATGGGCATCCTGCAGACGCCGAGCGACGACTCGGGTGCGCCGGGGCCGATTGCGGGCGGGCGCTGCCCGGAGTGCGGGAACGCGACCATGATCCACAAGGATGGGTGCGATTTCTGTACGGCTTGTGGGCATATCGGGATGTGTGGGTGACACCACGCTCGCTGGCATCGCAGGTCGTCGGCCTGATCGGCTGGCTGCTGGTTGCGTTCGCTGCCGCGGCGGTGGGGGCGATGGCCTCCGTTGATTCGGCGGCGTTCTATGCACAGCTGAACAAGCCCTCATGGGCGCCACCGGCGTGGCTTTTCGGTCCGGTCTGGACCGTGCTGTACGGGCTCATGGGTGTGTCAGCATGGCTGGTGTGGCGGTCGCCGGGATCTGCGCGGGGCGCGCTGAGCGTGTTCATCGCTCAGTTGCTGGCGAACGCACTTTGGTCGTGGCTGTTCTTCGCATGGCACCGCGGAGCACTCGCTGCGGCGGAGGTTCTCGTTCTTCTTGCGCTGATCGCCTGCACCGCAGTCGCCTTCTGGCGCCACAGTCGGCTCGCCGCGGTCATCCTGCTCCCGTACCTGTTATGGGTCGGCTTCGCGTCGTTGCTCACGTGGGCGGTGTGGCAAAGGAACCCAGGTGTTCTGTGATGCGCACGTCGGCAGCCAGCGCCGGCCCTCGTCGGAAGGCGCTTGCGAAGGCTCATCGCGCCCTGTTCGCCAATGGGTGAGTTGGAGGCATTCGGTCTGCGCCGCCTCGTTGCCGCCCGTGAGGCAAGATCAGGCCACGACAGGAACTCACCATGGCGACCGCCCCCGATCTCCACCACCTGCAGCGCTGCATCGAACTGGCAACCCAAGCCCTCGAAGCCTGCGACGAACCCTTCGGCTCGGTGCTGGTCGGCGCCGACGGGAAGGTCCTCGCCGAAGACCGCAACCGCGTCTCCGGCGGCGACCGGACGCAGCATCCCGAGTTCGCGCTGGCACGCTGGGCCGCGGCGAACATGACGCCTGAGGAACGTGCGGCGGCGACGGTGTTCACCTCCGGCGAGCATTGCCCGATGTGCTCCGCGGCGCACGGGTGGGTGGGGCTGGGCCGAATCGTGTATGCGAGTTCGTCGGAACAACTGACCGCCTGGCTCGCCGAACTGGGCGTTCCGGCGCCGCGCGTGCGGGCGCTGCCGGTTCGTGAGGTCGTTCCCGATCTTGTGGTCGAAGGTCCGGTGCCGGGCCTTGCTGAGCAGGTGCGGGAACTACACCGTCGCTTCTACAGCGCGACGCGGCACGAAGGGTCCGCCGCCGGGTCGAGCTGAGCTACAGGAATCTGCCACGCAACAGGACGCGACACGCAGGAAGTGAGGTAAGCGCTCCATGGCCGAGCCGACTCCGCACACCGAATTCCACAAGGACGGAAGCGTCTGGGCCAAGGGGCAGATGCTGGATGGCATGCCCGCGGGCTACTGGGAGTGGTTCCGCACGGACGGCACGAAGATGCGCTCGGGGTACTTCGAGGCCGGCCAGCAAGTCGGGGAATGGACAACCTATGACAAGGCCGGCATGGTCTACAAGGTGACGCAGATGAAGCGCCGGCCGTGAAGCGGCGTCCCGCGAACCGTAGCGCTGTTCCAAGGCCGCGTCATCACGATCCCCGGCAAGCGCCTTCGGCAACCGCCATGCACCTTCGACCTTCGACTTTCGACCGGACCCATGCATCAGATCACCTCCCCCGCTGGCATCACGCTCTCTTACGACCGCTGCGGCGACGGTCCGCCTCTCGTCCTGGTGCACGGCGCCTTCAGCGATCACGACACGAACTGGGCGCAAGTCAAGGACGCGCTGGCAAGCGAGTTCACGGTGTATGCCGTCGCGCGCCGCGGGCGCGGCTGCACCGCCGCGACACACGATCACACGGTGGAGGACGAGGGTCGCGATGTCGCCTGCCTGGTTCAGGCCATAGACGAGCCGGTGTTTCTGCTCGGCCATTCCTATGGCGCGCATGTCGCGCTTCTCGCCGCGGCCGAGGTGCCGCAACGCGTGCGCAAACTCGTTCTCTACGAGCCGCCGCAGCCCGACATGATCGACGCGGCCGGCCTGGCGGCGCTGGATCTGCTCGCGCAGGCGGGCGACTGGGACGGCTTCGCGACCCGGTTCTTCGGCGTTGAGCTCGCGGTTCCGCAAGAGGAGCTCGCGCAGCTGCGGGCGACGGAATTCTGGCCACCCATCGTCGCCGACGCGCCGGCGTCTCATCGCGATGTGATGGCGCTCAGCCGGTATTCGTTCGAGGCGGACCGCTTTCGCGCGCTGCCCATGCCGGTCCTGCTGCAGATCGGCAGCGAAAGCCCGCGGCAGTTCTTTGTCACCGATGCGCTCGCCGCGGTGCTGCGCGACGTGCGCATCGAGGCCTTGGCCGGCCAGGCGCACGAGGGCATGACGACGGCGCCGCAGATGTACGTGGAGTCGCTGTCGCGCTTCCTCGCACCGGCGGCAGGCCGCTGACACGCATCGTGCGCGGCGGGGTGGGTGGCTTGGCGGCCGGAGCCCGCGCGTTCAGGCAATGTCCTCGTGAATGCAGAGGTAGTTGCCCTCGGTGTCCTTGAACCAGGCCGCTTTCTCCGCACCCAGCACGCACACGTGGTTCACCGTCTTCAGGCCGGGAAAGTCGTAGTCCTCGAACACCACGCCGCTGCGCTTGAGTTCTTCGATGCTGGCCGCGATGTCGGGCACACGGAAGCTGATCGCCGTGTGATCCGCCTTGGTGCCCTCCGGCTTGGGGAACAGCGCCAGGGTGCTGCCGGCCACCGAATAGACGAATTTGCCATCCGGCTTCAGGCCGCCGGGCGTCAAGCCGAGGCAGCCCTCGTAAAAGGCACGGGCGCGGGCCATGTCCTTGACGGGAAGCATGGTCGTCACAGAGGAGTCGGACAACATGGCAAGTCCTTTCGCTCAGTACGGGTGGGTTCGGCCGGGGTGCTGCCTGCCGGCGCGCAGCTCTTGCGGCCGGCCGCAGAAGCAGCTTACGCCTGGCGGCGCGACGTGCGGAGCCAAGATCGGGTGCGTCGAGCCGCTCCGCAGCGCAGTGAACCATGCCGCCGAGGGGGGGCTCCATGTACCACCGCCCCTTGTTACCCGCCTGACCATGCGCACCGCTTTCATCGCCCTCGTGCTGCCGCCGTTGCTGGCGGCCTGCGCCACCGCTGCGCCGCCGCCGCAGGGCGAGCCGACGCCCATGCACCGGGTGCAGTTCGCGTGCAGCAACGGCGAATCCATCGAGATGCGCTTCTTCCCGCTGCAAGGGGTGGCCGTGATGGTGCGGCACGGCCGGACGATCGAGCTGGACCAGCAGCGCTCGGGCTCGGGGTTCCGCTATTCCAACGGGCCGAACACCGTGTGGGGCAAGGGCGAGCAGATCACGGTAGAGATCGGGCGCATGCTGCCGTTTACGTGTACGGCGGGGTGAGGGCCGAGTCTCCGAACCGGCCCTTCGATTCGCGCGCAGCGCGAACCCTGTCCTGAGGTATCGAAGGATCAGGGCGAACGGTGGGTGGAGCGCCGGACCGGTTGAGCTTTGGGCGTGAGGCGCGCGTCGCGAGGGCTTCGATACCTCAGCCCGAACGGGGGCGTGGGTGGTCGTCTCACGCGGCCTCGGGCTGCGGCACGAGGCCTACAAATGGAAATGCCCCGCCGCCTCCGGCTGGTACAGCACCTTCTCGATCCGTATGTGCCGCGTGCGGTAAGGCGTGCGCCAGTCGATGGCGTCGCCTTCCTTGCAGCCGAGGATGGCGGTGCCGATGTCGGAGCACACGGACAGCTTGTGGGCGCTGCCGTCCGCGTCCTCGGGGTAGACGAGCGCGACTTCCATCGCTTCGTCATCCAGCTCCAGCAAGGCCCTGGAGTTCATGGTGACCACATCCTCGTCCACCTCGCGCGGGTCGACGACGACGGCACGCTCGATCTCGTGTGCCAGCTCGAACACCTCGCCTTCGCCATCGGGCGAGATCAGGTTCATGAGCCGCTCGCGGTCGACCTCGGTGATGTAGATCCCGCTCACATAGTCCGCGGGCAAGGCGCGCAGCAGCCGCAGGTAGCGCTCTGAGCTCATGGCAAAGGACTTCAGCTCCGGCGTCTCGCTCTCGGGCAGAAAGCCGCAGCGCTGGAATGCCTTCAGCGAGCGCACGTTGTCGGGGTGGATCTTGGCGATGAGCTTCTCGGCCCGCATGTCGAAGAAGGCGAGCTTCATGCCCTCGCGGATGGCGCAGGTGCCGAGCTTGCGGCCCCAGTGCTCCCGGTTGCCGATGACGAGCACCATCTCGCAGTCCGCACCGGTCTTCACGAGCCGCACGAAACCGACGGGCTCGTCATGCCGGTCGCAGGCCATGAAGAAGCGGCCGCCCTGATTGAACAAGTGCGTCAGGATGGGCAGCTGCACCCGGCCGATGGCCTGCTCGATGAAGCGCGACACATGGCGCGAATCGCTGAGGTAGCGCGTGACGGACTCGTCTTCCAGCCAGTCCATCAGCATCAGCGCATGCGACCGGGTGATCTCGGGACACAGGGAGATGAAGGGCTTGCTCATCTTCACCACTTCTGGTTGCAAGAATGAAAGCCCTTCACGGTCGCCGCCATGACGGTTCTTTCGGAACGGCGGGCATTCTAGGCAACCGGCCCGGCCGACCTGCGGCCAGGGCCATGCGGCTCAGAGATCCTGCAGCGCCGCCTCCACCAGCCGCTCGAACGCCGCGGCATCGCCGATCGCCTGCGCGCTCAGCAGCGCGAGCTTGACCAGAAAGATCGAGGCCTTGTCCTCCCCCGCGCGATCGATGGCCTGCGCGAGGTGGTCGTAGACGGCTTCGAGGCCGGCGATGTCCAGCGTGCTCGGTGGTGTGCTCATGGCCATGGGTCTCAGCGCGGCAACGCGGTGGCAAAGGCCGCGGCAAGCCGCGGGGCGTCCAGCGTGCGCCAGCGGGCGCAGACATGCTGGTCGGGGCGCAGCAGGTAGGCGGCGCCCGGCGCGGGCATGCCGTAGCGCGCGCGCAGCTGGCCGTCGGCATCGGCCAGGGTCTTGTCGGCGCCGGCCACGGGTTGCGGCGCGCCGATGGCGGTGATGCGCACCGGCACGCCCTGACCGCGCAGGCCGCTTACCACCTCGCTCAGCGCGGGCGGCAGGGCCGCGGCGTCGGTCCAGTACAGCAGGTCGAAGCCACCACCCAGGTGGTCGAGCAGGTGGTCGTCATCGCCCAGACGCACATTGCGCGGCGGCGCGCCGCGGGCCGGGCCGGCGGTGAAGCGCGCATCGTCGTCGTCGCGCGCGTTGAGCATGGACCGCGTGTACTCGTGCGGCCGCGAGGTGCGCCAGTGGTAGAGCGGGCGCACGAACTCATGCTGCAGCGACAGCGACAGCACCGCATCGCGCAGCAGCTGGAAGCCGCGTGAAGGCGGCGCCATGAAACGCGTGCTCTTGCCCGCCTCGTCGATGATCTCGCGCGCGGCGCCCACGCGTTCGGCGCTGAAATTGGCCAGCAGCGCTTCGCCGGCCAGGCCCTTCACCACGAAGGCCAGGTGCCAGCCGAGCGACTGCGAATCCTGGAAGGCGGTGTTGGCGCCGCGCACGCCGAAGATGGGCAGCAGGTGCGCCGCATCGCCGGTGAAGAGCACACGGCCGGCGCGGTAGTCGGGCAGCGTCAGCGCCCGCGCCGAATAGACCGAGGCCCAGTCCATCTCCCATGCCGCGCCGGCGTGGCCGATCATGGCCAGCGTCGCGTCGATGCGCGCCTTCAAAGACTCGCTCTTCAAGGCCTGTTCGGGCGTTTCGCCCTTGGGCAACTGGTAGTCGATGCGCCAGATGCCGTGTGGCTCGCGGTGCACGAGCACGGTGTTGCCAGGGTTCCAGGCGGGGTCGAAGTAGGCGCGGCGCTCCGTCGGGAACGGCAGGTCCACGCGGATGTCGGCGATGACGAACAGGCCTTCGTAGGACGCGCCTTCGAGCTTGAGCGCCAGCATGCTGCGCAGCGGCGAGCGCCCGCCATCGGCGGCGATCACCCAGTCGGATTCCAGCGTGTATCCGCCTTCGGGCGTGTCGACGCGGAGCACCGCATGGTCGGCCTGCTGTTCGATGCCCGCGAGCTTGTTGCCCCAGCGAAAGTCGATCAGCGCATTCGCCTCGCAGGCCTCGGCCAGGTACTGCTCGAGGTACTGCTGCTGCACGTTGAGCATGGGGTGGAAGCGGTCGTGCGCATCGTGCGGCGCCTCCATGCGGAACACGCATTGGCCGCGATAGAACGAGTTGCCGAAGCGCCAGGGCAGGCCGTCGGCCGTCATCGCGTCGGCCACGCCCACCTGCTGCAGGATCTCGAGCGAGCGGCGGGTGAAGACGATGGCGCGGCTGCCGAGCGAGACCTGCAGCTCGCTCTCCAGCACGATGGACGGCACGCCGTGGCGCGCGAGCTCCAGCGCCGCCACCATGCCCGCGGGGCCGGCACCGACGATCACCACCTTGGCGCGCCGCTGCGGCCCGTGGGCACCGGGCAGCCACGGCGCATGCACCTGGTAGCGGTAGTAGATGGAGGGGTGGGGCTCGGTGGCGGGCAGGTGCATCGGTCGCGTGCGCGGTTCATGCGGTTGCAGACGCAACCATGACCATCATCAAGGCGGGGCGGCGCAAAGTCGACTAGGGAAATGTCTTAGTTGCGCGCGCAACTGGTCGGATTATGGTGCGCGCACCCCGAAAGCTCTCCAGGAGATCTCCATGCTGACGACTGCCCTTCGCCGCGCGGGCGCCCTGCTGGCGCTGGTCGTGCCACTCGCCGCGCCGCTCACCGCTTCGGCCTTCCCGGACAAGACCATCGAGTGGGTCGTGCCCTACCCCGCCGGCGGCGGCACCGACGTGGTGGCCCGCACGCTGGCCGAGCACATGAGCGACACGCTCAAGCAGACCATCGTCATCGCCAACAAGCCGGGCGCCGCCACCAACATCGGCGCCGACTATGTCGCCAAGGCCACGGCCGACGGCCATGTGGTGCTGAGCGCCGACACCGCCACGCTGGCGGCCAACCCCTTCCTCTACAGCAACCTGTCGTATGACGCGGTGAAGGACCTGGCGCCCGTCGGCCTGATGGCGCGCTTCCCGATGATCCTGGTCGTGCACCCGTCGGTGCCGGCCAAGAACCTGAAGGAGTTCATCGCCTGGGCCAAGGCGCAGCCGCAGCCGGCCATCTTCGCCACGCCGGGCTCGGGCAGCCCGCACCACCTGGCCACCGAGCTCTTCAAGCTGCGCACCGGCGTGCCGCTCACGCATGCGCCGTACAAGGGCGCCGCGCCCGCGGTGCAGGACGTGCTCGGCGGCCATGTGCCGTTCATGTTCGTGGACACCGCCAGCGGCCATGCGCACATCAGCGCCGGCAAGCTGCGCGCCATCGGCGTGGCCAGCCCGGAACGCGTGAAGAACTTCGAGGACATCCCCACCCTCACCGAGCAGGGCCTGAAGGACTTCGAGGCCTATGCCTGGCAAGGCCTGGTGGTGCCCGCGGGCACGCCGCCCGCGGTGATCGACCAGCTCAACAAGGCGCTGGTCACCGCGCTGGACGCCACCCGCGTGAAGGCGCGCTTCCAGACGCTGGGCCTCGAAGCCATCCCGAGCACGCCCAAGGAAATGGCCGACTACTGGCGCAGCGAGCTCGACAAATGGGGCGAGGTCATCCGCACCAACGGCATCAAGCTGAACTGAGCCCATGCCCGGCCGCCGCGATTTCAGGCTGGATCGCAGCTTCACCCACCGGCTGCACACCATCCACAAGCTGACCGACCGGGTGACGCAGCAGGCCTACCTCGAAGACGCGGGCATGCCGCTCGGCGAGGGCCGCTGCCATGCGGCGGTGGCCTCGTTCGGGCCGCTGTCGGTGAGCGACCTGGCCGGCTGGGCGAACCTCAACAAGGGCCAGGCGAGCCGCGCCGCGCAGGCGCTGGTGGACAAGGGCCTGGTGCGCAAGACCATGAGCGATGCCGACGGGCGTGGCGTGGTGCTCAGCCTCACACCCAAGGGCCAACGTGTGTGGGAGAAGCTGCGCGAGGTGATCGCCCGGCGCAACGAGGAGATCCTCGCCTGCCTGGACGCCACGCAGCGCCGCCAGCTCGACGCCCTGCTCGACCGGCTGGTGGTGCATGCGCGCACGCTGCCGCGAGAGGCGGCCGCAAACGCATCCACCGCACGCCCGCGCGCGGGCCGCAGCGCGAGGCCCGCATGAACAACCCCACCCGGCCATCACCGTCAGCCCCGACCGCGGACCTCGCCGCGCTGCGCCGCTTCCTGGCCAGCGACCGCCGGCCGGTCGCGGTGGACGCCAATCCCATGGCGCAGGCGCTGGGCATGCAGCTGCTGGATGCGGACGCCGCGACCGGCCGCGTGCGGCTGGGCTTCGAGCCGGCCGCGTATTTCATCCAGGGCACCGGCGTGCTGCAGGGCGGCGCGGTGGCGGGCATGCTGGATTTCGCCATGGCCTTCGCCACCATGGCCACGCTCGGCGAGGGCGAAGGCTGCGCCACCGTCAGCCTCAACACCTCGTTCCTCAAGGGCGCGCCTTCGGGCCGCTATGTGGCCGAGGGCGAGCTCGAACGGCGCGGGCGCCGCATGGCGTTCGCACGCGCCACACTGGCCGCGGCCGACACACCCGACACGCTGGTGGCGACCGCCAGTTCGGTGCTCACGATCACCGGCGGCTGAACATGGGCAGCGGCACCCCTTCTTTCGGCGTGCGCCGCCTCGGCGCCGGCGACACGGGATTGATGCGCGGCATGCTGGACGTGTTCGAGCAGGCCTTCGACGACCCCGAAAGCTACGGCCGCGCACGCCCGCGCACCGCCTACCTCGAGCGGCTGCTCGCCAGCGACGGCTTCTTCGCCCTGGCCGCACTCGACGGCGAGATCGTCGTGGGCGCGCTCGCGGCCTACGAGCTGCGCAAGTTCGAGCAGGAGCGCAGCGAGATCTACATCTACGACCTGGCCGTCGCCGCGACGCACCGGCGCCGCGGCATCGCGACAGCGCTGATCGGGCACCTGCAGCAACTGGCCGCGGCGCGCGACACCTGGGTCATCTACGTGCAGGCCGACCATGGCGACGATCCGGCGATCGCGCTCTACACCAAGCTCGGCACGCGCGAGGACGTGCTGCATTTCGACATCCCGGTGCCGCGGCCTTGACGGCGCGCGCATCACGCCACGAGTCCACGAAAAGGAGCGCTGATGTCCGACGGCGGCAACTGGAAAGAGATGTTCAAGGCCGGCTGCGAAGGCGATCTGGCGCTGCTGCGCTATCACGTCAGCGAGGGCGTCGACCTCGACTACGTTCACCCCGAATGCATGACCTCGCCGCTGGTCGGCGCCATTCTTGCCGGGCAGGTGGAGACGGCGCTCTTCATGCTCGAGCGTGGCGCCAGCCCGAGCCTGCGATCCCCTTTCGAATCGCTCACGCCGATGCAGGCAGCGCGGCGTGTGGGCCTGCCGGCCGTCGAAGCACGGCTGCGTGCGCTGGGTGCGGACGACAGCCCGGAAGACACCGGCCGCCATCGCTGGTGGGCCTTCTGGCGAAGGCGCGCGGCGGCTGCACGCGGCAGAGCCGCGGCGGGAACGCGAGGTGACCCATGGACGACGACCTGCTGCACTTCTCCCAAGACCAACTTCTCGCCGAAGTGAAACGCCTGCGTGCCGGCATCCGCGCGCACCGCGATGCGAGCGGCCACGAGCTGTGCTGGCATCACCCGGCGCTGTGGGATCTGCTGCCGGAACGCACCGAGCCGCGCATCGCCGTGCCCGAATGGCCGCAGTTCATGCGCGGCTGCATCCGCTACCGGCAGTCGCTCGACGAACAGGCGGGCAACGCGCCGCGCACGCACGAGGAAGCGGGCGGCAGCGCCTGAACCCGCGCGGCCTGCGCGTTCAGCGCCGACGCAGCCCGAGCCAGGTCGCCGCGCCCACGACGATCGCGCCACCCACGAGCTGCATGGGCGCAATCGCCTGGCCGAGCAGCGCCCAGGCCAGCACCAGTGCGAACACCGGCTCCACGTTCATGATGGGCGAATTGCCCACCACGCCCAGGCGCGGCAGCACGGTGAACATGATCGTGAAGGCCGTGCCGTAGAGAAATGTCAACACCGCCAGACCCGCCCAGCCGGCTGCTGCATGCGGCCAGTGCAGGCCGCCCTGCGTGGCCGCGCCGGCCAGCGCCATCACCGCGACGATGGCCATGGTGGTCGCGGTGCGCAGCTGGCCGTCCAGGTCGGCCGCTTCGTGCTGGGTGATGACCAGCGCCAGGCCGAAGGTGGCCGCCGCCGCCAGCGCATAGGCCACGCCGGCACCGATCTCCTGCCATTGCGCGGCGGCACCCAGGCCCGAGGCGGCGCCCAGCACGTCCAGCGCGAGTGCCAGCCCGAGCAGCATCACCGGCATGGCCATGAGCACTCGCCGCGGCGGGCGGTGCCTATAGACCAGGCGTGCCCACAGCGCCGTCCACAGCGGATAGGTGTTGAAGGCCAGCAGCGCCAGCGCCACCGGCAAGCGCGCGACGGAGGAATAGAGGCACAGGCTTTGCACGCCCACCAGCAGGCCGATGGCCGGCAGCGCCAGCTTGTGGCGCGCGCTCAGCCGCAGCGCCACGCCCTGGCGCCACACCAGCAGGCCGACCACCAACGCGGTGACACCGCTGCGCACGCTCACGGCGGTCGCGACATCCACGCCATGGTCGAAGGCCACACGGGCGGCCACATGGTTGGCGCCCATCATCAGCGCGATCAGCAGCAGGGTGAGAAAGGCCGTGGTGGAGATGGCGGCGGTGGGAATCGCGGGGCGTGCGGCAGGCATCGGGCGATTGTTGCCGGTCAGCCGACGCGGCGGTGGGCTGCCGTATCCTCGAAGGCCTTTGCCGTCCCGGAGCCGCCCCTTGGCGCTGATCAGAATCAACGAACCCGGCCGCCCCGCCGCTGCGCCGAGCTTCGAGCAACCCTTCGAGATGCTCGCGGCCTGCCACGAGCGCGTGCAGCGCAGCCTCGACCTGCTCGCGCGCCTGTGCGAGCGCGTGCGCGTGGGGCGCGTCGACACCCACGTGCACGATGCCGCGCGCGACGTGCTGCGCTACTTCGACATCGCCGCGCCGCATCACCACGAGGACGAGGAGCGCCACGTCTTCCCGCTGATGCTGCGCCTGGATGCCGGCGCCGATGTGCACGAGGCGGTGCACACGCTCCAGCGCCAGCACGACGCCATGCGCCGCCAGTGGGCCGTGCTGCGCGTGCCGCTGCAGGCGCTCGCCGAAGGCGACGATGCGGCCTTCGACACGGCGGCGCTCGAGGCCGCCGAGGCCTTTGCGGCGCTGTATGCCGGCCATGCAGAGATCGAGGAATCCTTGATCTTTCCGCGCGCGGCCCAGGCGCTCAGCGCCGACGAACTGCGCGCCATGGGCCAGGAGATGGCGCAGCGCCGCAAGACGAATACCACGACGAAAACGACGCCATGAGTCTGGCCACCCTGTACCCGTACATCAAGCACGCCCACATCGGCCTGGCACTCGCCAGCGGCGCACTCTTCGCCCTGCGCGGCCTCGCCGTGCTCGCCGGCGCCCGCTGGCCCATGCGCCCACCGCTGCGCCACACCAGCATGGGCATCGACACGCTGCTGCTCGTGGCCGCCCTGCTGCTGCTGTTCATCCTGCAGCTCAACCCGTTTGCCGTGGCCTGGCTGCAGGTGAAGCTGATGCTGCTGGTCGCCTACGTCGTGCTCGGCACCTTCGCCCTGCGACGCGCGCGCGGCACGGGTGCCCGGGCGCTTTTCTACGTCGCGGCCGTGGCCTGCTTCCTGATGATGTATTCGGTGGCGCGGGCGCACCATCCGCTGGGGTGGTTCGTGCGGTTCGTGTGAGTTCGACCGCATGCTCCTGAGCGGACGCGGTTCACGCGGGTTCTTCGATACCTGGACGAACGGGCGGGCAAGGCGTGGCGGCTCATGAGCAGCCACGCGCCGCCAAACAAGAACCGTTCGCGCAAAAGCAGCCACGCGCCGCCAAAGAGAACCGTTCGCGCTGAGGTATCGAAGCGCTCGTGGACGCACACGGGCTTCGATACCTCAGCCCGGTCCTTCGATACCTCAGGACGAACGGGGGCGGGAAGAGAAGGCCGCCCAACTCATGATCCCCGGGGCTCCACACATAAGTCCGTTCGCACTGAGCTTGTCCAAGTGCCTCCGCGTGCACGCGTGTCCTTCGACAAGTTCAGGACGAACGGAGGAGAAACGCGATGGCTCCCGATCTCCAAGGCCCACACAAAAACCCGTTCGCACTGAGCTTGTCGAAGTGCCTGTTTGCGAGCGCCGTGTCCTTCGACACGCTCAGGACGAACGGGGGTACGCGCTCAGGTCCTTCGACAAGCTCAGGACGAACGGGCGCCAAAGCCGCCCTCCCTACCGCCTCGAATCCAACTGCCGCGGCGGTGTGTAGTTGTTTGCCCGCGCCAGGTTGAGGTAGCGCGACGCCTCCACATCCCGCCGGTCCACGTTGCGGAAGTGCAGGCTGAGGCGGTAGGCGGCGATGCCGTTGCCGAGATGCGCCGCGAAGGCCATCCAGCGGCCGTGGTCGCTGCGTTCGATCAGGGTGCCGGCGGCGGGCGGCGGCAGGGTTTCGGCGACGCGCAGCGCGGCGTACTTGTCGCCTTGCAGCGCACGCTGCACGTCCTCGGCCACGCGCGCCGGCTGGGCGGCGGCGAAGGCGGCCATGTCGTCCAGTGGCAATCGGGCGCTGCGGGCGGCGCGCTGCACGCGGTCCAGGTCCTTCAACCGCTCGCGGGCGATGTCGGCCTCGTCGCCCGAAGGCAAGGTGTCGAGCAGTGCCTTCAGGCGGGCGGCCGCGTCCTTGGGTGACCCGTCCTGCCGGGCCGCCTGGAGTTCGTTCGCGGGTGTGCCGGGCAGCGGCACGGCGGCGGCCGGACGCGCGCCACTCGCGATCCAGGCCGGGTCGCCCAGCACGTTGGACGCAAGCTCGGGCTCCTGCGCATCGGGCCCGAACGCCCGCACGATCGCCGGGATGCTGTTCACCCGCCGGGCCACCTTGACGCGCACCGTCTCCAGCGTGAGCAGGATGGAGCGCGCCGGGTCGGTCACCGCCAGTTCGGACACCAGCACCTCGCTGAACAAGGTGTGGCGCGTCGGGTCGTTCGGCGCGAAGGCGCGCTTGCCGGGGCCGGTGGCGAAGACGACATGGCAGCCGTCGGGCGGCATGGTTTGGTTGTAGCCCTCGCTCTGTGTGCGCGGGCGGTCTGGCGTGCGGCAGGCGTCGACCATGATGACCGTGGCCGCTGGCCCGGCACGGCGCGTGAGCCGCGTGAACACATCGCGCTCGAGCGACATGCAGCTGCCCGACAGATCCGCCGGCGCCGACTGCAGGTTGCCGCCCGCCGGCACCAGAAAGTTCTCGGCGTTCGACTGGAAGCCGTGGCCGCAGAAATAGAAGACCGCCGCCAGCGCCGGGTTCTGGTCGACCGCGCGCTGCAGACGTTCGAGCTCGGCCTGCACCTGCCCGATCGGCGGGTCGTTCAGCGCGAGCGTCTGGAAGCCCAGGCGTTCGAGCCGCGCCTGCAGGTCGGCCACGCTCTTGCGCGCCGGCGGCAGGTTCTCCTCGCTGGGCACGTAGGCGGTGTTGCCCACCAGCAGTGCCACGCCGGCGGATCCGGGCTGCGCAATGGCCGGCAGCCCCGTGGCCGCGATGCCGCCGGCGGCGGCGGCCTGCAGCAGCCGCCGGCGGTCGCGGCGCCACCCGGCGCTGTGGCGGCTAGCGGCCACAGGCCAGTCCCGTGTCCGCACCGTCGCAGGCATCGGGCCGTGCGGCGCTGTCGATCTCGTCCACCGCCGGCGCCGCAAGGCCCGTCTCGAACACCAGCCCGCGGGAGAGCTGGCGGCGGATGTTCTCCTTGCCGAAGCCGGCGGCCAGCGCCTCGGCCATGGCGCGGCGGAAGGGTTCCTGCGCGTCGCTCACGCCTTGCAGGTACTGGCGGTAGCGCACCTCCTCGAACGCGGCCTGCGCGGGCGTCATCAGCCGCACCTGCAGCGGTTCGCCGCGCGGACCGAGCGCCGCACTGGCGAGCGAATAGTTGGCGGCATCCGGCCCGGTGAGGAGCAGGCCGGAGATGCTCACCGGCTGCACGCCCGCCGCCGGCGACGGCACCAAGCCCACGGCGCCGCTCGCATCCACGCCCACCACATCGCCCGGCAGCAGCCCCAGCAGGCTGACGCCGCCGGTGGCGAGCGTGACGGCGGTGCTGCCGTCGACCACCCGGTTGGCCGCGCCGATGCCGGTGGCCGTCAACGTGCGCGGGCTGATGGTGACGGTGGCGTCACTCGCGTCGGCATGGCTGTAGTTGGCGGCGTCCGTGCCGGTCAGGGTCACGCCGGCAATCGTCACCGGCTTGCCCGCGCCCGCATGCTTGTCGGCCATGGTGCCGCTCGCACCCGACAGGTCCAGCGCGATGCTGTCGCCCGCGACGGCATTGACGAACGAGGCGGCGCTCGCGTCGATCGCCACGGCGACGCTGCCGTCGTAGGCGCGGTCCACACCGGCGAGGCCCGTGGAGAGCACCGTGCGCGGCGTGATGGTGACGCGGGTATTGCTCGCGTCGACCACGCTGTAGTTGCCGGCATCGGCGCCGGCGAGCAGCACGCTGAGCGTGACCGGCTTGTCGATGCCCACATGCTTGTCTGCCATCTGCCCGCTCGCGCCGGCGAGCGTGACGATGTCGTCCGGCACGATGGCGCCGGCGAGCACCGCGCCGCTCGCATCGGCGGCCACGAGCGTCGTGCCGTCGTAGACGCGGTCGATGGCGGCCAGGCCCGTGGTCGTGAGTGCACGCGGCGTGATGTTCACCGTGGCCGCGCTCGCGTCGGCTACGTTGTAGTTACCGGCGTCTGCGCCGGCCAGCGCGAGGTCGGCCACGGTCACCGGCTTGGCCGTGCCCACGTGCTTGTCGGCCATCAGGCCGACGGCACCGCTGGCGTCCAGGCTCACCACGTCGCCCGCGATCACACCCGAAAGGGTGGCGCCTGCGGCCGACAGGCCCACCAGCGTGCTGCCGTCGTAGACCCGGTCCACCGCGGTGATGCCGCCGGCCGTGATCGCACGCGGGGTGATCTCCGAGACGCTGCCCTCGCCGGGCAGGCGCACATAGCCGGTGTAGTTCACGCCATAGAAGCTGCGGCCGCCGCTGCTGGTGGCCGAGGCGTTCGGGTCGGCGGCCACGGTGTAGCCCTTGTCGATGCCGGCGTTCTTGTCGGCAAAGCTCAGCGTGGTGGCCACGCTGTGGTCGTCCAGCGAATAGCTTGCACCGCCACCCGCTTCCTCCAGCATGCCGCCGGCCAGGGTGTGGACGAAGGCGAAGTCGGTGCCGCCGTCGTAGGTGTGGGAGACGGCCGGCGCCCCGCTGGCGCTGCCGGTGATGCTGGCCGTGCGGTTGGTGTAGAAGCCGTTGCCCATGCCGGGGTCGTTGCTCGCGCCGTTGTAGGCGATGTAGTCGAACGAGGGGCCTATGCCCAGCAGCGAATCGGCGCTGAAGTCGCTCGAGCGCACACGAAAGCGCCCGCCGGCGGGCAGCAGAATCTGCAGCTGCCCGTCGTGCACGCCGGCCGCGTTGATGTCGACAACCGACGGACCGAACAGCCCCGCCGACTGCAGGTTGCCGAACATCGACAGCGGCCCGCCCGCGTTCAGCGTGATGTTGCCGCCCGCGCTGCCGGCAATGCTGAGCGCGCCCGAAGCGGCCAGGCTGAAATGGCTCGCCACGCTGAAGTTGACGCTGCCGCCGAAGCTGTTCGCCGGGTGGGACAGGTCCACCACGCCGGTCGTGGCGCCGGTGTCGGTGGTCGTGAGGTCGAACAGGCTCGCCACCTGCAGCGCGCCGCTTTGCACGATGCCGCTGGTCGCGCTCAGGAACAGGCTGTCGACGCTGCCACGGATGGCGAGCGGCGTACCGGGCGGGTTGACGATGTTGATCACCGTCGGCACCGCATTGGCCAGCACCAGCGAGCCAATGCGGTTCTGGCCGCCGAGCTGGATGCTCATGAACGAACCCGGCAGTTGCTCCAGCGTCAGCGTGTCGGCGGTGATGCCGGTGCCGCTGTCCTGCGAGACATGCGCCGAGATCGAGCCGCCCGGCTCCCGCGTGGACAGGCGCACGTCGCGGGCGGTGAGGCTGCCGTCGAGGAACAGCTCGGGCGTCGCGAGCGAGATGCTGGCCAGCGAGCTGATGTCGGCCGCCACGAAGATGCTGTGGCTGCCCGCCACCGGGCCGTTGTCGATGACCAGCGAGGCGTTGTTCAGCACCATGGGCTGGCCGATGCCGATGCTCGCGCTGTTGAGCGTGAGTGTGGCGTCCGCGCCGCCCGGCGCCACGGTGAGCGGCGCCGTGAGGTCGATCGAGGTCGTCGCCTGCAGCGTCACGTCGCCGGTGGCCAGCAGCTGCGCCACGCGCGCGGCGGTGATGAAGCTCGGCGCGGTGCTGCCGTCGAAAAGAATGTCGGGGCCGATCAGGTCGTCGCCGGGCGTGCCGTCGTTGTTCAGGTCGGCGACGACACCGATCTCGATGCGGTCCGGGTCGAGCAGCAGTTCGCCGGTGCGCCCGTGGGGCGCGCGCACATCGACCTCGCCGTCGAAGGCCAGCGTCTGGCGGCCGGACACCTCCACCAGGCCGCCGTCGCCGCCTTGCGCGCCGCCGCGTGCGGCGATGCGGCCGGCGTAGGCGGTGGCGTTGTCCGACCACACGACCACCGTGCCGCCGTCGCCGCGCCGGGTGGCATTGGCATCGATGCGCACGCCGGCGCCCACGTGGGTGTCGCGCGCATTCGGCTCGGCGCCCTGCCCCTGGTAGTTGCCACCGACCAGCACCGTGCCGCCGCCCTGGCCGCCCGAGGCGTCCAGCCGCGCCTGGCCGAGCAGCGCGACGCGTTCGCCCAGCACCTTCAGCGTGCCGCCCGCGGCGGCGTCATGCCCGGACGCATCCAGCACGCCGTCCACGCGCACCACACCACTCGCGCCGCCGGCCAGCACGATCTCGCCGCCGCGCTGCTCGATGCGGCGCGCCCGCACCACGCCGCCCACCTGCATCACCGTGCCGAGTGCCGCGTCCACCGCGGCCGTAGCCAGCCGCACCGCGCCGCCGTCGGCCTCGATGCGGCCGCTCTGTTCGAGCCGGGCGTTCACCACGGCCTGCGGCACGCTGATGTCGAGCAGGCCGGCGCCGGTCGGGTCGATGCGCACCGCGGAGCCGGCCACCAGCGCCGCGGTGCCGCCCGGCGTGGTGATGTGCCCGCTGTTGGCCACCTGCGGCGCGACCAGCACCACATGCCCGCCTTCGGTGGTGACCACGCTGCCGGCATTGCGCACGCTGCCGCGCGACGCATCGCCCGCGAGCTGCAGCCGGCCATCGAGGAACGCCGGCAGGTCCACGCTCAGCGAGGTGGCGACCAGGCTGCCCACGCTCACCTGAGCGCCCGGCGCGAACAGCACGCCGTTGGGGTTCTGCAGGTAGACATGGCCGTTCGCGCTGAGGCTGCCGAGGATGGTGCTCGGGTCGCCGCCGATGACGCGGTTGAGCGCCACCGCGTTGGCCGACGGCTGCACGAATTGCACTGCGTTCGCCGCACCGATGGAAAAGCCCTGCCAGTCGGCCACCATGCGCGCGCTGCCCTGGGTCACCGTCATGGCGTTGCCGTTGACCGCCACGCTGCCACTGCCGTGCACGATGTCCGCGCCGGTGGGCAGGGTCTGCGCGAGCGCGGGTGCGGCCAGGGTGCTCAGGAGCAGGGCCAGGCTGTTGTCGAGACGGAAGAAGCGACGGCTGTCGTTGCTCATGAACATGGCCTCATGCGTATCGCCGGGAAGGGCTGGGACTCAGGGTGTCCCGGTTTCTCGGTTTCTGTCAGGTATCGGTATCCCGTTCGCCCCGAGGTATCGAATCCCGTTCGCCCTGAGGTATCGAAGGGCTTGTGCATCGACGGCCGGCGCTTCGAGACCCGCCTGGCGCGGCGGCGCTTCGATACCTCAGCGCGAACGGGGAAACGAATGACGCTCGCCGTATCCCGTTCGCCCTGAGGTATCGAAGGGCTCGGGGAGCGAATGGCGCGCGTGGTATCCCGTTCGCCCTGAGGTATCGAAGGGCTTGTGCATCGACGGCCGGGCCATCGAAGCCAGGGCCGTGCGACGGCGCTTCGATACCTCAGCGCGAACGGGCTTCTGTTGCGAACGGGCTTGTTCGCGCAAACAGGACGGGTATCCCGCACCCGCCCTGTGGCACACCTCCCCTTGTGGCGACCCGCGTGATGTGCCATCAGAACTGCTGACTCACCTGCACCACCGCACGCGCCCGGCTGTCGTCGCTCTGCGCCTTGGTGCTGCCGCGCACGGCGACCCAGCCACGCACCAGCAGGCCGGTGGAGTTGGCGTACGTCAGCCCCACGCCGTGCGACTGCAGCTTGCGGGTGTTGCCGGTGTCGGTGGGCAGGGGGCGATGGTGCTGGCGGGCATAGCCGTAATCGCCGAAGACGGAGAACACCAGGTCGGCGTTCTTCACGGCATTGAAACGCAGCGGCTTGCGGTACTCCGAAGTGGCGATCACGCCGCTGTCGCTGGGCGACTCGGGCGAGGGGTAGCCGCGCACGCGGTCCGGCCCGCCCATGCTGAGCTTCTCGGAGCTGTCGAGGTTCTTGCCGGCGAACTGCGCCTGCGCGCTCAGGAACAGATAGTCCTTGTTGGGCAGCAGCTGAAGCCGCGAGCCGTTGAGCACCAGCTTGGCGTAGCTGCCGGCGGAGCGGTAGCCGGCGGCGTCGATGAAGGCCTCGTCGGGCGTCTTGATCTTCAGCCGCCCGAGCACCACGCTCGCGGCGTAGTTGCTGATCGCGCCGCCGCCCAGCGTGTCGCGCCAGTCGCCCACCACGCCGAAGGTGGCGTAGGCGGTCATGCTCTTCTTGCTGTCGAGCGCGATCGCGTTGACCTTGTCGTTGAACTCGCGCAGGTCCGTGCTCGCCTGGAAGAAGAGGTTGCGGTTGCGCGAACGGATGTGCGGATGCAGCCATTGCAGCGACAGCGCGGCGGCCGTGCCTTCGGCATCGAGCGGGTCGAACACCGACGTGCCGAGCTCGTAGCGCAGCAGGCTGAGCGCCACGCCGAGCTTGCTGCCCACCGCGTTGTACGGCGCAAGCCACGCCGCGCGCAGGAACTGCGTGCCGCTGGCGGCCTGTGCGCGCAGCGAGGCCACATCGCCGCGCCCGGCCGGGCTGAACCATTCGGCGCTGCCGTAGATGCGGTGGCGGCCGGTGTAGATCGAGCCGGCGTTGTCGTATTCGATCGAATAGACGCTGGTCTTTGCGGGCGACACCTTGATCACCAGGTCGGCATGGCCGATGCGCTCGCCCGGCGTGAGCGATGAATGCACCGCAATGCCACGCAGGTCGCCGAGGGTGAAGAGCGCATGCTCGATCAGCCCGCGCTCGACCACCGGATGGCCGCGCAGGCGCTCGACGATGCGCTCCATGAAGGCGCTGTCCACCGCCACGCCGGGCTCGGCCTCGAGCGTCACCGTGCCGAGCCGGCCGATGAGCACCTGCAGCGTGACGATGCCGTCCGCCAGCGTCTGCTCGGGCACGTAGGCCTGCGCGAGAAAAAAGCCCTCGCGCTGCAGCGCCACTTCCACGTCCTTGGCGGCGTCTTCCAGGTCGAGCAGCGTCTTGCCGGCGCCGGTGTACTGCTCGAGCTGCGGCAGCAGGCGCTGCGCGGTGGCCGCGTCCACGCCGGCGATCCGGAAGCCCCCGACCGTGAGCGTGGGCCCGCCCGAAGGCGGGGCGATCACGGCGCGCGCGGGCGCTTGATCGGGCAGCACCGCCGGGTCGGCGCCCGGCACCGCGGTGCGCGGCGGCTCGGCCTGGCGCAGCAGGCTGCCGGCGCTGGGCGCGACGGCCTGTGCGATCGCCGCGCAGGAGACGAACCACAGGCCGGCGCACGAGGCGAACCGGGCCGCACGGATGCGAACGGTGGGAATCAAGAGTTGTCCTCGCTGTCGTTGTGAGCGAAGACCTGCCGGCCCGCGCTGTCCGTCGGTGGGCGAACATACGGAGCCGCGGCGGGGGTGTCAATCACTGGGCGGGCGCGCTGTCTGCAGCCGCAACGGGCGCCGTCGAGGCGGCGGGAAACGGCAATCGTCGACACAAGCGCGCGGTGCGTGGACGTGGGCGCTCGGCAAGCGGCGGGGCCGGGGCAATACTCCCGGTTGCAGTCAGACCGCCACAGCATGTCGAAGGAAACCTCCACCCCCGAACGCCGCCCCGAAGACACACGAGCCGGCGCCGCCCTGTCCGCACGCGCCGAGACGAACACCGATGCCGCGCCGATCTTCCGCGTGATCGAGGTGGTGCGCGACGAGCGCGGCCGGCTGCGCGAGGAGGGCCGCATCTGGCACACCGACATCGCGCACCTGCGGCGCTTCGGCCGCGCGGTGGCGGCCAATACCGCGTCGCATCGTGTGGTGGTCGCGGACGCTGCCGGCCAGGTGCTCGAGGAGATTCCGGTGGCAGCGCCCCATGAACGGGTCGTGCGCTGGGACGACTGGCAGGACATCTCCCTGCCCCCGCTGCCGCCGCGCAGCGCGCAGCCTGAACCGCGCCGGCGGCCCAAGCCCGCAAGCACCGTGACGCCGGCCGCCGTGCCACCACGCGCCACGACCCCGCCCGCACTCGACGGCGCGATGGCCGCCCTCCAGGCCGCGGCCGATACGGCGGCCCAGGCGTCGTCGCCCACGCGCGCCGGCCCTGCCGGCGACGGCGCGGACGTCGAACTTCCCTGAACCCTTAGTCGTCGTCCGGCGCATCCTGCCGCGGCGGCTGCTCGGGTGCCGCCAGGCTCCGTGGTGCGCTGGGCAGTTGCCAGTCGCGCCGTATCGCGACCATGCGCAAGGCGAAGCACAGCAGCACGCCCAGCACGGTCACCGGCAGCGCGGACAGCGACAGCAGGTGGCCGATCACCACCACGGCCGCACCGGCCAGCGCCGCGGTGGCGTAGATCTCGGCGCGCAGCACCGCGGGCATGCCGCCCAGCAGCAGGTCGCGCGCCATGCCGCCGCCGATGCCGGTGAGCATGCCCAGCAGCGCCGCCATCACCGGGTCCAGCCCGAACACCAGCGCCTTCTGCGCACCCGAGACCGCGAAGACCGCCAGGCCCAGTGCATCGAAGACCTGCACCGGGCTGCGCAGGCGCTCGATGTCGACGTGGCGGAAGAAGGCGAACACGCCGGCGAGCATGGACAGCGCGAGGTAGCGCCAGTCGGTGAGTGCCGCCGGCGGCACCGCACCGATCAGCAGGTCGCGCAGCATGCCGCCGGCCGTGGCCGCCACGAAGGCCAGCACCAGCATGCCGAACACATCCACCCCGCGCCGCGCACCGGCGGTGGCGCCACTGAGCGCGAACACGAAGGTGCCGAGGAGGTCGAGGACCAGCAGGAGGGTGTACATGCGGCGGCCGGGTGACGGGGCCCGGGCACTCTAGCGCCGCCGTGCCGCCCGCTCAGTCGTCCACCAGAAACCGCTCCGCCAGGTGCACCCAGTAGGCCGCGCCGACGGCGATGTTGCGGTCGTTGAAGTCGTAGCCGGGGTTGTGCACCGCGCAGCCGCCTTCGCCGTCGCCATTGCCGATGATGAGATAGCAGCCGGGCACCTTCTCGAGCATGAAGGAAAAGTCCTCGCTGGCCGACAACGCCGGACCGTGCGGGTCGACCTGCTCGGCGCCCAGCAGTTCGATGGCCACCTCGCGCGCGAACGCGGTTTCGGCCGGCGTGTTGACCAGCACCGAGTAGCCGCGCCGGTAGTCGATCTCGGCGCGCACGCCGAAGCTCTCGGCCTGCGCCGCGACCAGGGCCTTGAGGCGCCGCTCGATGAGTTCGCGCATCTCGCGCGTGAGCGCACGCACCGAGACCTCGAGCACCGCCGTCTGCGGGATCACGTTGTTGGCCTGACCCGAATGCAGGGCGCCGACGGTGACGATGGCCATTTCCATCGGACTCGCGTTGCGCGAGACGATGGTCTGCAACGCCATCACGATGCTGGCCGCCGCGACGATGGGATCGGCCGCGCGGTGCGGCTCGGCGCCGTGGCCGCCGACGCCGTGCAGCGTGATCGTGACGTAGTCGGACGAGGCCATCATCGGCCCGTCGCGGAACACCAGCCGGCCCTGCGGCGTGCCCGGGCCGTTGTGCATGGCGAAGACGGCGTCGCAGGGGTACTTCTCGAACAGGCCGTCTTCCATCATGCGCAGCGCGCCGCCGCCGCCCTCCTCCGCCGGCTGGAAGATGAGGTTGAGCGTGCCGGAGAACTCGCCCGCCTGCGCCAGGCGCTGGGCGGCGGCCAGCAGGATGGCGGTGTGGCCGTCGTGGCCGCAGGCATGCATCACGCCGGCGCGCTGGCTCGCATAGGGCAGGCCGGTCGCCTCGGCAATCGGCAGCGCGTCCATGTCGGCGCGCAGGCCGAGGCGCTTGCCGCCGCGCCCGCGCTGCAGCTGCGCCACCACGCCAGTGCCGCCCAGGCCGCGCTCGACGCGGTAGCCCCAGGCCTGCAGGCGTTCGGCGACCAGGTCGCTGGTCCGGAATTCCTCGAACGCGAGTTCGGGGTGCTGGTGGATGCGGTGGCGGATGGCGATGAATTCATCGCCGTGCTCTTGCATCTCGCGCAGGTGCTGCGCGGCGGTACGGCTCATGGTGCTCTCGGGAGTGCGTGGGTTCGGTGTCAGGGGCGCCGCGCCATGTGGGCGGGCAGCTTCTTCCAGGGCAGGTCGCCAGGATCGGCGGCCATGGGGCCGGGCGCCTTGGCCACCAGGATGGCTTCGGCGATCGGCGCGAAGTCGGCGCGGAAATGCACCGAGCTCTTGTTCACCAGCAGCTTCATGCGCTCGGGCTGGATGCCGACATGGCGGAACAGCTCCCGGTCCAGCATCTGCGGCTTGGCGCTGGCCACGGCAATCAGCACGCCGTCGAGCTCCAGGCAGGCGCAGGGGCCAAGCTCGACGACGGGCTCCATGGCCATCGGCCCCTTGAGCGCCACGCGGCCGTCGCCGAGCGCGCGCACGGTGTAGCGCGCTTCGACGGGCGGGTCGCTCGGCTCGCCGGTGAAGGTCGGCACGGCGGCGCCGAGGGACAGCGTGAGCTGCGCGCCCTCGCCCGCGGCATGCGCAGCGGCGGCGGCCACCGGGTCGTACATCAGGCCCAGCGCCACCTGCTGCGGAAAACGCCGGCCCGCGCCTTCGGCCAGCAGCGCATGCAGCATGCCGGTGGTGTTGCTGTCGGCGCCGGCGCCGGGGTTGTCCTGGGTGTCGGCGATGACGACGGGCCGCTCGGCGCCGGCCGCGATCTCCAGCGCCTTCGCGACGGCCGCACGCGGCGCCAGCAGCTGGAGCCGCCATTGCGAACGCGGCTCGATGCGCATGTGCAGGCGCTGCACCGCAGCCATGGCCGCGTCGCCATGGGCCCACAGCACCGGGCCGCATTCGGCGATGTCGGCGGCGGGGAAGCCGGTGGCAAAGCTCATCACCACGCCGTGCGCCGCGTCCAGCTCGGCCAGCGTGCGGAACACCGAGGCCGCCGGTTCGGTCATGGTGGTCTGCACGTTCAGCGGCAGCAGGAACGGCAGCCGCAGCACATGCCGCGGCTCGCGCTCGCCGCGGGCGAGGCGCCGCTGCAGCAGCATGGCCGCACGCCGGCCGGTGTCGGCCATGTCGACGTGCGGATAGCTGCGGTAGGCCACCAGCGCGTCGGCAAGGTCCAGCATGCGCTGCGTCACGTTGGCATGCATGTCGAGGCTGACCACGATGGGCAGCGCCGGCCCCGTCAGCGCGCGGATGCGCGACAACAGCTCGCCTTCGGCATCGTCCAGGTGCTCGGCCACCGCGGCGCCGTGCAGGTCGAGGTACATCGCGTCCAGCCCCTGATCCAGGGCCTCGCGCACGTCCGCCACGAACACCTCGGCCAGGCGCTCGAAGGCATCGTGTGTGACATGGGCCGAAGGCGTGGCGCCGGCCCAGCACGAGGGCCGCAGCGTCCAGCCGTGCTCGCGCGCCGCGCCGATGAAGCCGCCGATGGCCACGTTGCCGTGCTGCAGCCGCTGCACCATCGCCTCGCCGCGCACGAAGGCCGGAAAGGTCTCACCGCGGTTGAAGGCGGCCCAGTCGGCGCGGGTCGGTGCGAAGGTGTTGGTCTCGTGCTGGAAGCCGCCGATGAGAACGCGCAGGTTGACCGGTGCGCCCTCCGCTTCGCGGGTCCCTCCGAGAGGGACGCGAGCGCCCCCTTCGGGCGGCCGTGCGGGGGCGCTCATACCGCCGCCACCGCCTCACGCTGACCGAAGGCGAAGCCGCGCCCGGGTGCGGCCGCCAGCAGCGTCTGCGTGTACGGGTGCTGCGGCGAGAAGAACACCTGCTCGATCGGCCCCTGCTCGACGATGCGCCCGCGCTGCATCACGATGACGCGGTCGCAGATCTGGCTGGCCACGCGCAGGTCGTGGGTGATGAAGAGGATGCCGATCTTCAGCCGACGCTGAATGTCGTTGAGCAGCTCGAGGATCTGCGCCTGCACCGACACATCCAGCGCCGACACCGCCTCGTCGGCGATCAGCACCTGCGGCTCGCAGGCGAGTGCGCGTGCGATGGAAATGCGCTGGCGCTGCCCGCCGGAGAACTCGCTCGGGTAGCGGTGCAGCGCCGAAGGCTGCATGCGCACGAGCTTCATCAGTTCCTCGGCGCGCTGCCAGGCCTGCTCGCGCGGCACGCCGAAGTTGACCGGGCCTTCGATGATGGAAGCGCCCGCCGTCTGGCGCGGGTTGAGCGAGCGGTACGGGTCCTGGAACACCACCTGCACGCGGCGGCGAAACGGCGAGAGCGCACGGCCGCTCGCGCGGGCCACCGACACGCCGCCGGCGACGATGTCCCCGCTGCTCGGCTCGATCAGCCGCGCAATGCAGCGCGCCACGGTGGACTTGCCCGAGCCCGATTCGCCCACGATGCCGACCGTCTCGCCCGGATGCACCGACAGCGACACCTCGGCCGCCGCATGCACCGTGCGCCGGCGCGCCGGCCAGGAACCGGTCACATAGGTCTTGCTGAGCGCTTTCGCGTCCAGCAGCGACGGCCCGCCCGGCAGCGGCGGGCGCGTGCAGCCGCCGAGCGCCGGCACCGCCGCCAACAGCATGCGGGTGTAGTCCTCGCGCGGCGCCTGCAGCACCTCGAGCTTGCCGCCCTGCTCCACCATGTTCCCGAGCTGCATGACGACCACACGGTCGGCGATCTCGGCCACCACGCCGAAGTCGTGCGTGATGAACAGCACCGCCGTGCCGTTCTCGCGCTGCAGCTCGGCGATGAGCTTGAGGATCTCGGCCTGGGTGGTGACGTCCAGCGCCGTCGTCGGCTCGTCGCAGATCAGCAGCGCGGGCTTGAGGATGAGCGCGATGGCGATGACGATGCGCTGGCGCTGCCCGCCGGAAAGCTGGTGCGGGTAGGAGGCGTAGATGCGCTCGGGCTCGGGCAGCTGCACCCGCTCGAAGATGCGCACGATCTCCGCGCGGCGCGCAGCGGCACCCAGCGTGGTGTGCTCGCGCAGCATCTCGTCGACCTGCTCGCCGCAGCGCTGCACGGGGTTCAGCGCCGTCATCGGCTCCTGGAACACCATGGCCATGGCCGGGCCGCGCAGGCGCCGCAGTTGGGCCAGCGTGAGCGGCAGCAGCGGACGGCCATCGAGGGTGATGCTGCCGGACACCGCCCGCAGGCCTTGCGGCAGCAAGCCCATCACGGCCTGCGCAATCACCGACTTGCCGGAACCTGACTCACCGAGCAGGCACACCGTCTCGCCGGCGTGCACCTCGAAGCTGATGTTCTTGACCGCAAGCGGCCGGTCGGCGCCGGGCGGCAGGCTCACGCTCAGGTCGCGCACCGACAGCACGGGCGCCGCGTCGGCGCGGGGGTTTGCAGGCTTGTGGCTCACCGCTTCAGCCTCCGCGCTTGTTGAACTTCGGGTCCAGCGTGTCACGCAGGCCGTCGCCGAGGATGTTGACCGCCAGCACCGTCAGCGCGAGGAACAGCCCCGGAAACAGCACGCTGTGCGGGTACTGGGTGAACTGGATGCGGCCCTCGGCCATGATGTTTCCCCAGGTCGGGATCTGCGGCGGCATGCCCACGCCGAGGAAGGACAGGATGGCTTCGACCAGGATGGCCGCGGCGCACACATAGGTGCCCTGGATGACCAGCGGCGCCACCGCGTTGGGCAGGATGTGGCGCCACAGCACCTTCCACGTCGGCGTGTCGAGGGCGATCGCCGCCTCCACATACGGCTCCTCGCGAATGCTCAGCACCACCGAGCGCACCAGCCGCGCCACGCGCGGGATCTCGGGCACCGCGATGGCGATGACGATGGTGGTCAGGCTCGGGCGCCACACCGCCACCAGCGTGATGGCGAAGAGGATGCCGGGGATGGCCATCACCCCGTCCATCACCCGCATGATCACGCCGTCCAGGCGGCGGAAGTAGCCGGCGGCCAGGCCCAGCAGCATGCCGATGGCCAGCGCCAGCAGCGCCACCGCGGCACCCACCGCGAGCGACACACGCGCGCCGTAGACGATGCGGCTCCAAATGTCGCGTCCCAGGCTGTCGCTGCCCAGGGCGAACCAGTGCTGGAAGCTGTCGCCGGCGAGCGTCATGAATTCGACGCTCGCGCCGGGCAGCTTGTTGGCGCTGCCGGGGTCGATCAGCGTCGGGTCGATGGTGCCCAGCCACGGCGCCGCGACGGCACCGAAGACCAGCAGCGCCAGCACGCCCGCGCCGAAACGCACCGCCCCGTTGCGCCACACGCGCTGCGCGGTCGTCGCGCGCCGAGGTGCCGGCGCGGCGGCGGTATCGGTGCCTGCCACCGCGGCGGCGGGAAGTTCATCACTCATGGTGTGCATCGTGGCTTCGCCCTTCATCGCGCTCAGTACCGGATGCGCGGATCGAGCGCGACATAGCTCAGGTCGACCAGCAGGTTGATCAGCACGTAGATCGCCGAGAAGAACAGCGTGATGCCCTGGATCAACGGGTAATCGCGCGAGAGCACCGCGTCCACCGTGAGCTGGCCAAGCCCGGGGATGGCGAACACCGTCTCGGTCACGACCACGCCGCCGATGAGCAGCGCCACGCCGATGCCGATCACCGTGACGATGGGCACGGCCGCATTGGCCAGCGCATGGCGGATCAACACCTGCCGCTCGCTGATGCCCTTGGCGCGGGCAGTGCGGATGTAGTCCTCGGTCAGCGCCTCGGCCACGGCGGCACGCGTCACGCGCGCGATCAGCGCGAGATAGATGATGGACAGCGTCACCGACGGCAGCACCAGCTGCGTGAGCCAGGGCAGCACGCCCTGCTCCAGCCGCACATAACCCTGCACCGGCAGCAGCCCGCCCTTGATGGCCACGCCCCAGATCAGCAGGTAGCCGATGACGAAGGTCGGGATGGAGAAGCCCAGCACCGAGAAGCTCATCAGCGAGCGGTCCAGCCAGCCGCCATGGCGCCAGGCGGCGAGCACGCCCAGCGGCACGGCGAGCAGCACCGTGAGCACGATGGTGAGCCCGGCCAGCGACAGCGTCGGCTCGATGCGCTGGCCGATGAGCGAGGCCACGCTCTGGTTCATGAACAGCGAGGTGCCGAGTTCGCCCTGCAGGACCTGGCCTGTCCACTTCGCGAACTGCACCGGCAGCGGCCGGTCGAGGCCGAGCTGCGCACGCACCTGCTCGATCTGCGCGACGGAGGCGCTGTCGCCGACGATGATGGCCGCCGGGTCGCCGGGCGCCAGGCGCGTCATCAGGAACACGATCAAGGCGACGATCACGAGCACGGGAATCGTCGAGACGATCCGGCGCAGGAGGAAGGACAGCATGGTGGGAACGCGGAAGGTGGGTCGCACGGCCACCGTTCGGTCCGAGCCTGTCGAAGCCCCGGCCCTTGCCGGGAGGCACTTCGACAAGCTCAGTGCGAACGGGGTCGAGGGTGGGTCGGCTTCAGCTGCCGTTCTTGCGCAGGTTCCAGAACACGTTCACCGGCGCGGTGACCACGCCGCTGACCACGCCCTTGCGCACGACCGACAGCGGCTTGGTTTCGCCCAGCGGCGCCAGCAGCCCGCTGTCGAAAGCCTCGACCTGGATCTGCTCGGCCAGGCGCTTGCGCTGTGCCGGGTCGGTGGTGGCGACGAACTCGGACTTGAGCTGCTCGAGCTTGTCGCTCTTCGCCCAGCCGAACCAGCCCTTCTCGCCGTTGCCGGTGAGCGGCGCGAAATACAGCGGGTTCATGTTGTCGCTCGCGCCCCAGCCGGTCATGAACAGGTTCCAGCCGCCCTTGTCCGCCGCATCCTTCTTGGCGCGCCGCATCAGCAGCGTGGGCCAGTCCATGGCCTGCAGGTCGACCTCGAAGCCGGCCTGCTTCAGCAGCTGGTACATCACCGGCGGCAGCTTGTTCAGCAGCCCGAAGTCCGCGGGATGCATCAGCACCACCGGCTTGCCGTCGTAGCCGGCTTCCTTCAGCAGCTTCTTCGCCGCCTCGAACTGCGGCTTGCCGGTGAAGTAGGACGTCTTGTCCGACGCGAGCGGCGAGCCGCAGGGGTAGATGGAGGTGCACGGCGCGTACAGGTCACCGAACACCAGTTGCGAACGCAACAGCGCCTGCTGGTTGATCGCCATGATGGCGGCCTGGGCGATCTTCGGGTTGTCGAAAGGCGGGATGTGGTGGTTCAGGTGCAGGAAGTACGAGCCCGGCGAAGTGCCGGCCACCAGTTCCAGCTTGGGGTTGGCGCGCAGGGTCTCGTAATGCTCATAGGGCATCCACGACAGCATGTCGACCTCGCCGTTGGCGATGGCGCTGGACTGGGTCTGCGCGTCCTTCAGGATGACCCATTCCACCCGATCGACGTAGACCCGCTTGCCGCCGGCCATGCCCGAGGGCTCCTCGCTGCGCGGCACATAGGCGGCGTTCTTGCGATAGACCACCTTCTCGCCGGCACGGAACTCGTCCTTGACGAACACATACGGGCCGGAGCCGACGTACTCCTCGATCTGCTTGTCGGCCGGGGTCTTGGCCACCCGCTCCGGCATGATGAACGCCGGGCTGCCCGAGGGCTTGGCCAGCGCTTCCAGCACCATGCCGAAGGGCTGCTCGAACGTCATGCGAAAGCTGTTGGCGTCCACCGCCTCGATGCGCTCCATCGCCGCGAACATGCGCTGGCCGAGGCCATCACGCTTGCCCCAGCGCTGCAGGGAGGCGATGACGTCGGCCGAAGTCACCGGCTTGCCATCGTGGAAGGCCAGGCCTTTGCGCAACTGGAAGGTCCAGGTCTTCGCATCGGCCGAAGCCTTGTGGCTGTCGACCATCTGCGGCTGCACCTCCCCTTTGCCGTCGATGGCGAACAGCGTGTCGTAGATCATGTAGCCGTGGTCGCGGGTGACGAAGGCGGTGGTCCAGATCGGGTCCAGCACCTTCAGGTCGGCCTGCGGCACGATGCGCAGCACATTGCTGTCCTGCGCCGATGCGGTGACCGCGCCGAGCGCGAGCACGGCCGCGCCAAGCAGCCGGGTGAGTGAGGAAATGCGTGCCATGGCGACTCTCCAGAGTTGAGGTGGCAAAGCCCGTCGGGCAACGGACGGAAGAAGCGATGGGCGCAGACGCGCAGAACCCGCGCGTGCTGCCGCGAAGAAGGAACAAGAACCCGGTGGCTGGCTCAGGCGGCCTTGCCGGCCGGCGGGCGTTTGGCCGAGCGTTCGGGAGCGGATGCGGTGGCTTGTTCGGCGGCATCGGCGAGCTTGCGAAGGCAGGCTCGGAACAGCTCGTGCTCCTCGTCGCTCAGCGCTTCCCGAAACGCCTTGATCGCCCTGCGGCCGATGCGCTCGGCGGCCATCACCACCTCCACACCCTCGTCGGTGAGGTACAGGCAGATCTGCCGCGCGTCGGCCGCCCCGACCGCGCGCAGCACCAGGCCGCGGCGCACCAGCGCCGTGATCGCCTTGGACGCGAGCGTCTTCTCGAGCGAGCTGCACTCGATCAGCCGCGTGAGTGTGAGCCCCGGCTCGTTGCCGATGTAGCGCAGCAGCCGCACCTCGCGCAGGCTGATGCCGCACTCGCGCTGGTACGCCTCCGACGCCTGCGCCTTCATGCGCTCGTTGACCGCATCGAGCTCGATGGTCACGTAGTCGACATGCAGGTTCAGCGGCTTGCGCTTGGTCATTGACGTCGGCATCAAATTCCTGAATCAATAGTTGCTGGTTGCACCTAATGTAGGTCGCCCCGAGGAGCAGGGCATCGGGGAATGCCCTCGGGATGACGCGACCGGATGCCTGGATCTCAGTACTGCAGCCTGGCGTCTCGCGTGACGACGCCGATGTCCACGTAGCGCGAGCCGACGTTGCCGCCGGCGAAGTCGATGGGGTAGCCGCCGAAATCGGTGCGCACGCGTTGCAGCGCAGTCCGCAGGCGCTCCGGCGTCGGATGCTCGCCGGCCGCACGCAGCCCCTCAACCAGCACACTGCAGCTGAGGTAGCCGATGAGGTGAAGCTGTGTCTGCGGCTCGTTCGGCGCGAACCGGTTCATGGCCGCACGAAAGCTGCGCACGAGGCCGGACTTCGCCGAGAAGGTGTTGGGTGTCACCTGCGCGAGCGCGATGCCCACGGCGTGCTGCGCACCGGCCTTGTCGACCAGACCCTTCACCGGCACGTAGGACAGGCCGTAGATGGGCGTCTGGTCGCCACCCTGGCGCACCTGGGCGGCGAAGGCGATGCCGCTGTTGGGTGCGAGCACCATCACGTAGGCCTGCACGTTGGCTTGGCGCAATGCCGCGAGGCGGTCACCGAACTCCTCGCCGCCGGCAGGCACCGCCATCGACGTGCTCACCGTCACCCCAAGTTCGCGCGCGGCCTCTTCGATGTAGGCGAGCCCGCCGCGGCCGAAGGGGATGTCCTGGTACACCACGGCGATGCGCCGCAGGCCGATGGTCGACAGGTGCTGCACGATGCGCGTCAACTGCGCGTTGTCGCTCGCGGTGACGTGGAACATCCACGGGCTGCCAGGGGTGCGCAGCACGTCGGCGCCCGGCGTGATGCCGACCACGGGGATCTTCAGTTCGTCGACCGTCCTGTCCTTCAACAAGGCGCTGACGTTGGCCGAGCCGAGCACGTTGAGAAAGGCCACCGGCCTGTCGCGCCGCGCCACTTCGCGCAGCAGCGAAATCGTCTGTGCGGGCTTGTACTCGTCGTCGTACGAGACCAGCCGCAGCGTGTTGCCGTTGACACCCTGTGCAGCGTTCGCCTCGGCGACGCATGCCTTGCCGCCCTCCAGATTGGCCAGCCCGTTGGGCGCGAGCGGCCCGCTGAACGGCCCGACGTGGGCGATCACCAGCTCGCCGGCCGCGGCTGCGCCCGCCAGCACGACCAAGGCGGCCGTGGCCAGCCGTTTCGCGACAAGCGATTTCATGTCTCCTCCCTCATCCACACGTGCGGCGTGCCGCCGTCCCTAGATCTGCTGGCGCACCCCTCGCGGCGTGATGCCGTAGCGCTGGCGCATGAGCGCCGTCAGGTGCGCCTGGCTCGAGAACCCGCATTCGATGGCGATGACCGCGATCGGCCGCCCGCGCGGCTCGCGCAACGCCCGCACGGCCGCCTGCAGGCGCTGCTCCTGCACATAGCGGTGCGGCGTGACGCCGAAGCTCGCCTTGAACACACGCACGAAGTGATGGACGCTCAGGCCCACTTCGTCGGCGAGCCGTGTGAGCGACACATCGCCGCCGAGCCGCTCCGCCACGAAGGCCACAAGCCGTTGTTGCTGCAGCGGCCCGAAGCGCCTGGGCGCCGCGGTGGCCGCGTGCGGCGGCGCGCCGGTGTAGCCCTGCGCCAGCACGCCGAGCAGCGCGACATTGAGGCCCTGCGCATACAAGGTGCCGTTAGGAAAGCCGCACAGCGCCTCGTCGGCGAGTTCGAGCGCGATGCGGCTGATGCGCTCGTCGAACAGTTCGTTATGCGTGCGCAGCGGCAGTGCCTGCAGCTCGCCGTGGGTCATCGCCTGCACATCGGCATCGGCGAACGCGATGCCGACGCAGCGCCCTGCCTCGCCCTGCCATCGGCAGTGGTCGAAGCTGAGCCCGCGCTCGTACATCTCGACCATGCGCGGCGCCGTGGCCATCACCCGGGTGCGCCCGCCCTGGCGGTACCAGCGCATGCCCTGCCCGCGCTGCGCGACAAAGATGCACGGCTGCGGGTGGTCGTCCGCCGTCCGTTCGGCCTCGCCTGGAATGGGCAGCACCGTGATCGGCAGACAGGTGCTGGAGGCCTCGGCATGCGCGAGCGCCTGCGTCGGATCCTCCGAGGCCGGTAGACGGTCGAGGGCAGGCAGCGCATGCATGTGCATGCAGCATGCTGCGGCAGACTCATGCACTTTGCTTCATTGTTTTCCCTCAGTACCCGGGCCACAGATCGTGACAAGAACCGCAATTTCCTGAAAGAACCGCGCGCCGCGTCGTCCTACCGTTCGTCCAGCCCGGCACGATCCTTCATGCCCGGGCAAGCCTCAGAACCAAGGAGACGACCCGTGACATCCCCTGCCCACCCTTGCACCCGGCCCGCCGGACATTCCCGCCCCGCGGGTCTTGTGCGCCTGCTGCTGGCCGCCACGCTCGTCGCGACCGGCGCTTTCGTCGCCGGCTGCGGCGGCGGCGACGACGACCCGGCGCCCACCGCCCTGCTCGCCTGCGACGACAGCATGAAGACGGCGTTCAAGCCCGACGCCGACACCACCGTGCTGCTGGTCAAGGCCTTCGAGAAGGGCGACCCGCTGCTGCTGTCCGGCACACCGGGCCCGCGCACCGGCACCGCCGCGGAAGACGTGTGCCTGGTGAAGCTGGCGGTCGGCCCGGGCAGCCCGGGGCCGGACGGTGCGCCCTCCACCTCGGCCGGCATCGGCATCGAGGTCTGGCTGCCCAGCAAGGAGAACTGGAACGAGCGCATCCACAACCTCGGCGGCGGCGGCTGGGCGGGGGGCAACCACCTGTCGCTGGAGAGCATCGGCAATGCCAGCGCCGGCGTCGTGGCCAGCACCGAAGGCGCGGTGTCGTCGCACACCGACACCGGCCACGCCATCGGCAACGGCTCGTTCGCCATGAACCCGGACGGCACGATCAACGAGGCGCTCTGGACCGACTTCGCCGAACGCGCGCTGCACCAGCAGGCCGTCCAGTCCAAGGCGCTGGCCGAGGCCTACTACGGCCGCGCCGCACGCTACGCCTACTGGGAAGGCGGCTCGACCGGCGGCCGCCAGGGCCTCAAGGTGGCGCAGGCGCATCCCGAGGATTACGACGGACTCATCGTCAACTTCCCGGCCATCAACTGGACGAAGTTCATCACCGCCGAGCTGTACCCGCAGATCGTCTACCAGCGCGACCTCGGCGGCACGCCGCTCACGCCCGAGCAGCACACGCTGCTGGGCAATGCCGCCATTGCCGCCTGCGACATGGTGGGCGGCCAGCACCTGGGCTACATCCTCGACCCCTCGGCCTGCACCTACGACCCGACCAAGGATGCGAGCGTGCTGTGCACCGGCGTGGCCGGCAACGGCGTGACCGGCGCCAACGCCACGCCGGCTTGCGTGAACCTCGCCCAGGCCACCGCCATGAACAAGATCTGGTACGGCATGACGAGCGACGGCAGCGTGCCCGACCCGGCCGTGGACAACGGCTGGGCGCTGCAGCCCGCGGGCGTGCACCGCTGGTACGGCCTGGCGCGCGGCACCAACCCCGGCGGCCTGGCCGGCGCGGCGCCGTTCTCCATCGCCTCCGACATGGTGGCGCTCGAACTGCAGAACCCGACGATCGCCACACCCGGCTTCACCAACGCCACGGGCAACGGTGCCGACGGCTGGAAGCTGCTGTCGTACGCGCAACTCGACAACGCCTTCGCACGCGGCGTTGCCCTGCAGCCGCGCTTCGGCGGCATCAACACCGACGACCCCGACCTCTCGGCCTTCGCCGCCCGCGGCGGCAAGATGCTGACCTGGCACGGTCTGAACGACGAGCTGATCCCCGCCCCCGGCACGATCAACTACTACGAGCGTGTGGCGACCGAGATGGGCGGCCTGGCCGCGGTGCAGGACTTCTGGAAGCTGTACCTCGTGCCGGCGCAGGGCCACGGCGGGCCGAACGGCACGACCAATCCGGACGCCGGCGCGCCCATCGTCTCCTCTGCCGAGATGTACGCGCTGCTCACGGCCTGGGTCGAGGAAGGCACGGCGCCCGGCGACGTGGTGCTGCACACGCCGCAGGGCGCGCCCACCGCCAAGAGCCGGCCGATCTGCGTGTACCCGCAGAAGGCGACATACGACAGCGGCGACCCCCACGTGGCGGCGAGCTACAGCTGCTCCTAGGCCGCGGCATCGGCGGCCCGCGGCATAACATCCCGCCATGCCGCCGACACCGCCTCTTCCGCTGCGCGCAGCCGACCTGATCGCGCTCGCGCGCAGCGCCGACACCGCCCGCCCCTGCGCGCAGTGCGGGCCGCTGCAGCAGCCGGGCTGGGAGTCCCTGCCCGGCAGCTTCGACCGCAGCGCGCTGCGCCGGGTGGGCACGCTGCGGGACGCGGCCATCGACGATCCCACGCTCGACGAATACCACCCGGGCGGCACGCACCAGTGGTCGGCCGAGGCGCCGATCGCGCCCTCGCACTATCCGTACAACCGCTGCGATGTCTGGCAATGCAGCGCCTGCGCCCGCGCCTACCTGCGCTACACCGAGTACGGCGGCTACTACGAGGACGAGCGCGTGCGCCTGGTCGACCCGGCGCTTGTCGTCGAAGGAGCGCAGCCATGAACGAGAAAGTCGCCGTGGTGGTGGGAGGCGGCAGCGGCATGGGCGCCGCGGCGGCGCGCCGGCTGGCGGCCGAGGGCTTCCGACTGGCCGTGATGTCGTCCTCGGGCAAGGGCGAGGCGCTGGGGCGCGAGCTGGGCGGCATCGGCGTGACCGGATCCAACCAGTCCGACGCGGACATGGCGCGGCTGGTCGAGCAGACGATGGACCGCTGGGGCCGCATCGACGTGCTGGTCAACAGCGCTGGCCACGGGCCGAAGGGGCCGGTGCTCGAGCTGAGCGACGCGCAATGGCATGCCGGCCTGGAGGTCTACCTGCTCAACGTCATTCGCGCCGCGCGCCTCGTCGCGCCGCTCATGGTGGCGCAGGGCGGCGGCGCCATCATCAACATCTCGAGCGCGTGGGTGGTCGAGCCGAGCCCGATGTTTCCCACCTCGGCGGTGTTCCGGGCTGGGCTCTCGGCCTTCACCAAGCTCTTCGCCGACCAGCACGCCGCCAGCCAGGTGCGCATGAACAACGTGCTGCCCGGCTGGATCGACAGCCTGCCGCAGACCAACGAGCGCCGCGCCAGCGTGCCCATGCAGCGCTACGGCCGCAGCGAGGAGATCGCGGCGACCATCGCCTTCCTGGCCTCGGACGGTGCCGCCTACATCACCGGGCAGAACATCCGCGTGGACGGCGGGTTGATGCGCTCGCTCTGAAGGGCGCTGAAGGGCTGACGACGTTCTAGCCCGCGTGCTTCTCGCCGCGCTTCGGCCCCATCGCCAGCGCGACGATCGCCGTGCCCGCCGCGACCATCAGCACATCTTCGATCAGGCCGCTGCGCGTCTGACCGATGCGCGACATGGCCCGCTTGCGCCCGGCAAGCGTCAGGTAGGCCAGCGGTACGGCGGCAGCGACCGCCACCGCGGCGCCAGCCCGCTCGCGGCCCCTCGGCGCCAGCGCGGCGCCTGCGATCCCGGCGCTCATGACCCGGGCCAGGAGCCCCAGGAAGACGGTGCGGTCGGGCGCGGTCTTCATCTTGTCGCCGAGCAGTTCGCCGACGCCCATCGCCAAGGCGCCGAACGTGAAGACGGGATGGTTCAGCAGGAAAAGCCGCCCCGGCGTGCGGCGGCCCGACAGCCGCGCCGCGGCGATGGTGGCCATGGGCGTCATCGATCGCGCGCTGGCGACGGCGCCGATCAGCGCAGATGGGAGCAGGCTGGGAGGTCTCATGGGGGCGGCCACCTGTGCAAGCAGGGATCGTGATGCGATGTCGAACCGATGCCGGAAGAGCAAACCATGTTCCCCGTGCCAGGCGTACCGCCCCCATGCCATGTCGTCAGCCGGCCCCTGGCTTGCCGGTGAACACGGCCCGTTGAGCGGCGAACGCACGCTGGTACGCCGGCCGCGCTTCGGCGCGGGCCACGTAGGCGCAGAGGTTTGGATACCCGTTCAGCAGGCCGGACGGCTTCAGCCGCTGCGGCACGTGCACCATCATCAGGTCGGCCGCGCTGAAACTGCCGTCGAGCCAGAGCGCGTCGCCGAGGGACGCGGACAGCGGCTCGAGCCGGTCGCGGATGCGCTGCGCGACCAGCGGCAGGCGCTCCACGGTCCAGGGCCGGTCGCCTTCGAGCAGCCTGGCGGTCTCGAACTCGAGAATCGGCGGCTCCACCGTGTTGACCGCGGCAAACATCCAGCTGATCGTACGCGCACGGGCCGTGGCGTCGTCCGCCAGCAGGCCCGCATGGTGGGCGGCGATGTGCAGGACGATGGCACCTGTCTCGAACAGCACGAGATCGCCTTCCTGATAGGTCGGAATCTGTCCGAAAGGCTGCAACGCACGGTGCGCCGGCGCCTTCATCTCGGCGAAGGACAGAAGGCGGACCTCGTAAGGCTGGCCCACCTCTTCGAGCGCCCAGCGAACGCGCATGTCGCGCGCGAG
>JBIQKU010000214.1:0-5496 GCA_044506225.1 Rubrivivax sp. | reverse complement strand
CCGTGCAGCCGATGGAGCGCATCGCGCAGCTCGTCATCGTGCCGGTGGTGCAGGCGGGCTTTCGGGTGGTGGAGCGCTTCGAGGCTTCCGACCGCGGCGCGGGCGGCTTCGGCTCGACCGGCAAGGCTTAGTGGCGCACTAGTGCAGCGGCGTGTCGCCGCGCGACGTATTCACCACACTGAGCACCGGCTCGCTGACGCTGCCGGCCTCGATCTCCTCGTCGCTCGCCTCGCGCACATCGTGCACCTTCAGGTCCAGCCGCAGCGCGATGCCGGCCAGCGGGTGGTTGCCGTCCAGCACCACATGCTCGGGGTAGACCTCGGTCACGGTGTAGACCGTGTCGGGCGGCAGGCCTTGGGTCGTCGCGCCTTCGGGCACGCCCTCGAACTGGACGCCGGGCTCCAGCCCCTCGGGGAAGAGGGCGCGGTCCTCGAAGAACACCAGGTCGGGGTCGTAGTCGCCGAAGGCATGCTCGGGCTCGAGGTGCAATTGCGCCTCGAAGCCGGCCTCCTGGTCGGCCAGCACTTCCTCGACCTTGGCGAGCAGGTCCTCGCCGCCGTAGAAGAACTCCACCGGCTGCGCCAGTTCGTCGATGAGGTTGCCTTGGGCGTCGTCCAGCTTCCAGACGAGGCTGACGACGCAGGGTGCCGAAATCTTCATCGCGAAGATGATCGCACAGGGCCGACGCGACAATCGCGGCATGGATACCTCCGTGGCCACTCCCTTGCTCGGCGGCATGTCGCCGGACGCGTTCATGCGCCGGCATTGGCAGAAGAAGCCGCTGCTGGTGCGCCAGGCGCTGGTCCCGGTGCAGCCGCCTGTCGACCGCCGGGCGCTGTTTGCGCTGGCGGCGCGCGAGGAGGTCGAGTCGCGCCTGGTGCGCCGCCTCGAGGCGGGCTGGACGCTGGCCCACGGCCCGTTCGCGAGGCGCCACCTGCCGCCCATCGCCACGCCTGGCTGGACACTGCTTGTGCAGGGGGTGGACCTGCATGTGGACGCCGCCCACGCATTGCTGCAGCGTTTCCGTTTCCTGCCCGACGCGCGCCTGGATGACCTGATGGTGTCCTACGCCAGCGATGGCGGCGGCGTCGGCCCGCATTTCGACTCCTACGACGTGTTCCTGCTGCAGGTCCAGGGCCGGCGGCGCTGGCGCATCGGGCGCAATGCGGGCGCGGTGCTCGAGCCGGATGTGCCGCTGAAGATCATTGCCAACTTCGAGCCGGAGCAGGAATGGCTGCTCGAGCCCGGCGACATGCTGTACCTGCCGCCGCGCTGGGCGCATGACGGCGTGGCCGAGGGCGGCGATTGCATCACCTGCTCCATCGGCTTTCGCGCGCCGGCGCGCGCCGAGGCTGGCCGCGAAGTGCTGCACCGCCTGCTCGATGCGCAGGACGAGGACGCACCCGGCCCGCTCTACCGCGACCCCGCCCAGGCGGCCACCAGCACGCCGGCGCGGCTGCCCGACGCGCTGGCCGGCTTTGCCCGCGACGCCGTCGCGCGCCTGGTGGACGAGCCGCAGGGTCTCGCGGTGGCGCTCGGCGAATGGCTGAGCGAGCCCAAGCCGCAGGTGTCCTTCGATGCCGGCGGGCCGCTGCCCACGGACTGCGGCGTCCGGCTGGACCGCCGCAGCCGCATGCTCTACGACGAGCGGCACGTGTTCATCAACGGCGAGTCCTTCCGTGCCGGCGGGCGTGATGCCCGGCTGATGCACACGCTCGCGGATGCGCGCCGGCTGTCGCCGCGCGAGTTCGCTGGCCTGAGCGCGGATGCACGCGCCTTGCTCGACGACTGGTCCATGGCCGGTTGGCTGCATGCCGACGTCCCGGGAGAGGAAGCATGAGCGATCGCGAACACCGCCTCATCACCACACGCGCCGAATTCACCGATGCCTTGCACGAGGCCTTGGCCGAGGTGGCCGCGGTCGGCTGTCGGGAGCTGTGGCTGTGCGACGACGACTTCGCCGCCTGGCCGCTGAACGAGCGCGCGGTGATGGCGCAGCTCACGCAATGGGCGATGGCGCATCGGCGGCTCACCCTGATCGCACGCAGCTTCGATGAATTCCCGCGCCGGCATGCGCGCTGGGTGGAATGGCGGCGCACCTGGTCGCACGTGGTGTCTTGCCGGGCGGTCGACGATGTCCAGCCTGGCGAACTGCCCACACTGTTGGTCGCGCCGGGTCTGGTGATGGTGCGGCTGGCTGATGCGCTGCAGTGCCGCGGGGTGATTTCACGGCGCGCCAGCGACCTTGCCATCGCGCGCGAAACCGCTGATGCGCTTTTCCAACGGAGCCAAGAAAGCTTTCCACCGACACTCTTGGGACTCTAGGGTTTCGCCCTAGGCCTCTCATATACTGAAAGGCGCAGTGCAGTCTGGCTTGAACTTTGGCCGGGCTGCGTGCCGGCGGCTTTTCAGCGCCGATGTCCCAAATGCTTGTCGAATGTTCTCTTTTCCGTTCAACGTCTCTCAAACAAGGATAAACATGAAGTATTCGCTTCTGATCGCTTCGCTGGTGGCTGCCGTGGCCGTTTCTGCATGCGGCAAGGCCGATGAGCCGGCCGTCGAGACGGCGCCTGTGACCTCCACCCCGGCGCCGGCGGACGCGGCGTCCGAAGCGGCTGCGCCGGCTGTGGCCGACACCGCCGACGCAGCGGCGTCCGCGGTCGAAAGCGCGGCTTCCGCGGCGGCCGATGCCGCTGCCGGCACGTCCGAATCGGCTGCCGACGCGGCCAAGGAAGCCGCCGATCAGGCCGCCGAAGCGGCGAAGGAAGCCGCCGACAAGGCGGTCGAGGCCGCCAAGGACGCGCAGAAGTAATCGGGTCTGCCGCTTCGACGCAAGGCCGCCTTCGGGCGGCCTTTGTCTTTCTGCTGTGGACAGCGCCGTCGGTCCTCAGTTCAACCGGATCCAGTCGAAGCCCCAGGCCGCGCCGGCCGCACGCAGCTCGGTCGGGCGCGTGCCGCAGGCGTCGGCGAGCGCCTGCAAAGCCAGCTCCGGGCGGTTGTTCTCCACGCTCAGGTGGGCCGCGACCACATGCTGCAGCCGGTCGTGCAGGCAGGCGGCGAGGATCTCGGCGGCCGTGTCGTTGCTGAGGTGGCCGAACCGCCCACCGACCCGGGCCTTAAGAAAGGCCGGGTAGCGCGAATTGGCGAGCAGCGCGGCGTCGTGGTTGCACTCGAGCAGCAGGGCATCGCAGTGGCGCAACTGGGCCAGCAGATGCTCGGTGCTCGCGCCTGCGTCGGTGAGCAGTCCGACGCGCTGTGCGCCGTCCGAGCCCACCAGTTGCAGCGGTTCCTGCGCGTCGTGCGGCACGGTGTAGGGCTGCAGCAGGAGGTCGCCGACGACGATGGGCTCGCCGTCGCGCGCGAAGTGCACCGGCAGGTCCGGCTCACCGATGGCACGCCAGGTGCCGCGGCTGGTCCAAAGCGGGATGCGATGACGACGTGCCAGCGTGAGCGCACAGCCGACATGGTCACCATGTTCGTGGGTGACGAACACCGCATCGATGTCCTCGATGCCGAGGCCGGCGCGTGCGAGGCGCAGCGCCAGTTCGCGCAGCGAGAAGCCGCAGTCGACGAGCACACGGCTGGCGGTCGTGCCGCTGCGGGCTTCGATCAGCGTGGCATTGCCGGTGCTGCCGCTGCCCAGACTGCAGAAGCGGATCACGGGAAGGGCGCGGTCACAGCCGGCGGGCGCTTCGCCGAGCGCCGGCCTACTTCAGATCTTCCAGCAGCAGCCGGACGATGCGCCGGCCGGTCTCGCCGTTCTCGGGGCCACCCTCGGCGTTGTGCACGCTGACGAGGCTTTGCGCGCCGTCGGCGGTCACGCTCACGCGATAGCGCGAGGGCGTCGCGTCGTCCTTCTTGCTGCCGAAGCTGAACAGCCGGCCGAAGAAGCCGGGCTCGCCCTTGCCGTGCAGATCGGGCTCGATGTAGCGCACGAAGTACAGGCCGCGGGCGCGGTCTCGGTCTTCGACGGTGAAGCCGCTGCGGTCCAGCGCCAGGCCCACACGCCGCCAGGCACGGTCGAAACCTTCGTCGAGCTGCAGCGTGGCACTCGGCCGGCCTTCGACGATGCGCGCGCGCGGCGCCTGCGGCGCGGCCACGGCGGCGGCCGAGGCGGCCACCTGCTCCTCGGTCGCCCCCAGGTGGGCCATGACCCGCTGCAGCATCTCGACCTCGAGCTGCTGGTCGGACGGGCGCGGCTGCCACATCGTCGTGTCGCGCAGCTGGGTGTTGTAGACCTCGACCATGCCGCGATGGGTGATGTACACCTCGGTGCCGCTCGGCGTGCGCTCGATGCGGGTGCGGAATTTGTCGCGCTCGCCCGTGTCGTACAGCGAATCGATCAGACCACCCAGGGTGCGGCGGATCACGTCCTGCGGCAGCTTGGCGCGGTTCTCCGCCCATTCGGTTTCCATCACGCCCACGGCCGGCTGGTCGACGGCGAGCGCGAAGCCGCGGTCACGCCAGAAGGCCTGCAGCTGTGGCCAGAGTTGTTCCGGCGTGAGCGTGGTGACGAGCCAGCGCGTCTCGCCCGCGCGTGCGAGGCGCAGCCCGTTGGCCGCGTCGGGCGCGACGGCCGACAGCGGCGTGCTCGCCTGCGTCGACGGCGCCGCGCTCTGGAAGGTGCTGGCGCTGACCGTGCCGCCGCTTTGCTGATAGCGCGAATCGCGCGTGAGCTGGCTCAGGTCAGGCGGCACCTCGAGCCCGTCCGCCTTGGCCACGCCGCCGGCGGTGCGGTAATCGATCTTGTCGCCGGAGAGCAGGCCGTTGGTCGAGGTGCAGCCGGCCAGCTGCAGCGCAGCCAGCACGCAGGCAGCGCGCACGGCGGTGCTGCGCAGGATCGGGCGATGAAGAACGGTCACGTGTGGGGTCTCCGCGGTGCGACGGGCCCGTTCGCGGGCCGCGCGATGTCGATGTTGTGAGGCAGGCGCGCGGCGCGTGGCCGCTCAGAGCAGCCCGGCGTCCCGAAGCGCCTGTTCCACCGCCTTCTGGCCGGCGCCGGTGAGCGGCGTGATCGGCAGGCGCAGCGCCTCGCCGCACAGGCCCAGCTTGGCCATGGCCCACTTGGTGGGCGCGGGGCTGGGTTCGATGAAGAGGTTGCGGTGCAGCGGAAGCAGCTTCAGGTGGATGGCGGCCGCTTCCTTCGCCCGGCCTTGCACCGCCGCCATGCACATGTCGTGCATCAGCCGCGGCGCGACGTTGGCGGTGACGCTGATGTTGCCGTGGCCGCCCAGCAGCATCAGGGCCACCGCGGTGCCGTCGTCACCCGAATAGATGGAGAAGCCCTCGGGCGCCTGCTTGATGAGCCAGGCCGCCCGCTCGATGTTGCCGCTGGCTTCCTTGATGCCGATGACGCGCGGCAACTGCGCAAGACGCAGCACGGTCTCGGGCAGCATGTCGGCCACCGTGCGCCCCGGCACGTTGTAGAGCACCATCGGGATGTCCACCGCCTCGGCGATGGCCTTGAAGTGCTGGTAGATGCCTTCCTGCGACGGC
>JBIQKU010000213.1:0-5542 GCA_044506225.1 Rubrivivax sp. | reverse complement strand
TCGGCTCGCGCGACGGCGACGGCGCGGCGGCCATGCGCTACACCGAGGCGCGGCTCGCACCCATCGCGCGGCTGCTGCTCGACGAGATCGACGAAGGCACGGTCGAATTCATTGCCAACTACGACGGCTCGACGCAGGAGCCGAAGCAGTTGCCCGCGCGCCTGCCCTTCGTGCTGCTCAACGGCGCGAGCGGCATTGCGGTGGGACTGGCGACCGAAGTGCCTTCGCACAACCTGCGCGAGGTGGCGGCCGCGGCCGTGGCGCTCATCAAGGACGTGAAGCTGTCCGACGACGAGCTCGCCACCCTGCTGCCCGCGCCCGACTTCCCGGGCGGCGGCCAGATCATCAGCAGCGCGGAGGACATCCGCGCCGCCTATGCGAGTGGGCGCGGCACCCTGAAGGTGCGCGCGCGCTGGAAGATCGAGGAACTGGCGCGCGGCCAGTGGCAGCTCGTCGTCAACGAACTGCCGCCCGGCACCAGCGCGCAGCGGGTGCTCGAGGAGATCGAGGAGCTCACCAACCCGAAGATCCGCGCTGGCAAGAAGGCACTGAACGCCGAGCAGGTGCAGCTCAAGGCCACCGTGCTCGGCGTGCTCGACGCGGTGCGCGACGAGTCGAGCAAGGAGGCGCCGGTGCGCCTGGTGTTCGAGCCCAAGACCAGCCGAATTCCGCAGCAGGAGCTGATCAACACGCTGCTTGCCCACACGTCGCTCGAGACCTCCACGCCCATCAACCTGACGATGGTGGGCAGCGACGGCCGGCCGACGCAGAAGAGCCTGCGGCAGATGCTGGTCGAGTGGACCGATTTCCGCATGCGCACCGTGCAGCGGCGCACCCAGCACCGCCTCGGCAAGGTGCTGGACCGCATCCACGTGCTCGAAGGCCGGCAACTGGTGCTGCTGAACATCGACGAGGTGATCCGCATCATCCGCAATGCCGACGAGCCCAAGCCGGCGCTGATCGAACGCTTTCGCCTGAGCGACCGGCAGGCCGAGGACATTCTCGAGATCCGTCTGCGCCAGCTCGCGCGGCTGGAGGCCATCAAGATCGAGCAGGAGCTCACCGCGCTGCGCACCGAGCAGGGCAAGCTCGAGGACATCCTGAACAGCCCGGCCAGCCTCAGGCGCACGGTCATCAAGGAGATCGAGGCCGACGCGAAGCAGTATGGCGACGAGCGCCGTACCTTGATCCAGGCCGACAAGCGCGCGGTCGCCGAGGTGCGCGTGGTCGACGAGCCGGTGACGGTGGTCGTGAGTCTGAAGGGCTGGGTGCGTTCGATGAAGGGCCACGAGGTCGACCCCGCCAGCCTGCAGTTCAAGTCCGGCGACGCGTTGTACGGCAGCTTCCCCTGCCGCAGCATCGACAACCTGCTGGTCTTCGGCAGCAACGGCCGGGTCTATTCCTCCGCGGTGTCCCTGCTGCCGGGCGGCCGCGGCGACGGCCAGCCCATCACCACCTTGATCGACCTCGAATCCGGCACCCAGCCGGCGCACTACTTCGCGGGTGCGGCCGGCCAGACCCTGCTGCTGGCCAACACCGGCGGCTTCGGGCTGCTGGCGAAGATCGGCGACATGCTCTCGCGCCAGCGCGGCGGCAAGACCTTTCTCTCGCTGGAGGCCAACGAGAAGCCGCTGCCGCCGTCGCCGGCCGACGGGGCCAGCGATGTCGCCTGCCTGTCGATGTCGGGCCGGCTGCTGGTGTTCGGCCTGGACGAGCTGCGACTGCAACCCAAGGGCGGGCGCGGCCTCACGCTGATGGATGTCGACACCAAGGATCCGCTCGTCAGCGTGGCCGCCTTCGGTGCGGCGCTGCAGGTGCTGGGCATGGGCCGGAGCAGCAAGCCCAAGGACGAACTGCTCAAGGGCGCCGGCCTCGAGGGCTATCGTGGCAAGAGGGCGCGCAAGGGCAGGAAGGTGGAAGGCTTCCCGAAGCCGCAGCGGGTGCTGGCCGGCTGAGTCACGCGCCGCGCAGGCGCAGCACCTTTAGTGCGGCCAGAGCCGCGAGCACGAACAGCGCCAGGCTCCAGAACTCATAGGGCACGCCCATCAGGTCGACCGCTGCATCGGCGCAGCTCGCGCGCGGGGAGAAGACGTCGGGCCAGGCGCTGTCCAGCCAGAGCGCGCCGATCACCTTGTCGGCGAAGGTGAGGTTGCACGAGGTGGACGACGCGGCGACGAAGTGCTGCCAGAGCGCCGCGGCGATGCCCGACAGCGCGAGCAGCAGCACCAGCGTGGCCGACACCGCGCGGCCGGCGGCTGCGCGCCACACCAGCCCGATCACGGCGGCCAGCGCGATGGCGATGAAGATCACCCGCTGCAGCACGCACCACGGGCACGGCTCCATGCCGAACACATGCTGCGAGACCAGCGCCGCTCCGACCGCGGCGAGGCTGCCAACGGCTGTCAGACCCAGCCACGTCCCGGCGGGATAGGGCGCGGTCATGACAGCCCCTCGTGCGATGGGTACATCACACGATCCCCCCAGGGGATCGAGCCCTGCTTGGGGCGGCCCGGCGCGGCGGCCCGCGTTCTACGGATCGGCTCTGTGTCGCTCATGCGACCTGCGCGATCAGCTCGATCTCGACGCAGGCGCCCAGCGGAATCTGCGCGACGCCGAAGGCGCTGCGTGCATGCGCGCCCTTGTCGCCGAAGACTTCGCCCAGCAGCTCGGAGCAGCCATTGGTCACCAGGTGCTGCTCGGTGAAGCCAGGCGTGCTGTTCACGAGGCTCATCACCTTGACGATGCGCTCGACCTTGTTCAGGTCACCCACGGCCGCATGCAGCGTGCCGAGCAGGTCGATTGCGACGGCCCGGGCGGCCTCGCGGCCGGTGGCTGTGTCGACATCGCGCCCGAGCTGGCCGACCCACGGTTTGCCGTCGCGTCTGGCGATGTGTCCCGAGAGGAAGACGAGGTTGCCCGTGCGAACAAAGGGTACGTAGGCCGCCGCCGGCGCAGCCACCGGAGGCAGGGTGATGCCGAGTTTGTCGAGGCGGTCGTAGACGGAAGCAGCGGCGGCGGACATGGCAGTTTGTGGGAGACAGCGCAAGAGGGCGCAAATCCTACACTGGCCCTCATGACAACAAGGGAGAGGGCGGCGGGCATCGCCGCCGATGCCGGCTGGGTGCTGGCCGGCGCGGCGCTCGCATGGCTGGCGGGCGTCGCGCTGCAACTCGGGCAGGCCGCGCTGTGGCCGTGGCCGTCGTACGGCGCGGCCGTGGCCGGCGGCCTGCTGTGCCTGTGGATGGCTCGACGGCCCCGGCTGCGCATGCTGCTGCTGGTGGCGGGCATGGCGGCGCTGGGCTTCGGCGCGACGGGGCTGCAGGCTTCGGTGCGCCTGGCCGATGCGCTGGCGCCGGCGCTCGAAGGCGAGGATCTCGCGGTGGTGGGCGTCGTTGCGAGCCTGCCGCGGCATCTGCCTTCGGGCCTGCGTTTCGACCTGCACATCGAATCGGCCACGCACGAGGGCCGGCCGATCGATGCGCCCGAACGCGTCTCCCTCGGCTGGTACGCCGGCTTCGGCGAGGACGCGGCGCTGTCCCCGCTGCAGCAGCAACTGCGCGTCGGCCAGCGCTGGCGCTTCACCGTGCGGCTGCAGCGCCCGCACGGCAACGCGAACCCGCACGGTTTCGACTACGAGCTGCACCTCTTCGAACGCGGCGTGCGCGCCACCGGCTATGTGCGCGAAGCGCCGCAACCCGCGCTGCTGGCGCACGCAGCGGGCCATCCGATCGAGCGGCTGCGCCAGACGGTGCGCGATGCGATCGGTGCAACCGTGCCCGATGCCCGCGCCGCCGGCGTGCTTGCGGCGTTGTCCATGGGCGATCAGTCGGCGATCGACCGCGACGACTGGGACATCTTCCGCGCCACCGGCATTGCGCATCTCGTGAGCATCAGCGGGCTTCACGTCACCATGTTTGCCTGGCTGGCCGGCGCGTGCATCGGCGTGCTGTGGCGCCGCATCACGCCGGCGCTGCTGTGGTGGCCTGCGCCGCAGGCGGCGCGCTGGGGCGGCCTCGCGTGTGCGCTGGGGTATGCGCTGTTCTCCGGCTTCGGCGTGCCGGCGCAGCGCACGGTGTGGATGCTGGCGACGGTGGTGCTGCTGCAGTCCTTCGCACTGCGATGGCCCTGGCCGCTGGTGATGCTCGCCAGCGCCGTGACCGTCACCGCGCTGGATCCGTGGGCACTGCTGCAGCCGGGCTTCTGGCTGTCGTTCATGGCGGTGGGGTTGCTGATGGCGTCCAGCGCCGTGCGCGCGGTGCACGATGCGGCGCCTGTGCCGCCCGCTGGCTGGCGCGGCGTGCCGGTGCGGGCGGCCTGGCTGGCGCGTTCGGGTGTGCGCACCCAGCTCATCGCGACGCTCGGGCTCGCGCCGCTGTCGCTGGTGTTCTTCCAGCAGGTGTCGCTGGTCGGCTTCTTCGCCAATCTGTTCGCGATTCCGCTGGTGACGCTGCTGATCACGCCGCTGGCGCTGCTGGGCACCGTGGCGGCGCCGCTGTGGCGGCTGGGGGGCTGGCTGGTCACGCAGATGACCGCCGCGCTCGGCTGGCTGGCGCAATGGCCGGCGGCCTTGTGGCATGTGCCGGTGGCCGGCGCCTGGGCGCAGGCGGCGGCCCTTCTGGCCGCGGTGGCGCTGGTGCTGCCCTGGCCGTGGCGGGTGCGTGCGCTGGCCTTGCCGCTCGCGCTGCCCTTGCTGCTCGCGGCACCGCAGCGCCCGCCACCCGGTGAGTTCGAGATGCTGGCGGTGGACGTGGGGCAGGGCACGGCCGTGCTCGTTCGCACGCAGTCGCATCTGCTCGTCTACGACGCCGGCCCGCGCTATTCGAGCGAGAGCGACGCCGGCCAGCGTGTGCTGCTGCCCTTGCTGCGCGCGCGTGGTGAATCGCGCATCGACCGGCTGATGCTGAGCCACCGCGACGCCGACCACGTGGGCGGCGCCGCGGCACTGCTGCAGGCGCTGCCGGTGGGCGAGTTGCACAGCTCGCTGGAAGACGGCCACGCACTGCGCGCGGCGGCTGTGCCGCTCCGTCCCTGCATGGCGGGCGCCGGCTGGCAATGGGACGGTGTTCGTTTCGATCTGCTGCATCCGCCGGCCGATTCGTATGCCCGGGCAATGAAGCCGAACGCCCGCTCCTGCGTGCTGCGCATCCGCAACGACGGCGGCGCGACCGTGCTGCTCACCGGCGACATCGAACGCCTGCAGGAACTGGCCCTGGCCGATGAGTTCGGCGCCGCGCTGCAGGCCGACGTGGTGCTCGTGCCGCACCACGGCAGCCGCACCTCATCGACCGCCGCCTTCGTCGCCGCAGTGCGCCCGGCGCTCGCGGTGGTCCAGGCCGGCTATCGCAGCCGCTTCGGGCATCCCGCGCCCGACGTGGTGGCGCGCTGGCAGGCGCAGGGGGCGACGGTGCTGCAGACGCCGCGCTGTGGCGCGGTGCACTGGGACAGCGGGCGCCGGCACGCGCGCTGCGAGCGCGACCTCTCGCGGCGCTACTGGCGTCACCCGGACCCGACGGCCGCACCCTGAGCCGAACAAGAAGAAGCG
>JBIQKU010000212.1:0-5580 GCA_044506225.1 Rubrivivax sp. | reverse complement strand
ATGGTCATGGGCGTGGCGCCGCTGCTGGTGGTGTTCGGCGCCATCTACCACTGGTATCCCAAGGTCACCGGTCGCATGCTGGACGACCGGCTCGGCCTTCTGCACTTCTGGGTCACCTTTCTGGGCACCTATCTCATCTTCTTCCCGATGCACTACCTCGGCGTACTGGGCATGCCGCGGCGCTATCACAGCTTCGAGGGCTATGAGTTCATCCCGCCCTCGGCGCATCTGCTGAATGTCTGGATCACGCTGATGGCGCTGGTCATCGCCGCGGTGCAACTGGTGTTCGTGTTCAACCTCGTGTGGAGCGCACGGCGAGGGCGGCGGGCCGCGGCCAACCCATGGCGCGCGGCCTCGCTGGAATGGTTCACGCCGCAGACGCCGCCCGGCCACGGCAACTGGGGCGAGCAGCTGCCGGTGGTCTACCGCTGGGCCTATGCCTACAGCGTGCCCGGTGCGCGCGAGGATGTGGTGCCGCAGAACGCACCGCCGGAAGAAGGCGGACAGGAGCCCGAGCCGTATGAGGCGCCGCAGGCCGGCGCGGCGGCCCAGCCGGCCGCCAAGGGAGCCACGCCATGAGCACCGCCGTGTGGGGCGGCCTGCCGCGCACCGACGCCGACACCGCGCGCGCCGCGGACATCGGCCTGTGGTTCTTCATTGCGGTCGCGACCAGCCTGTTCTCGCTGTTCCTCACTGCGTATGCGATGCGCATGGACGGCAGTGGCGACTGGACGACGCTCGCGATGCCGTGGCAGCTGTGGCTGAGCACGGCGCTGCTGGCCGCCGGCAGCCTGCTGCTCGAACGCGCCCGGCGCAGCGAGGCGGCGCACGCACGGCGCTGGCTGCTGGCCGGCGGGGCGTGCGCTGCGGCCTTCGTGCTGTCGCAGCTGTGGGCCTGGCAGGCGCTGCAGACGGCGCGCGTGGCGCTGGCGGGCAACCCGGCGGCGAGCTTCTTCTACCTGCTCACCGCGCTGCACGGCCTGCATGTGCTGGGCGGGCTCGCGGGCTGGGCCGTCACGGTGCGCCAGGCGGCGCATTGGCGCATCGCGCTGTGTGCGCGCTATTGGCATTTCCTGTTCGTCGTGTGGGCCCTGCTGTTCGCCGCTTTCGGGCTGCTGACGCAGGATGTGGTCGACTTCATCTGCGGGCGCGGGCCATGAGCGCCATTCCCCTCCCCACACCCCACGCCCAACCCGGCGAGGGCGCTGCCGACTCGGGCCTGAAGACCCTCGCCGCCGACTGGGCCGCCGACCGGGAGACCTTCAAGGGCGTGTCCTGGGGCAAGGCCATGATGTGGGTGTTCCTGTTGTCGGACACCTTTGTCTTCGGCAGCTTCCTCACCGGCTACATGACGGTGCGCGGATCGACCACCGCCGACTGGCCCAATCCCAGCGTCGTCTTCGGCCTGCACGTGGGCGGCACCAGCGTGCCGCTGCTGCTCATCGCCATCATGACCTTCGTGCTGATCACCAGCAGCGGCACGATGGCCATGGCGGTGAACTGCGCCTACCGGCGCGACCGGGTCAACGCCGCGGCGCTGATGTTCGTCACCGCGGGCCTGGGCGAGATGTTCGTCGGCATGCAGGCCTTCGAATGGAGCAAGCTCATCATGGAAGGCGTGCGGCCCTGGGAGAACCCGATGGGTGCGGCGCAGTTCGGCTCGGTGTTCTTCATGATCACGGGCTTTCACGGCCTGCATGTCACCGGCGGGGTGATCCTGCTCATCGTGGTGGCGGTGCGCCTGCTGCGCGGGCACTACGAGCACCGCGGCAACTACGAGATCGTCGAGATCGTCGGCCTGTACTGGCACTTCGTCGACCTCGTGTGGGTGTTCATCTTCGCGTTCTTCTATCTGTGGTGAGGTGACACCATGCACAGCGACGGCGGCCAGCAGCAGCACCCCATCGGCCTGTACCTCAAGGTGTGGACGCTGCTCTTCGTGCTCAGCATCCTGTCGTACATGGTCGACTACTTCCAGTTCCAGGGCCTGCTGCGCTGGACGCTGCTCATCGTGTTCATGCTCGCCAAGGCCGGGCTCATCATCGCGGTGTTCATGCACATGGCCTGGGAGCGGTTGTCGCTGGTCACGGCCATCCTGCTGCCACCGCTGGCGCTGCTGGTGCTGGTCGGTCTGATGGCGGCCGAGGCCGGCACGACGCTCGGCGCACGGCTGCTGTTCTTCGGCTAGCGCGGCGGCATGACGCTTGCCGGCCTGCCAGACCATCACTGCGGGGAATCGCGATGACCAGCGTGGCCGAAGTGCTCAGGTCCAAGCCGAGCGGCGCCGTCTATACCGTCGGGCCGTCTGCGCCCGTGATCGATGTGCTGCGCCTCATGGCCGAGAAGAACGTCGGCGCGCTGCTGGTGGTGGACGACGAGGCCATCGTCGGCATCGTCAGCGAGCGTGACCATGCGCGCAAGGTCGCGCTGCAGGGCCGCTCGCCGGACGACACGCCGGTGCGCGACATCATGACCTCGCCGGTGATGTTCGTGCACCCCGGGCACAGCAGCGAACAGTGCATGGCGCTGATGACCGAGAACCGCCTGCGCCACCTGCCGGTGATGGACCAGGGCACGCTCGTCGGCCTGATCTCCATCGGCGACCTCGTCAAGAACATCATCTCCGAGCAGCGATTCATCATCGACCAGCTGGAGCACTACATCTCCGGAGCACGCGAATGAGAACCGGTGACCCCATGGACTTGAGCGCCGAGCTCGACGCCACCGTGCAGGCGCTGGCCCGGCCGGCCCACGGTGTGCTGGCCGCCGACGAAAGCAGCGGCACCATCGCCAGGCGCTTCAAGACGATCGACGTCGCCTCCACCGAAGACAGCCGCCGCGCCTACCGCCAGCTGCTGCTCGCCACGCCGGGGCTCGGCGAGTTCGTGAGCGGCGTCATCCTCTACGAGGAGACGCTCGCCCAGCAGGCAGACGACGGCACGCCGCTCGCGCAGCTGGCCGCGCGCCAGGGGATCGTTCCCGGCATCAAGGTCGATGCCGGCAAGCTGCCGCTGGCCGGCTCGCCCGGCGACGAGATCACCGAGGGCCTGGATGGTCTCGCGCGCCGGCTCGAGGGCTACAAGGCGCAGGGCGCGCGCTTCGCCAAGTGGCGCGCGGTCTACAACGTTTCCGAGCGCCTGCCCGGGCGCGCGGCGGTCGTGGCCAACGCGGAATCGCTGGCGCGTTATGCCGCCATCTGCCAGGCCATGGGCGTCGTGCCCATCGTCGAGCCCGAGGTGCTGTTCGACGGCGAGCATGCGCAGTCGCGCTGCGCCGATGTCACCGAAGGCGTGCTGCACGAGGTCTTCCATGCGTTGCACCGCCACCGCGTGGTGCTGGAGCACATGCTGCTCAAGCCCAACATGGTGGTCGCCGGCAAGGACTGCCCGCAGCAAGCCGGCATCGAGGAGGTCGCCGCGCAGACGCTGCGCGTGCTGCGCCGCACCGTCCCGGCGGCCGTGCCGGCCATCGTGTTTCTCTCGGGCGGCCAGTCGCCCGCCCAGGCCACGGCCCATCTCGACGCGATGAACCGCGCCGGCCCGCATCCATGGCGGCTCAGCTTCTCCTATGGCCGGGCGCTGCAGGAGCCGGTGCTGAAGGCCTGGAAGGGCGAGGCGGCGAATGTGGCCGCGGCCCAGCAGGCGCTGCTGCATCGCGCGCGGCTCAACGCGGCGGCGTGCGAAGGGCGCTACGACGCGGCCATGGAGGCCGGCGCCACGGCCTGATCGCCCGCTGCCGCGGCGGGCGCATCGCCGGCCGTGCGCGAGCTGCGCCGCCACACGCCCGGCGGCACACCGTAGTGCTGCTTGAAGGCGCGGTTGAACGCGGCCTGCGATTCATAACCCACGTCCTCGGCGATGCGTGTCAGCGTGCGGCCCTCGCTGCACAGCAGCCGTGCGGCCAGTGCCAGGCGCCAGCGCTTGAGATACTGCATCGGCGGCATGCCCACCAACAGGCCGAAGCGTGCGGCCAGCGCGCTGCGCGAGCTGTGCACGGCGGTGGCGAGCGCATCCACCGTCCAGGCGCGGGCCGGCTCGGCATGCATGAGCGCGAGGCAGCGACCGATGTGAGGATCCCGCAGCCCGGCCAGCCAGCCGATGTGCGCGGGCGGCAGCGACTCGATGTGGGCGCGCAGCGCCTCGACGAACAAGGCCTCGGCGACCCGCGCCGCCACGGCGCTGGAACCCGGCCGGGCCGAGGCGGCCTCGCCCACGGCGTAGCGGATGGACTGCGCCAGCCATGGCCCCGAAGGCCGTTGCGCCACTTCGGCCCGGAACACCGCCGGCAGCGTGGAGATGAGCGGGTCGGGCAGGCTGCCTTCGTAGGCGAACCAGCCGCACACCAGCACCGTGCGCGCACCTTCGCCGCCGTAGTGCCTGAGCCGCATCTCCGGCACGCGCGGGTCCACGCGATGCGCGAGGTCGATCGGCGCGTGCGCCGGGCCGCTGCCCAGCCAGTGCGCGTCGCCATGCGGCAGCACGATGACGTCGCCCTGCTGCGCCAGCACCGGGCCCCCCGCATCGCGGCGAACCCAGCAGCCGCCTTCGGTCACCAAGTGGCAGATCGCCAGGCGCCGCGCGCCCGGCTGCAGCAACTGCGCCATGACAGCGCGCTGCGGCACCTCCACGCACCACGGCTCGCCGAACGAGGCGTGCAGGAACAGCGCACCGTGCAGCCGGATCATGCGAAGCACATCGGACAACACATCCATCGCCACCTCCGTGGATGCCGGCGGGCCGCCGCGGCGTTCCGGTCAACAAGTCAGGACGACCGGGCAGGACGCGGCCGGCAGCCTCCCGCAGCATCACCGCTGCCCACTTCCCGGTCAACGCAAGAACAGGAGTTTTCCATGTCGCAAGAGCAAAAAGAACTCGTCGTGCTGATGACGCGCGGCGCCGACCACGAGTTGTCGTCGGTCGCCTTCACCATTGCCTGCGGTGGCATCACCGCCGGAATGAAGGTCTATGCCTTTCTCACCAGTGCAGCGGTCGACCTCGTGCGCCGCCGCAGCGTCGAGATGACCCAGGTCTCGCCGCTGGATCCGCTGAAGACGCTGATGGAGGACTTCATCGCGCGCGGCGGCACGGTGTGGGCCTGCCCGCCGTGCGTGAAGTCGCGCGGCTATGTGCAGGAGGATTTCATCGAGGGCGTGGCCGTGGTCGGGGCGAGCGCCATGCACGAGCGGATCAAGGCCGGCGCGTCCACGCTCAGCTTCTGAGCACGGCGCCCTGCACGCCCTGCACGAGGCGGTCAGAATGCCACGGCGCCAGGCCATGTGGCGCCGTGCGCTGACCCCTCTGCAGGAGCGAACCCGATGAAGACCCGCATCACCGAACTCTTCGGCATCGAACACCCCATCATCCAGGGCGGCATGCACTATGTCGGCTTTGCCGAACTGGCCGCGGCGGTGTCCAACGCCGGCGGGTTGGGCATCATCACCGCGCTCACGCAGCGCACGCCCGAGCGGCTGGCCGAGGAGATCCGCCGCTGCCGCGAGATGACGGACAAGCCCTTCGGCGTGAACCTCACCTTCCTGCCTGCGCTCACGCCGCCGGACTACCCGGGCTACATCCGCGCCAT
>JBIQKU010000211.1:3109-5669 GCA_044506225.1 Rubrivivax sp. | reverse complement strand
CGACCAGCACCTCGAAGCGGTCTTCCTTGAGCAGGTAGCCGTCGGCACCGCACTGGAGGGCGGGAAAGAGATGGTCGTCATCGGAGTACAGCGTGGTGACGATCTTGGTGGCCGGGTAGCGCGCCAGTTCGGCCAGCAGCTCCATGCCGTTGCCGTCGGGCAACTCGAGGTCGACCAGTACGAGCTTGAACGTGTCGGCGGGATCGATGGTGGCCGGGTCGCCCGCGGAGGCCACGTGGCGACGCGCAGTCTCGAGGTCGCCTGCCTCGGTGATGATGATCGTGTCGCTGAAGCTTTCGCGGACCACGCGGCACAGGAAGCTGCGTGCGACCGGGTTGTCTTCGACGATCAGAACCTTCACGGCCATGGTGTCAGCACCTGCGGCAAAGAGCGGCACTTTAGCAGCCGTGCGGGGCGCCTCGGTAACGATTGGAGAGCCGACACGAAGCGCGACGGGCCGCACCCTCGACGCCGCCGTGCACGGCGCCGGAAGGGATCCGCTGCGCACGGCCGCACGAAAGGGCCTACCTACAATCGCCGCATGAGAATTCTTGTCGCCAACGACGACGGCTACCTGGCACCGGGGCTGGCCGCTCTGGTGCGTGCCTGCGAGGGCCTCGGCGAACTGGACGTGGTCGCGCCGGAGCAGAACGCGAGCGGTACCTCGAACTCGCTGACGCTGAACCGGCCGCTGTCCATCTTCACCGCCGCCAACGGGATCCGCTACATCAACGGCACGCCCTCGGACTGCGTGCACATTGCGCTTACCGGGCTGCTCGACAAGCGCCCCGACCTCGTGGTGTCCGGCATCAACCAGGGCGCGAACATGGGCGACGACACGCTGTATTCCGGCACGGTCGCCGCAGCCATGGAAGGCTATCTGTTCGGCATTCCGGCGATCGCGTTCTCGCAGGTGGAAAAGGGCTGGGCCGAGCTGGAGGCCGCCTCGCGGCTGGCACGCAGCATCATCGAGCACGTGCTCGCCCTGCCGCCCTCGCGCAGCCCGTTTCTGCTCAACGTCAACATCCCCAACCGGCCTGATGCCGACACCGTTCCGCGCCTGATCACCCGGCTGGGCCGCCGGCATTCGAGCGAGGCGCTGATCCGCCAGACCAGCCCGCGCGGCGAGACGATGTACTGGATCGGCCCCTCGGGCCATGCGCGCGAGGGCGGCGAAGGCACCGACTTCCACGCCACCGCCAGCGGGCGGGTGTCCATCACGCCGTTGCAGGTCGACCTCACCGACCACGCCGGCCTGCCCGACTGGCGCGACTGGCTCGCGGGCGGCACACCGTCATGAGCGTTCGCGCATGGCGGCCCGGCCCGCGGAGGACGCGACAGTGAGCGACGCGCCCCCGAGCGGGCCGAAGTTCCCCTTGCGGCTCGAGCGCATGGTCGCCCCGCCCAAGACGCTGCTCAAGCCGGCGCCCGGCACATCCGCCCCGGTGACCGCACGCCCGACTGCCATCGCTGCGGCCATCGGTGCGCCCGCTGTGTTGCGCCCGCAGGGGCCGCTGCAGCATGCGGCGGACACCTCGGCTCGGCGCTCGAGCCCCACCGGCCTCGGCCTCGACTCGGATGGCGTGCGTCGGCGCATGGTCGAGCGCCTGCGCGCCGCGGGCCTTGCACATGCGCAGGTGCTGGACGCGCTGAGCGAGGTGCCACGCCATCGTTTCGTCGATGCGGCGCTGGTCACCCAGGCCTATGAAGACACCAGCCTGCCCATAGGCCATGGGCAGACCATCTCCAAGCCCTCGGTCGTCGGCCGCATGATCGAGTTGCTGATGCACGGCCGAAACGCCCGGGCCGGCGCGACGCTCGGGCGCACGCTTGAGATCGGCACCGGCTGCGGCTATCAGGCAGCCGTGCTGTCGCGGCTGTCGCGCCAGGTCATGTCCGTCGAGCGCGTCAAGGCGCTGCACGACAAGGCGCGCGAGTTGCTGATGCCGCTGCGGCTGCCGAACGTGCGGCTCATCTACGGCGACGGAATGATTGGCCATCCGCCCAACGCGCCCTACGACAGCATCATCGCCGCCGCCGGCGGCGAGGAGATCCCGCCGGCATGGCTCGAGCAACTGGCCGTCGGCGGCCGGCTGGTCGCGCCGGTGCATGACGGCGGCTCGCGCCAGGTGCTTGCCGTGGTGGAGCGCGACGAGCGCGGCTGCCACCGTTCCCTGCACGAGGCCGTGCAGTTCGTCCCCCTAAAATCCGGCCTCGTTCGATAAGGATGCCAGTGATACGTGCAATGCTGAATAGACCAATCGATGCACGCCTGCGTGCGCTGCCTGTGTGCGGCGCGCTGCTTGTCGCGGTGGTGCTCGGTGCCTGCAGCAGCCCCAACCATCGTGCCCCCGTCGAAGACCGCACGGCGTCTCGCGCGAGCGCCGGCTCCTCCTCCAGCGCAAGCGGTTCTGCAGCGTCCGCCACGGCGGAGGCGCAGGCGCCGCTGCCCGGCGCCGAGAACGCCGGCAAGCCCGGCTACTACACCGTCAAGCAGGGCGACACGCTGATCCGCATCGGGCTCGAGAACGGCCAGAACTGGAAAGACCTGGTCAAGTGG
>JBIQKU010000211.1:0-3099 GCA_044506225.1 Rubrivivax sp. | reverse complement strand
GACAACCCGAACGTGATCGAGGTCGGCCAGACGCTGCGCGTGGTGGCGCCGGGCGTCGACCCCGGCAGTGCCGGCCCGCGTGCCGTCGCGCAGGCCAAGGTCGAGACGCGCCCGCTGGACGCCGCGCGCACCGCGCCGCCCGCCGCTTCGGCGCCCCAGGCGTCGGCGCCGCAGCCAGCCGGCCCCGCGCCATCGCCCCCGGTGCCGCCGCCGCCGCGTGACGGCGACGACGATGTCGACTGGGCCTGGCCCGCGAGCGGGCCGGTGGCGGTCGCCTTCGACGAGGGCCGCAGCAAGGGTCTCGCCATCACCGGTCGCGCGGGTGACCCGGTGCTGGCGGCGGCGGACGGGCGGGTCGTCTATGCGGGCTCCGGCCTGCGCGGCTACGGCAATCTGGTGATCCTCAAGCACAACAACACCTATCTCACCGCCTACGCGCACAACCAGACCTTGCTGGTCAAGGAGGACCAGGCGGTGCGCCGCGGACAGAAGATCGCCGAGATGGGCGCGAGCGACGCGGAGCGGGTGCAGCTGCACTTCGAGATCCGGCGCCTCGGCAAGCCGATCGACCCGGCGAAGCTGCTGCCGCCTCGCTGATGCACGGGCCGCCCTGAATCGAGCAGTAGCGATGAACAGGCGGCGCCACGGAATGAACAGGCCATCCGGCCCGCCGCACGGAGCCGGGGAGCCGCAGCACGCGGCGATGGCCGAATCCGCGCTCATGGCGCCGGGCCCGCTCGACCCGGCCGCAAGCGCCGCCGACACCGAGGCGGGCAACACGCTGCAGATCTACCTGCGCGACATCCGCCGCGCCGAACTGCTCACGCCGCAACAGGAGTTCGACACCGCGATGCGTGCGCGCGCCGGCGACCCGGCGGCCCGCCAGGCGATGATCGAGCACAACCTGCGCCTCGTCGTGAGCATCGCCAAGAACTACATCGGCCGCGGTCTGCCGATGGCCGACCTCATCGAAGAAGGCAACCTCGGGCTGATGCACTCCATCGGCAAGTTCGAGCCCGAGCGTGGTTTTCGCTTCTCCACCTATTCGTCCTGGTGGATTCGCCAGTCGATCGAGCGCGCGATCATGCACCAGGCCCGGCTGGTACGGCTGCCGGTGCATGTGGTGCGCGAGCTCAACCAGGTGCTCAAGGCGCGGCGCATGCTGGAGGCCACGCTGCGCGCCTCGGGCGGCGACGATGCGCAGCCGCGCGTGGAAGACGTGGCCGCCGTCGTCGGTCGGCCGGTGCAGGAGGTGAGCAATCTGCTGCGCTATGCCGAGCAGCCCACCTCGCTGGACGCGCCGCTGGACCGCAGCCAGCCGGATGGACACTCCGACGCACTCATCGACAGCGTGGCCGACGACGGTGCCAACGACCCCATGGCTTTCGCCCTGAACAGCGAGGTCGAGCGCCTGCTCGACCACGGCTTGAACGAGCTGAACGAGCGCGAACGCGAGGTGCTGGCCGGGCGCTACGGCCTGCGGGACCGCGAGCCGGAGACGCTCGAGGTGCTGGCCGAGCGACTGAACCTCACGCGGGAACGTATCCGGCAGATCCAGCAGGAAGCCCTGGTCAAGCTGCGCCGGCGCATGCTGCGCAACGGCGTCGATCGGGATTCGATCTTCTAGCGAGGTTCTTAGCGAGGCGCGCCCGCACCGAGCCGGCGGGTGTCCAGCCAGGTGACCGCGCCACCGTGGCGCGTCACGACCTGCACCATGTGCGCCGTGCCGCCGGGGCCGTCGCCTTCGGCACCGTCCCAGAGGCAGAGCAGATGCAGCCGCGCGGCATGGAGCGACAAGGCGGTGTCCAGCATCCACTGGTTGCAGCGCATGTAGACGTCGCCGGCCGGCTCTCCAGCATGCTGCGGCAGCGTCCGTGGCCTGCCGTGCGCGTGCGCCGCCACCGCGGCGTAGCGCGCGACCCAGCGTTGGCCGTCGATCGACGACGCGACCGAAGCCTCGATGAACTGCGCCTCGGGCAGCGGCTGCATCAGCACCAGCCGCAGGCCGCGGCGCTGGCAGCTTTCGGCGAAAAGTATGTCGCCACCGGCCGCGCCCTGGGTGAGCGCGAGATCATCGGCGCCGGCCGCCAGTTCGGCCAGGGCGCGGTCGATGGCAGTGGCGGGCGCGCCTTCCATCGCCGCCGGAAAGCGCGGCGTGGCGCGAGCGGGCGCGTCGATGCGGTGGCCCGAAAAAAGAATCACCCGGCGCGAGGCGCCGAGCGGCGGCAGCGGTGGGATCGTGGGCATCGTGTGAGCCGGGCGGTGGCACCGAGTATCGGCGCGCTCATGAGGCTGTCGGGATAATTCGCGCATGACGGCAACCCATGAATGGCTGAAGGTCGAGTCGCTGGATCTCGACGGGCAGGGCGTGGCCCACAACGCCGAAGGCAAGGTGGTGTTCATCGAAGGCGCCTTGCCCGGCGAAGAGGTGCAGGTGCAGGTGCACCGGCGCAAGAACAACTGGGAGCAGGCGACCATGACGGCGCTGCGCCGCGAGAGCGCCCAGCGCGTGACCCCGCGCTGCCCTCACTTCGGCGTATGCGGCGGCTGCAAGCTGCAACACCTGCAGGTGCCGGCGCAGATCGCCACCAAGCAGCGTGCGCTGGAAGACGCGCTGTGGCATCTCGGCAAGGTGAGGCCCGAGCGCGTGCTGCGCCCGATCGAGGGACCGGCTTGGCGCTACCGCTATCGCGCGCGGCTGTCGGTGCGGCATGTGGCCAAGAAGGGCAAGGTGCTGGTGGGCTTTCACGAGCGCAAGTCCAGCTATGTCGCCGACATGGACAGCTGCGAAGTGCTGCCCGCACACGTGAGCGCGCTGCTGCCGCGGCTGTCGGAGCTCGTGGCCGGCATGGACCAGCGGGACCGCCTGCCGCAGATCGAACTCGCCATCGGTTCGCGGGTGACCGCGTTGGTGCTGCGGCATCTCGAGCCGCTGAGTACGCTCGACCTGCAGCGCCTGCGCGCCTTCGCCGAGATGCACCAGGTGCAATGGTGGCTGCAGCCCAAGGGCCCGGACACGGTGCACCGGCTCGACCAAGACGGCCCGCCGCTCGCCTACGAGCTGCCCGAGTTCGGCATCACCATGCCGTTCAAGCCGAC
>JBIQKU010000210.1:0-5728 GCA_044506225.1 Rubrivivax sp. | reverse complement strand
GCTGGTGGGCACTCATCGTGCTGTGCCTGGGCGTGCTGATGATCGTGCTCGACACGACCATCGTGAACGTCGCCCTGCCCTCCATCCGCAGCGACCTGGGCTTTTCCGAGACCTCCCTGGTGTGGGTGATCAACGCCTACATGCTCACCTTCGGCGGCTTTCTGCTGCTGGCCGGTCGGCTCGGCGATCTCTACGGGGCGCGCCGGCTCTTCCTGCTGGGCATCACGCTGTTCACGCTGGCCTCGCTGGCCTGCGGCATCGCGCAGACGCAGGCCGTGCTGGTCGCCGCGCGCGCGGTGCAGGGGCTGGCGGGGGCGGTGGTGTCGGCGGTGGCGCTGTCGCTCATCATGAATCTGTTCACCGAGCCGGGCGAGCGCGCCAAGGCGATGGGCGTGTACGGCTTCGTATGCGCCGGCGGCGGCAGCATCGGCGTGCTGCTGGGCGGGCTGCTCACCGACGCGCTGAACTGGCATTGGATCTTCCTCGTCAACCTGCCCATCGGCGCGGCGGTGTATGCCCTGTCGGCCGCGCTGTTGCCGCGCATGCGCGGCCAGGCGCAGGGTGCGCGGCTCGATCTCGCCGGTGCGGTGACGGTGACCGGCGCACTGATGCTCGCGGTCTACGCCATCGTCAACGGCAACGAGGCCGGCTGGACGTCTCTGCAGACGCTCGCGCTGCTCGGCGCCGCGGCAGCGCTGCTGGCGCTGTTCTTCGTCATCGAGTCGCGCGTGGCCGCGCCGCTCATGCCGCTCGGCCTGCTGCGGCTGCGAAACGTGGCGGTCGCGAACGTGGTGGGCGTGCTGTGGGCGGCGGCGATGTTCGCCTGGTTCTTCATCTCGGCGCTGTACATGCAGCTCGTGCTCGGCTACAGCCCGATGCAGGTGGGCCTGGCCTTTCTGCCCGGCAACATCGTGATGGCGGCGTGTTCGCTGGGCATCTCGGCCTGGCTGGTGATGCGCCTGGGCATCCGCCTGCCGCTGGCTGCCGGGCTGCTGACCGGTGCGCTGGGCCTGGCGCTGTTCGCGCGCGCGCCGGTGGAGGGCCGGTTCGTCATCGACGTGCTGCCCGGCATGCTGCTGCTCGGCCTGGGCGCCGGCATCGCGTTCAACCCGCTGCTGCTGGGTGCGATGAGCGACGTGGACCCGGCCGATTCGGGGCTGGCCTCGGGCGTGGTCAATACCTCGTTCATGATGGGCGGCGCGCTGGGCCTGGCGGTGCTGGCCAGCCTGGCGGCGGCGCACAGCACGCAGCTCGCGGGTTCGGGTGCAAGCGACCTGGCCGCGCTCAACGGCGGCTACCGGCTGGCCTTCGGCCTGGGCGCCGTGTTCGCGGCTGCCGCCGGTCTGCTGGGCGGGGCGCTGCTGCGCACACGCACCCGGGCGCCGACGGCGGCGGGCGACGACGCGGCGCACTCGGCCATGCCGTCCTGAACACGCTGCAGGCGTTCGGCACCCAGGGCACACTCGCAGGCGCTTGTTTCATCCATCCACGGCCAGCGAGGAACCGCCATGCCCTTCGTCAACATCCGCATCACCCGTGAAGGCGCCACCGCCGAGCAGAAGGCCCAGCTCATCCAGGGCGCAACCGAGCTGCTGGTGCGCGTGCTGGGCAAGAACCCGGCGACCACTTTCGTCATCATCGACGAGGTCGACACCGACAACTGGGGCCTGGGCGGCGAGACGGTGACCGAGGTGCGCAAGAAGGCCGCGGCCAAGCGCCCGCCGCAGCCGCCGATCGAGGTCTGACGACCTGAGCCTCACCAAAGCCCGTGCGGCTTAGCGCGGTCGAGCCCTTCGACAGGCTCAGGGCGAACGGGTGGGTGTGGAGGCTCAGTGCGAACGGGTGAGTGTGGAAGCTCAGGGCAAGCGGGCTGCATCGATGCGAATCACGCGCTCATCCGCCACATCCGAATGCAGCAAGGCCACCTCCGCCGCGCGGCGCGTCAGCACCGCACGCTGGTTGACGTAACCCTTGTCGGTGATCTCGCCCGCATCGACGCTCGGCGGCTCGGTGAGCAGCAGCACGCGCGTCGGGCACGAAGATGAACCGCCGCCCGCCGCACGCAGCTCCAGCAACGCGGTGCGCACCTTGTCGATGAGCGCCTGCCGCGGCATCTGCGCGGCCGCCGGCGCGAGGAAGACCAGCGCGCCGACCTCGTCGCCGTCGTGCCCGGTGATCACCGCATCCTGGGCGATCTGTGCGAGCGCCGACACCAGGTTCACGCGCAAGGTGCCGACGGAGACCCAGGTGCCGGTGCTGAGCTTGAAGTCCTCCGCCACGCGCCCGTCGAAGGCCACGCCCTTCTCCGGCGCCGCCTCGTCGATCCAGCGGCCGGCATCGCCGATGCGATAGAAGCCGTCCTCGTCGAAGGCCTGCGCGGTGAGCTCTGGCGCATCCCGGTAGCCCGGAAACACCGACACGCCACGCACCCGCAGCTCGAGCTTGGCGCCGTTGGGCACGAGCTTGAGCTCCATGCCGGGCAGCGGCAGGCCCAGGCAGCCGGCGCGTTCCAGCTCCCAGTGGGCGCTCGTCACCGCGGGCGAGGTCTCGGTCGCACCCCAGGAGGTGGTGAGCCACAGCGGCTCGCCACGCACACGGGTGGTCAGCGCCTGGATGCGCTCCCAGCTCGCCTGCGGGAGTGCGGCGCCGGCGTAGAACACCAGGCGCAGGCGCTCGAGCACGGTGCGGGACAGCTCGTCGTCGGCCTCGAGAAACGGCATCAGCATGTCCAGCCCGCGCGGCACGTTGAAGTGCATGGTGGGCCGGCAGTCGCGCAGGTTGCGCACGGTCTTCTCGATCAGCCCCGGCGCGGGGCGGCCTTCGTCGATGTACAGCGTGCCGCCGTTGCGCAACACGAGATTGACGTTGTGGTTGCCACCGAAGGTGTGGCTCCACGGCAGCCAGTCCAGCAGCACCGGCTTCTCGTGCGCGAGAAAGCGCCACACCTGGGCCATCATCTGCTGGTTGGCGCACAGCATGCGGTGGGTGTTGATCACCACCTTGGGGTTGCCGGTGGAGCCCGAGGTCAGCAGGTACTTGGCGTGGTCGTCTGGGCTGATGGCCTCGAAGGCACGCCTCACCTGCGGGCCTTCGGCGGTGCGCAGCATGTCGGCGAAGTCGATGGCGCCCGGCACCGTCGCCGCGCCGTGGCTGAAGACCAGCGGCACCCGCACGTCGCAGGCGGCGATCGCCGGGCCGTACACCGCCGCATCGGCCGCATACACCAGCGCCGGGCGCAAGGCGCGCAGGATGCCGCCGAGCTTGGTGTAGTCGCGTGTCATGCGCGAATACGCGCCCGACACCGCGCAGGGCACGCGGCCGATGTGCATGGCCGCGAGCGCCAGCAGCGCATGGTCGACCGCGTTGTCCGAGAGGATGACGATGGGCTGGTCGCGCGGCAGGTCCATGTCGAGCAGCGCCTGCGCCACGGCGCCGATCTGCGCGCGCAGCTCGCCCCAGCGCACGCGCCGCCAGTCGCCCGCGGCATCCCGCTCGGCGAGCGCCAGCACGTCGGGCGTCTCGCGCGCCCAGCGCTCCACCCATTCGCCCACGCAGCGGTCGTAGGGGCCCAGCGGCTCGGGCGAGCGCAGCACGGTGCTGCCGTCGGGCAGCGACTCGAGCAGCACACGCGGCGGCGCGAGCTGTTCGGGGTCGTCGAAGAAGGAAGGCATGCGGGTCTCCGGGGCGGCGCCGACGCGGGGCGGCGTGGTATGGGCCGAGGGCCGGCCGTGCAGACCATCGTAGGCAGCGCGGCCGCCCGGCTGTAGAGGGAAGTTCCCCGGGCAATGCAGCGCGGCACGGCCTCGGCCGCGGCGGCCGCACGAGCGCCTGGCCCTAGCCGTTCTTGAACAGCCCCCGGTCGTGCATGCGCTTGAGCCGCGCCGAGCGCGCGCCGGTGCGCCGCGCTTCGCCTTCCAGCGGCGGCGGCGCCGGCGGCTCGTCGGGCACGGGGGCCGTCCACGGGGGCAGGTCGACCACGTCCTGCAGCACCGGCACCTGCGGCTTGGGCGCGCGCGGTTTCGCGGGCGGTGGCTTCGTTCGCTGCGGTTTCGCCGCTACCGGCCTGGCCATCACCGGTTCGGGCGCCGGCGCCGTCGCCGAAGCGGCCGGGGCGGGCTCCGGCGGCAGCACCGCGGGCCCGCGCATGCGCACCGCTTCCCACACCAGGCCGGTGGCAGCGAGCTGGCGCAGCCGTTCCTCGCGCGATGCCGGGCGCTCGATGGCCGACAGGGCGGCGTGCAGCTCGGGGTACACCGCCTCGTCGATCTCCAGCGCCAGCCGGATCACCGCCATGGCCGCTTCGCGCGAAGCCTGCGAACGCGGGGCACGGGGCCGATCACTGAGCCGATTCGGCCATGGCCTCGCCGATCATCTGGAAGCCGCGCACGTTGGCCGACATCGCCTCCGGCACGACGAACACCGGAATCGCCGGGAAGCGCCGGCTCAGCACGTCGCGGTAGCGCCCCGGGTGACCGCCGACCAGCACGATGAGGTCGATGATCTCGTGCGCATCGCGCAGGCCGTCGATCATGCGGTTGAGCGAATCCTCGACCACGCTCATGATCTGCGGCTCGTACTTGCCGAGTTCGTGCGCCACGCCGCTCAGCTTGACCGGCTGCTCCTGGCGCAGCGCCTCGTTGATGCGCGGTGCCACCGCCGGGCCGAGCGGGCGGCCGATGTCGGCGCCCAGCGACTCCTGCACCGCGCGGATCACGCGATGCCGACCCGCGTCCGACGCCGCACCGCTCGCACGCGCATTGATGCTGCCCTGCTGGATGAGCAGCCAGTCCAGCGTGTGCTCGCCCGGGTCGACCAGCAGCACGGCGAGGTCGTCGAGTTCGTCGATGGAGCCCAGCGGCTTCAAGGCGCCGTCGGTGCTCTGGATCACCTGATTGAGCGCATCGAAATGGTCCTCCAGCGCGGCGTAACCACCCATGGGCTGCGCCTGCACCACCACCTTGCGCACCTCGATGGTCTTGCCGTCGCCGAGCTCGAGCCGGCCTTCGTAGGTCTGGCGCAGGTGATCGCGGCGCTTGGCGTCGTTGTACTGGTTCACCGGCAGGCCCAGCACCAGCACGTCCACCGCGCTGTCGCCGGCTTCGGCCATGTAGCGCAGCGCACCCTTGGTGAGAGCCTCGTAGATCGCACCCTTGTAGAACTCGTCGGTCACGTCGCGCCCGAAGCTGCCGCCGGCCTGGGCCAGGCCCACGTCGCGGCCCACCTCGTACTGCGCGCCGCCCACCGGCACATCGAAGGTGTCGCGCCGGCGTGTGCTCAGGCTGCGCACCGCGCTCACATCGGCCGGGATCGCCATGGACGGGAACGACGAGAAGCGCACGCCACCTTCGCCCGGCAGGCTGAACTTCACCAGGCCGAAGCCGACGTCGATCGCGCGCACCACCGGCGCGCCGGCGCTGTCCGGCTGTTCGCGGGGCACTTCCCGCAGCTTCGAAGAATTGTTGGATGGAGCCATGGTCACCTCGTGTCGTTGCACACCGCATGCAAACCCGTGGATGCCGCCGGCAAGCCGATGCCCGCGGCCCGAACCCGCATCCTGCGGGATCGCGCAGGGGGTGCCGTAACGAAATCCGCGTCCGCGGGCGGGTCAGGCCGTCGTGGCGGGCGACTCGGCCGTTGCCGCTCAACCGCGCCGCGCCGCCTCGATCGTCGCGATGTCGATCTTGCGCATCTGCATCATCGCGTCGAAGGCGCGCTTGGCCGCCGCGGG
>JBIQKU010000209.1:0-5806 GCA_044506225.1 Rubrivivax sp. | reverse complement strand
GGCATCGTCGGCATCAAGGAGGCCACCGGCAACATCGAGCGCGCGCAGTGGCTGATCCGCGAGGTGCCGAAGGAATTCGCCGTCTATTCGGGCGACGACCCGACCGCGGTGGCGCTCATGCTGTGCGGCGGCCAGGGCAACATCAGCGTCACGGCCAACGTGGCGCCGCGCAAGATGCACGAGCTGTGCGTGGCCGCCATCGCCGGCGACGCGCGCACCGCGATGCGCCTGCAGTTCGAGCTGATGCCGCTGCACCGCAGCCTGTTCGTCGAGCCCAACCCGATCCCCGTCAAGTGGGCGCTGGCGCGCATGGGCCGCATGGGCGGCGCCCTGCGGCTGCCGATGACCGAGCTGTCCGAGCCCCATCGGCCGGCAGTCGAGGCGGCGCTGCGAGCCTGCGGGCTGCTCGAAGGCTGAGGACGAACTTTTCTTTCGCGCACGGCACCTTCGGGTGCCGGCGCACTCCAAGACGGCGGCTCCGCCCGCCCTCCCCCGACAAGCATTCATCCGCCGAAGGAAGACAACGAGTGAACACCCTCAAGCGATTCGCCCTGCTGGCGCTGGCCGCCAGCCTGGCCGCCTGCTCCGTGCTGGAGTCCGACAAGATCGACTACAAGAGCGCCGGCAAGGCGCCCTCGCTGGAGGTGCCGCCGGACCTGACCCAGCTCTCGCGCGAGAACCGCTACGCCATCCCGGGCGGCGCCGTCTCGGCCAACGCCTACGAGGCCGGCCGTGCCAATGCGCCGGGCATCCCCACCGCCGTCAGCAGCATCGGCGACGTGCGCATGGAGCGCGCCGGCAACGAGCGCTGGATCGTGGTGAGCAACCAGACGCCCGAGCAGCTGTGGGACAAGGTCCGCGACTTCTGGATGGAAAGCGGCTTCCTGCTGTCGATGGAGCAGCGCAACCTCGGCATCATGGAAACCGACTGGGCCGAGAACCGTGCCAAGCTGCCGCAGGACGTGCTGCGCGCCACGCTGGGCAAGCTGATCGACTCGGTCTACTCGACCGGCGAGCTGGACCGCTTCCGCACCCGCATGGAGCGCACGCCCAACGGCACCGAGATCTACATCAGCCACCGCGGCATGGTCGAGGTCTACACCAGCCGCCAGCAGGACCAGACCATGTGGCAGCCGCGCCCCGTCGATCCGGAGCTGGAGACCGAGTTCCTGCGCCGCCTGATGGTCCAGCTCGGCGTCTCGCAGGAGCAGTCCAGGCAGCAGGCGGCGTCCGTCGGCGCGGCGCCCGCCGCCCGCTCGGCCACCGTCGCCACGGTGGACGGCCGGCCGGTGGTGCAGGTGCGCGACGGCTTCGACCGCGCATGGCGCCGCGTCGGCCTGGCGCTGGACCGCACCGGCTTCACCGTCGAGGACCGCGACCGCAGCGCCGGCATCTACTTCGTGCGCTACGTGACGCCCAACGCCGACCGCAAGGAGCCGGGCTTCTTCGGCAAGCTCTTCAGCCGCTCCAGCAGCAGCGCCGAGAAGCCGATGAAGTACCGCATCCTGGTCAAGAGCCAGGGCGAGACGAGCACGGTGTCGGTGCTCAACGAGGCCGGCGCGCCCGAGTCCTCCAACAACGCGCAGCGCATCGTCCAAGTCATCGCGGACGACTTGAAATAGACCACCCCGTTTCTCGCTCACTTCGTGTGCTCGAATCCCCCTCAAGGGACGCACCCGGCGGCCCGGCAGAGCCGGTTCCGCGGGTGCTCCCGCGAGGGCTTCGCTGCGCTCGCCGCGGCAAGGCGCACGCCATGATGAAACCTGCCATGGCGGTGCAATTCGCCGCGGCCTGCGGCTGAACAGGATGCTGCGCTTCCGCAGCCTGGGCAGCGGCAGCACCGGCAACGCCCTGCTGGTGGAGGCGCGCAGCGGCGCGCGCACCTCGCGCCTGCTGATCGACTGCGGTTTCAACCTGCGCCAGCTCGAGGCGCGGCTGGCGCGCGAGTCGCTGGCGCCGTCCCAGCTCGACGCCGTCTTCATCACCCACGAGCACAGCGACCACATCGGCTGCGCGCACCTGCTCTCGCAGCGCCACGGCGTGGCGGTGTGGATGAGCGAGGGCACCTGGCTGGCCACCGGCGCGCCGGACTACGCGGGGCGCCTGCACTTCGCCCGGGACGGGCAGCCCATCGACGTCGGCGGCGCGCTGGAGCTGATGCCCTTCACCGTGCCGCACGACGCGCGCGAGCCGCTGCAGCTACGCTGCTCCGACGGCGCCCGCACGCTGGGCGTGCTGACCGACCTGGGCCACGCCAGCCCCTACGTGATGACGCGCCTGGCGGACCTGAACGCGCTGGTGCTGGAGTGCAACCACGACCCGGACCTGCTGGCCCGCTCGAGCTACCCGCCCTTCCTCAAGCGGCGGGTGGGCGGCAACTTCGGCCACCTGTCGAACGGCGCCGCGGCCGCCATCGCGCAGGCAGTGCACCACGCCGGCCTGAAGCACCTGCTGGCCGCGCACCTGAGCGAGCAGAACAACCGCCCGGAGATCGTGCGCCATGCGCTGGCCGAGGCGCTGGGCGCCCGCGAGGAAGAGATGCTCACCGCGGATGCCGCCGGTGGCAGCCCGTGGCTGGACGTCTGACCTACAGCCCCAGCACCGAGGCCGGGAACCCAGGCCGCCCCGCCTGAAAACCCTCGTCGAGGCGCTGCCGCAAGGCGACGCGGTCGGCGGCCGAAGCGCCGCACACGCCGCGGCTGCGCTCGGAGTCGATGCGCCGCAGGGACCAGGACGGGGTCCAGATCGCGCTGGGCACGTCGCCCGCGCTCCATTGCGGCAGTGCACGGCACTGCACGATGTGGTCCCACATGCGGCGCCAGTGCACGAAGCGCGCATGGTGGCGCTCGAAGACGTCGAAGCGGTGCGCCAGCATCTTCAGGCTGCGGCCGGAGGCGGCCCAGGCCTGCAGGGCGTCGACGACCGCACGTTCGCCCAGCGGCCAGTCGGCGAAGTCGGGGTCGCTCAGGACGATCTCGGTCCAGCCCTGCCCGGCCGCGGCCGCCAGGGCCGTGCGGACATGGGCGCCGAACTCGGCCGGGCCGTCGAAGGCGCCCTCGGGCAGTGCCGTGCCATCGTTGTTGACGTCGTTGTCATTCGCCATGCAGCCACCCCGCTTCGCACCAGTCCGCCAACAGCGCCTTCGCCTCCTCGCTGGCCAGACGCAGTTCCGCGGCGCCGAGGCGGCGCCGGTCGGCCAGCTGCCGCATCAGCCGCGCGTCGCGGCCGGCGGCGCGGAAACTCTCGCCGTTGATGAAGACGTGGCGCGCATCGTGGAGCATGCGGGTGCGCCTGTCCAGCCGCACGCCGCGCAGCGGCGCCGGCGCGGCCGCGCCCTCGAACCAGACGTTCGGCTTCGGCTCGGTGAGGGACTCGCCCAGCGCGCGGTCGATGTCCGCATCGGCGGCGAGCAGGCGGCGCACGGCATCGCGCGCGAAGCGCTGCAGCGCCTCGGGCACGGCGCCGGTGGCCTCCACAGCCGCCTGCGCGGGGTCGGCGTAGCGGCGCCCGGCGTCCGCCTCGTCGCCGGCGGCATCGGCCAGGCGCACCAGCAGGTCGGCGGCCAGTTCGGCATCGGTCGCGGCGCGCAGGCCGATGGAGCAAGTCATGCAGTCGCCGCCCACGGCCACGCCGTCGTGCGCGTAGCGCGGCGGCAGGTAGAGCATGTCGCCGGGCTGCAGCACCTGCGTGTCCTCGGGCTCGAAGTGCTCCAGGACCTTCAGCGGCAGGCCGGGACGCAGCGCGAGATCCTTCTGCCGCCCCCACGACCAGCGCCGCCGGCCGCTCACCTGCAGCAGGAACACGTCGTAGCTGTCGAAGTGCGGGCCGACGCCGCCGCCGTCGCTGGCGTAGCTGATCATCACGTCGTCGAGCCGGGCCGCGGGCAGGAAGGCGAACGGCGCCAGCAGCGCATGGGCCGCCTCGTCGTGCAGGTCGACGCCCTGCACCAGCAGCGTCCACCCGGGGCGCGAGAGCGGCGGCAGCGCGCGCCGCGCGAACGGCCCGTGGCGCAACTGCCAGCCGCGCTTCGCGTCGTGCTGCACTAGGCGGGACTCGACGTCCTCGGCGGCCGCCAGGTCGAACAGCCGCGCGCGCGGCACCGGCGGCAGCACGCCGGGCATGGCGCCGCGCACCAGCAGGGGCTTCTTCTGCCAGTGGCGGCGCATGAAGCGCTCGGGGCTCAGGCCGCCCAGCAGCGGCAGCGGTCGTGTGATGTCCATGGTGGGAGAATTCTCGTCCATGGACATCACCCCCCAATGCGTGGTCGGCCTGACCTGGACGCTCAAGGACACCCTGGGCGACACGCTCGACGTGCTCGACGAGCCGGTGGAATTCCTGGTCGGCGGCAACGACCTCTTCGACGCCATCGAGCAGGCCCTGCAGGGCCACAAGGCGGGCGACGTGGTCTCGCTGCACCTGGAGCCCGAGCAGGCCTTCGGCGACTTCGACGACCAGTTGCTCTTCCTGGAGCCGCGCGCCCTCTTCCCGGCCGAGGTGGAGGAAGGCATGACATTCGACGGCGCCGCGCTGCCGCAGGGCGTGAGCGCCGGGATCCCGAAACAGGGCCTGTACACCGTGGCCGAGATCTACCCGGACCACCTGGTGCTGGACGGCAACCACCCGCTGGCCGGCATCGCCCTGCGCCTGTCGCTCACCGTGCGCTCGGTGCGCGAGGCGACGGAAGAGGAGATCGGCCGCGGCACCGCCGGCACCGGCTTCTTCCGCGTCGAGCCGATGGCGCCGGGCGGCCGGCAACTGCACTGAGCCGCCGGCTGCCGGGCGGCTCTCAAGAAAACGCCGGGCCGCCCCAAGTTTTCTTGCCCCCCACGGGGGGCGGGCTGGGCGCAGCCCGGCCCTGGGGGCACTCAGTACCTTGAGATCTGGCCGTTCTCGATCCGCACCCGGTCGCCGATGCGCAGGTCGCCGGGGTGCGGCACGTCGAAGACACGGTAGGCGCCGTGGTCCGTCTGCACCGAGATGCGGTAGCTCTGGTAGACGCGCGGCGCGTTGGTCTGCGCCTCGATGGCGTTGCCCGCCAGCGCCCCGCCGATGAGGCCCAGCGCGGTGGCGGCGGCGCGGCCGCTGCCGTGACCGATCTGGTTGCCCACCACGCCGCCGATCAGGCCGCCGGCGATGGCGCCCCCGCCGGTGGGGCCGTAGCCGGCGGTGCGACCCTGCACCACCTCGATGTTCGCCACCTGCCCGTACTCGACGTAGCCGGTGGGCGCCACCTGAGCCGGATAGGCGCCGGCGGCCGGGTACGGCTGCGCATAGCCCGGGTGGTAGGCCGGGTAGTAGTAGGGCGCCGGCGCCACGCAGGCGGTGGCCAGCAGGGAGGCCGCCACCACGGCGGCGGCAACGGAAAGAGGACGGGTCAGCCTGGACATGATGTTCAACTCCACGCGCGGGCATGCGGCCCGCAATTCACCTTGCCTGTCATCAACGCCGCCGGGCGCGCGGCGATGACGGGTCAACCTCCATCGGAGCCGGGCCGGCGGCGGCGGTTCCGGCCTTTACCTGCTGCTCACCGATGCAACGGCGCGGCAACGGCGGCTCAGCGCGTGCCGGTGGAGCCGTATCCGCCCTCGCCGCGCTCGCTCGGCGGGAATTCGTCGACCAGATTGAACTGCGCCTGCAGCACCGGCACCACCACCAGTTGCGCCAGCCGCTCCAGGGGCTGGATGACGAAGGGCTCGCGGCCGCGGTTCCAGGCGCTGATCTTCAGCTCGCCCTGGTAGTCGCTGTCGATCAGGCCCACCAGGTTGCCCAGCACGATGCCGTGCTTGTGGCCCAGGCCCGAGCGCGG
>JBIQKU010000208.1:0-5822 GCA_044506225.1 Rubrivivax sp. | reverse complement strand
TCACGGGCTGGTCCTTGCCGAGCATCTCGCCCGAGGCGATGCGGAACAGCAGGGCGTAGCCGATCTGGCCGGCGGCGCCCGTGACGGCGACACGAACGGGTTTCTTGCTCATGGAACTCTCCGGATAAGGTGGGCAGAAGGGGAATCTGGGCCGGCGGCGTGGAAGCGGCGCGACGCTGCGCGGGCCGCGGCAGCCGTCGAGTTTAGGGCAGGGCACCGGGCTGCCGCGTGGCGCGCGAGTCTAGGTGCGCGCCCTGTACAGGGTCAAGAATTCTTATGTCTTACATAAGATATCTCTGCACAGTCATGGACGCGGCCCCCGCGGTGTGCTCGAATCGCCGGTATGCCCGCCGCCGCCGTTCCGCCTGCCTCGCCGCCGTCCGCGCCGGCCGATGGCGGGGCGCCGGCCTTCAGCCCGCTCTACCAGCAGATCAAGGCGCTGATGACGCGCAGCCTGCAGGCCGGCGAGTGGCGCCCCGGCGAGGCCATCCCGAGCGAGATGGAGCTCGCCGCCCGCTTCAAGGTGAGCCAGGGCACGGTGCGCAAGGCCATCGACGAACTCGCCGCCGACAACCTGCTGGTGCGCCGCCAGGGCAAGGGCACCTTCGTCGCCACGCATGCCGAGCAGAAGATCCAGTACCGCTTCCTGCGGCTCACGCCCGACGATGCCGACTCCGGCGCACGCGCCCAGCGGCAGTTCATCGACTGCCGGCGCAGCCGCGCGCCGGCCGAGGTCGCACGCGCGCTGCAGTTGAAGGCGGGCGAGCCGGTGGTGGAAGTGCGGCGTGTGCTGTCGTTCGCCGGCACGCCGGTCGTGCTCGACGACATCTGGCTGCCCGGCGCGCTGTTCAAGGGCCTGTCCGCGGAACGCCTGTCCGACTACCGCGGGCCGATGTACGCCCTCTTCGAGGCCGAGTTCGGCGTGCGCATGATCCGCGCCGAGGAGAAGATCCGCGCGGTGGCGGCCGATGCGGCCGCCGCGCGCTGGCTGGCCGTCCAGGAGGGGTCGCCGCTGCTGCTCGTGGAGCGCCTGTCGTACACCTACGAAGGCAAGCCGGTGGAACTGCGCCGAGGGCTCTACCACACGGCATCACACCACTATCGCAATGAGCTGAGCTGACCGCGCCCGGGCGTCACGGGCGGTCGCGCTGCTGCATTGCAATAAAATCATTCGGTTTCACTTCGTCGTCACAGAAAAGGTTAGGTATGGCCGAAGCCACAAGACAAAGACCGGGCCCGATGGGGCTCAAGGGCGCGATCACGTACGGTCATCCGTTGGCGGCGATCGTTTCCATCCTCCATCGCGTGAGCGGCGTCGGGTTGTTCCTGTTCATGCCGTTCCTGATCTGGCTGTTCGACGCCAGCATCACCTCCGAGGTGTCGTACGCGCGCTTCACGCATCTCTTCGAGGCGGGCACCGGCGTGCTGGGCGGCTGGTTCTACAAGCTCATCGTGCTGGGCCTGATCTGGGCCTTCATGCACCACCTGATCGCCGGCCTGCGCCACGTCTGGCTCGACATCACCCACCAGACCACCAAGAAGTTCGGCCGCCAGTCGGCCATGTTCACGCTGGTCGTGAGCATCGTGGTGACCCTGGCTCTCGGCTTCAAGCTGTTCTTCTGAAAGGCGCCCGCATGGCAACCAACTACGGCTCCAAGCGCCTCGTCGTCGGCGCGCACTACGGCCTGGCCGACTGGCTTTCGCAGCGCATCACCGCGGTGGTGATGACGGTGTTCACGCTGGTGCTCATCGGCCAGGTGCTGTTCGGCGGGCCGCTCGGCTATGACCGCTGGGCGGGCATCTTCGCGCAGCAGTGGATGAAGGTGTTGACCTTCGTGACCATCATCGCGCTGCTCTATCACGCCTGGGTCGGCGTGCGCAATGTGTGGATGGACTACGTGCAGTCCGTCGGCCTGCGCCTCACGCTGCAGGCGCTCACGATTGTTTGGCTCGTCGGCTGTGCCGGCTGGGCGGTTCAGGTTCTCTGGAGACTGTGATGTCGGTGGCTTCCTCCGTTTCTAAGCGCAAGTTCGATGTGGTCATCGTCGGCGCGGGCGGCTCCGGCATGCGCGCCTCGCTGCAACTGGCGCTCGGCGGCCTGAACGTGGCCGTGCTGTCGAAGGTGTTCCCCACGCGCTCGCACACCGTGGCGGCGCAGGGCGGCATCGGGGCGTCGCTCGGCAACATGTCCGAGGACAACTGGCACTACCACTTCTACGACACCGTCAAGGGCGGCGACTGGCTGGGCGACCAGGACGCGATCGAGTTCATGTGCCGCGAGGCGCCGAAGGTCGTGTACGAGCTCGAGCACTTCGGCATGCCCTTCGACCGCAACGCCGACGGCACCATCTACCAGCGCCCCTTCGGCGGCCACACCGCCAACTACGGCGAGAAGCCGGTGCAGCGCGCCTGCGCCGCGGCCGACCGCACCGGCCACGCGATGCTGCACACGCTGTACCAGCAGAACGTCAAGGCCAAGACCAACTTCTTCGTCGAGTGGATGGCGCTGGACCTGATCCGCGACGCCGACGGCGACGTGGTCGGCGTGACCGCACTCGAGATGGAAACCGGCGAGCTGCACATCCTGCAGGCCAAGGCGGTGATGCTGGCCACCGGCGGGGCAGGGCGCATCTTCGCCGCCTCCACGAACGCCTTCATCAACACCGGCGACGGGCTGGGCATGGCGGCGCGCGCCGGCCTGCCGCTCGAGGACATGGAGTTCTGGCAGTTCCACCCGACCGGCGTGGCCGGCGCCGGCGTGCTGCTGACCGAAGGCTGCCGCGGCGAGGGCGCGATCCTGCGCAACGCCTCCGGCGAGCGCTTCATGGAGCGCTATGCCCCGACGCTGAAGGACCTCGCGCCGCGCGACTTCGTCTCGCGCTGCATGGACCAGGAGATCAAGGAAGGGCGCGGCTGCGGTCCGAACAAGGACTACATCCACCTCGACATGACCCACCTCGGCGCCGACACCATCATGAAGCGCCTGCCGAGCGTGTTCGAGATCGGCCACAACTTCGCCAACGTCGACATCACCAAGGAACCGATTCCGGTGGTGCCGACCATCCATTACCAGATGGGCGGCATCCCGGCCAATGTGCGCGGGCAGGTCGTCGCGCCGAAGAACGGCAATCCCGACGAGGTGGTCAACGGCCTGTACGCGGTCGGCGAGTGCTCGTGCGTGAGCGTGCACGGCGCCAACCGCCTGGGGACCAACTCGCTGCTGGATCTGCTGGTCTTCGGCCGCGCCGCCGGCAACCACATCATCGACAGCGGCCTCGCGTCGCGCAGCCACAAGCCGCTGCCCGCGGATGCGGCCGATTTCTCTCTGGCGCGCCTGGCCAAGCTGGAGAGCAGCAGCAGCGGCGAATACGCCCAGGACGTGGCCAACGACATCCGCACCTCGATGCAGCAGCACGCGGGCGTGTTCCGCACGCAGGCCATGCTGACCGAAGGCGTCGGGCAGATCGAGGCGCTCGCCGAGCGGGTGAAGAACATCCACCTCGCCGACAAGTCCAAGATCTTCAACACCGCGCGTGTCGAGGCGCTCGAGGTCGAGAACCTCATCGAGGTGGCGCGCGCCACCATCGTCTCGGCGGCCGCACGCACCGAAAGCCGCGGCGCTCATACCGTGGACGACTACGGCGACACGCCCGAGCATCCCAACGGCCGCAACGACACCGAGTGGATGAAGCACACGCTGTGGTATTCGCAGGGCAACCGCCTCGAGTACAAGCCGGTCAAGATGCAACCCCTGACCGTCGAATCCGTGCCGCCCAAGGTGCGTTCGTTCTAAGGCAGCCGCCCAAGGAATTCCCAGTCATGACCAAGCGCGTTTTCCAGATCTACCGCTACGACCCCGACACCGACGACAAGCCGCGCATGCAGACCCTCGAGGTCGAGCTCGACGGCTCGGAGCGCATGCTGCTCGATGCGCTGATGAAGCTGAAGGCGGTCGACCCGACGCTGAGCTTTCGCCGCTCCTGCCGCGAAGGCGTGTGCGGCTCGGACGCGATGAACATCAACGGCCGCAACGGCCTGGCGTGCCTGACCAACATGCGCACGCTGAAAGACCCCATCGTGCTCAAGCCGCTGCCGGGCCTGCCCGTCATCCGCGACCTGATCGTGGACATGACGCAGTTCTTCAAGCAGTACCACTCGATCACGCCGTATCTGATCAACGACGAGCTGCCGCCCGAGAAGGAGCGACTGCAGACCCCCGAGGAGCGCGACGAACTCAACGGCCTGTACGAGTGCATCCTGTGCGCGAGCTGTTCCACCGCCTGCCCGAGCTTCTGGTGGAACCCCGACAAGTTCGTCGGCCCGGCCGGCCTGCTCCAGGCCTACCGCTTCATCGCCGACAGCCGCGACCAGGCGACCGGCGAGCGGCTGGACAACCTCGAGGACCCGTACCGGCTGTTCCGCTGCCACACCATCATGAACTGCGTCGACGTCTGCCCCAAGAACCTGAACCCCACGCGGGCCATCGGCAAGATCAAGGAACTGATGGTGCGTCGCGCCGTCTGATCGGCCATGGCGACCCCTTCGTGAGAACCGGGCCATGGATGCCCTCGTCGATGCGCGAAGCCTGTCCAAGCTGAAGTGGCGCTGCCGCCGCGGTCTGCTCGAGAACGACCTGCTGATCGAGAGGTTCTTCCAGCGGCACGAGGCGACCCTGACGGTGCGCCAGGCGGAGGGCCTGAGCGCACTGATGGAACTGGCGGACAACGACCTGCTGGATCTTCTGCTGCGGCGCAAGCAGCCGCAGGCCGATCTGCAGCGTGCCGAGGTATTGGAAGTGCTCGCCCTGCTGCGCGTGCCGGACTCTGCGGCAGCAGACGGCACCCCGAACCCACAACATCCAGAATCGCTCTAAACCTGTCCCAGAGGAACGACCATGAATCCCTCCGATGTGAATGCCACCCTGTCCTTCTCCGATGGCAGCCCGAGCATGTCGCTGCCGATCTACAAGGGCTCCATCGGCCCGGATGTGATCGACATCCGCAAGCTGTACGCGCAGACCGGCAAGTTCACCTACGACCCGGGCTTCCTGTCCACGGCCGCCTGCGAGTCGAGCATCACCTACATCGACGGCGACAAGGGCGAGCTGCTGTACCGCGGCTACCCGATCGAGCAGCTGGCCACCCACTGCGACTACCTCGAGACCTGCTACCTGCTGCTCAAGGGCGAGCTGCCCAATGCCACGCAGAAGGACGACTTCGTGAAGACGGTGACCCGTCACACGATGGTCAACGAGCAGATGCAGTTCTTCCTGCGCGGCTTCCGTCGCGACGCCCACCCGATGGCGGTGATGACCGGCCTCGTGGGGGCCCTGTCGGCCTTCTATCACGACAGCACCGACATCAATAACCCGCAGCACCGCGAGATCGCGGCGATCCGCCTGATCGCCAAGATGCCCACGCTCGTGGCCATGGCCTACAAGTATTCGGCCGGCCAGCCCTACGTCTACCCGAAGAACGACCTGTCGTACGCCAGCAACTTCATGCGCATGATGTTCGCCACGCCGTGCGCGGAGTACGTGCCCAACGACGTGCTGGTACGCGCGATGGACCGCATCTTCATCCTGCACGCCGACCACGAGCAGAACGCCTCCACCTCCACCGTGCGCCTGTGCGGCTCCTCCGGCACCAACCCGTTCGCCGCCATCGCCGCGGGCGTGGCCTGCCTATGGGGTCCGGCCCACGGCGGCGCCAACGAGGCGGCACTCAACATGCTCGAGGAAGTCCAGCGCATGGGTGGTGTCGAGAAAATCGGCGAGTTCATCAAGCAGGTGAAGGACAAGAACTCCGGCATCAAGCTGATGG
>JBIQKU010000207.1:0-5860 GCA_044506225.1 Rubrivivax sp. | reverse complement strand
GCGGCGCCGCCGCACCGAGTCGGCCACCAAGGATTTCGAGGCACGGCGCGGGGAGCTCGAGAAGGCCGCCGCCGAGAAGCTGGCCGAGGCACAAGCCCTGGGCGAGAAGATGGACGGCCGCACCGTTCACATCACGCAGAAGGCCGGCGTCGACGGCCGCCTGTTCGGCTCGGTGACCAATGCCGATGTCGCCGCCGCGCTCAACCGCATCGATTTCAAGGTGCAGAAGGTGCAGGTGCGCATGCCCGACGGTCCGATCAAGACGACCGGCGAGCACACCGTCACCGTCGTGCCCCACACCGATGTGGTGGTCGAGGTGAAGGTGGTGGTGGTGCCCGAGGCGACCTGAGTCCGCCTCGCACAGCGCGCGGCGTCCACGCTGCGTGAAGAAGGGCCGGCCATGCCGGCCCTTTTGTTTTCCGGCGCCGATTTCCACCGCGCCTGCACCGGATGCCCCCAGGCTTGTCCACAGGCCGCGCGCCGGGGCGCTCTTAAGATCTCCCGATGTCCGCCGTCTTCGCTCCCGACTTTCCCGGTTCTTCCCGCCCCGACGACGACGTCGCCCGCCTGCGCGTGCCGCCGCACTCCATCGAGGCCGAACAAAGCGTGCTGGGCGGCCTGCTGCTGGACAACAGCGCCTGGGACCGCGCCGGCGACGTCCTCGCCGACAGCGACTTCTATCGTTTCGAGCACCGGCTGATCTACGCCGCCATCGGCGCGCTCATCGGGGCGACCAAGCCGGCCGACGTCATCACCGTCTTCGAGCATCTGCAGAACCTCGGCAAGGCCGAGGAATGCGGCGGGCTGGTCTATCTGAACGCGCTCGCGCAAAGCGTGCCGAGTGCGGCCAACCTGCGCCGCTATGCCGAGATCGTGCGCGAGCGGGCGGTGCTGCGAAAGCTCGTGGCCGCCAGCGACGAGATCGCCACCGCCGCCTTCAATCCGCAGGGCCGGCAGGTGTCGGAGATCCTCGACGAGGCGGAGAGCAAGATCTTCAAGATCGGCGAGGAGGGCTCGCGCTCCAAGCAGGGCTTTCTGAGCATGGACACGCTGGTGGTGCAGCTCATCGACCGGGTGAACGAGCTGCACGAGAACGGCGCCGAGGAAGTGACCGGCGTGCGCACCGGCTTCTACGACCTGGACCGCATGACGGCCGGGCTGCAGCCGGGCGACCTCATCGTGCTCGCCGCGCGCCCGTCCATGGGCAAGACGGCGCTGGCGCTGAACATCGGCGAACACGTGGCGGTCAACGAAGGCCTGCCGGTGGTGGTGTTCTCCATGGAAATGGGCGCCGCGCAGCTCGCCTTGCGCATGGTCGGCTCGCTCGGGCGCATCGACCAGAGCCATCTGCGCACCGGCAAGCTGGCCGACGACGAATGGGGGCGGCTGTCGGAAGCGGTGGAACGGCTGGGCAAGGTGAGCCTTTTCATCGACGAGAGCGCCGCCCTCACGCCGACGGAGCTGCGCGCCCGCGCGCGGCGCCAGGCGCGCATGTGCGGCCAGCTCGGGCTGATCGTCGTCGACTACCTGCAGCTCATGAGCGGCAGCGGTGGCGGCAGCGAGGAGAACCGCGCGACCGTGATCGGCGAGATCTCGCGCGGCCTGAAATCGCTCGCCAAAGAGCTGAAGTGCCCGGTGATCGCGCTGTCGCAGCTCAACCGCAGCGTGGAGACCCGCACCGACAAGCGTCCGATGATGAGCGACCTGCGCGAATCCGGCGCCATCGAGCAGGACGCGGACGTGATCATGTTCATCTACCGCGACGAGTACTACACCAAGGAAGCGTGCAAGGAGCCGGGCGTGGCCGAGGTCATCATCGGCAAGCAGCGCAACGGGCCCACCGGCACAGTGAAGCTCGCGTTCCAGAAGCCGCTCACCAAGTTCGAGAACCTGGCGCCGGGCAGCTTCGGCGGCGACGACTACTGAGTTCCCGCGGGTGCGGCTGCCGCCGCGCATTCGTGGAAGATGCGGCGCCCGCAGCCGGCGCAGGGGTCGGCGTCCTCGGCCACGCGCGCGAGGATGGTGCGGATGGCCGTGTGCTTGTCGGCAAAGATGTGGTCGCGCCCGAGTTCGTCCAGAAAGCCGGTGCGTTCCCACAGTGCCAGCACCGGCGGGCGCGGTCGGTGGAAGTACAGGTCGCCGCCCATGGCGCGTCGCGCCAGCATCTCGTCATGCCACAACTCGGCGCCGGCCAGGTCGATGAAGTTCATGCTCTTGGCCATGACCAGCAGGTGCCGCGGCGCATCGGGCGCCTGACGCAGTGCATGCAACCGGTCTGCCACATGCGGCGTGGCGCCGAAGTACACCGAGCCCTCCATGCGCAGCAGCTCGAGCTTGCGGCAAGCGGGCAGGGCATCCGGGTTGTCGTCAATGACGACGAACGGCCGCTCGCTCGCCATGGTGTCGAAGCCCATGCGCCGCATCGCCGGCCGTGAGGTGCGGTAGAGGTAGGAGCCGAGCGAGGCGATGGTGCCGATCAGGATGGCCACCTCCATGCGGATGGCCACCGTCGCCACCAGCGTCACCGCGGCCACCGCCAGGTCGGTGCGCCCGAGGTGCCACAGGCGCCGCCAGCGCGCCGCATCGATCAGCGACCAGGCCACCACCATCAGCAGGCCCGCGATCGCCGGCATGGGGATCAGCACGAGCAGCGGCGCCGCGGCGGCCGCCAGCATCAGCAGCCAGGCGGCGGAGAACACCGACGCAAGCGGCGTGCGCGCGCCGGCTTCGAGATTGGGCAGCGACCGGTTCAGCGAGCCGCAGGAGATGTAGCAGGAGAAGAAGCCGCCGACCATGTTGGACACGCCCTGGCCGATGAACTCGCGGTTGGCGTCCAGCCGCTGGCCCGAGCGCGCCGCCACCACCTTGGCGATGGAGATGGATTGCGCCAGCGCCACGATGGTGAGCGCCACCGCGAGCCCGAGCAGGTCGGGCAGGGTGGTCCAGTCCACCTGCGGCACATGGAAGGGCGGCCACGCGGAGGGAAAGCTGCCCACGGTCTGCACCGCCGGCCAGCCCAGCGCGCCCCGCCAGGTGTTGAGCCCGGTCGACACGGCGGTGCCCGCCGCCAGGCCCACCAGCATCGCCGGCCAGCGCGGCGCCAGCCGCCGCATTCCCAGCACCGTCGCGATGGTGACCCCGCCCACGAGCAGCGCGCTCGGGCTCGCGGCCGCGAGATGCCGGCCCATGTGGGCGAGGGCCGCCGCGCTGCCGTGCGACTCGGCCGGCGGAATCGCCAGCAGGCTCAGCGCCGCATGGATGACGATGAGCAGCGCCGCCCCGCCTGTGAAGCCCAGCAGCGCCGCCGGCGAGATGAAGCTCGCCAGCGACCCCAGCCGGGTGATGCCCACCAGCCACTGCATCACGCCCACCAGCACGGTGACGGCAAGCGCCAGTTCGATGTAGTGCGCCGACCCGGCGACGGCCAGCGGCGTGAGCATGGCGAACAGCGCCAGCGAGTTCGCGTTCGTGGGCCCGGAGACCACATGCCAGCTCGAGCCGAACAGCGCCGCCACGGCACAGGGCACGATGGCCGAGTACAGGCCGTATTCCGGCGGCAGGCCGGCCAGTGTGGCGAAGGCGATGCCCTGCGGCAGCACCAGGATGGCGCCAAGCAGGCCGGCGATCGCGTCGGCCTTCAGCGTGCGCCTGGAGACGAGCGGCACCCAGGGGCCGACGCGGCGTGCGAGGAGAAGGCGCAAGCGGGGCGGCATCAGCGGCTCGGGCGCTGAGGCGCTCCCGCAAGACGCAGTGGGGGTGACGCGTCGGCCGTGGCAGGGCGGGAAGTCATGGGGCGGAGCAGGGCGCGGGTCGGTGCCGGTACACGACTGTAACGAGGCGCCCGCGGTCGCTTTGCCGACGCCCGGTCCAGGGGGTGGGTCGACGGTCTGGCGTTTCCCCGGATGCGGTTTGACTTGCATCAGAGCGAAGCAGAATTTATAGTCTACCGACCGGTCGGTAAACGAACTGTTCGCGGCGAGATTTGCGGTCTCGCAAAGCGCGCACCACACCACACCGCACCGTCGTTCGCCCCACGCTGGTGCCGCATCAAGTGGCCGCTGGCAAGTGGGCCACCTGCAGCAGGAGCACCGAGTGGCCGATCCAACCGTCCTGACCTCGCGAAGCGGCGCCGTCTGCACCGTGACGCTGAACCGTCCGCAAGCGCTGAACAGCTTCACCGGCGAGATGCACCGCGAGCTGCTGGCCGTGCTGGAAGCCGCCGCGGCGGATGCCGAAGTGCGCTGCCTGGTGATCACCGGCAGCGGCCGCGGCTTCTGCGCCGGCCAGGACCTGTCGGACCCGCTGGCATCGCCGCCAGCGGCCGGTGAGCCGCCCAAGGACTTGAGCGTGCTGATCGAGCGCCACTACACGCCGCTGGCCCTGCGCCTGCGCAGCATGCCGGTGCCGGTGATCGCGGCGGTGAACGGCGTGGCTGCAGGTGCTGGCGCGAACCTGGCGCTTGGCTGCGACCTCGTGCTGGCCGGGCGCTCGGCGAGCTTCGTGCAGGCCTTCGCCAAGATCGGCCTCGTGCCCGACACCGGCGGCACCTGGCTACTGCCGCGCCTGGCCGGCCGGGCACGCGCGCTCGGCATGGCCATGCTGGGCGACAAGCTGCCCGCCGCCGAGGCCGAACGCATGGGCCTGATCTGGAAATGCGTGGAAGACGACGCGCTGCTGGCCGAAGCCGAAAGCCTCGCGCAGCGGCTGGCCGCCATGCCCACCCGCGCACTGGTGGCCACCCGCGAGGCCATCGACGCCGCGGGCGCGCTGAGCTACGCCGATGCACTCGCCGCCGAGGCCCGCCTGCAGAGCGAACTCGGCTTTGCCCACGACTACAGCGAAGGCGTGCAGGCCTTCTTCGACAAGCGCGCGCCGCGCTTCACCGACCGATGAGCAAGCAGGAGAAGCCGATGTCCGACGCCGCGCGCGCCCAGCAGATCGCCGAGATGGTGCGCGACGGCATGTGGGCCAACGACCGGGCGTCCAAGTCGATGGGCATGCAGATCACCGAGATCGGCCCGGGCCACGCCACGCTCACCATGACGGTGCGCCCCGACATGCTCAACGGCCTGGACCTGTGCCACGGCGGCTTCATCACGACCCTGGCCGACTCCGCCTTCGCCTTCGCCTGCAACAGCTACAACGAAGCGACGGTGGCGTCCAGCCTGGCGGTGGATCTGGTGGCTGCGGGCCGAGAAGGCGACGTGCTGACGGCGCGGGCGCAGGAGATGTCGCTGGCCGGGCGCACCGGCGTGTACGACGTCGTCGTGACCAACCAGCGCGGTGAACGTGTGGCCCTGGTGCGCGGCCGTTCCTACCGCATGAAGGGCCGGCCCACCGTGCCCGAGCGCGCCGCGGGCGACTGACGAACAGGGAAAAAGGAGACACCGATGCTGATGAAATCGCCCAAGCCAGCCGAGCTGGAGTCGATCGAGACCGCCAGTCGCGACGAGATCCAGAGCCTGCAGTTGCAGCGCCTGCGCGCCACCGTGCAGCATGCGTACGACAACGTGCCGCACTACCGCCAGGCCTTCGACGCGCGCGGCGTGCATCCCTCGGACCTGAAGTCACTTGCCGACCTGGCGAAGTTCCCCTTCACCACCAAGCAGGACCTGCGCGCCAACTACCCCTTCGGCATGTTCGCCGTGCCGCGCGAGAAGGTGGTGCGCATCCATGCCTCCTCGGGCACGACCGGCAAGCCGACGGTGGTGGGCTACACACAGAAGGACATCGACACCTGGGCCGACCTGGTGGCGCGCTCCATCCGCGCCGCAGGCGGGCGTGCCGGCGACATCGTGCATGTGTCCTACGGCTACGGCCTGTTCACCGGCGGCCTCGGCGCGCACTACGGCGCCGAGCG
>JBIQKU010000206.1:0-5862 GCA_044506225.1 Rubrivivax sp. | reverse complement strand
CAGCACGGCGGCGGCGCCGGTGGGCGCGAGTTCGGTGGTGTGCGGCCGGAAGCCAGTGAACTCCTGCGACGCCTGCGCCTCGCTGAACACGCTGTTCAAGGCGGCCAGCACCTCGGGCGCATTGCGGCGGGTGTGATCGCAGGCGAGCACATGCCCGTCCAGCCCGAGCTGCACGAACTCGCGCGCCGCCTCGAACACGCGCGGCTCGGCGCGGCGGAAGCGATAGATGCTCTGCTTCGGGTCGCCGACGATGAACACACCCGGCGCGCGCTGGCCGCTGGCGCCGCCGCCCGCGCCGGCATATGCCGACAGCCAGGCGTGCAGCGCATGCCACTGCAGCGGGCTGGTGTCCTGGAACTCGTCGATCAGCAGGTGGCGCACGCGCATGTCGAGCCGCTCCTGCACCCAGCCCGAGAGCTCGTTGTCGCGCAGCAGCGCGAGCGCACAGCGCTCCAGATCCGACATGTCGGCCAGGCCGCGCTGGCGCTTGTACTGCGCATATTCGGCGAGCAGCGCACGCGCCAGGCGCGCCAGGCGCAAATGTTCCTCATGCGCCGCCTGCTGGGTGACGGCCTCGTCGACCTCGCGCAGCAGGCCGATGGCATCGGCCAGCTGCGGCGCCTCCAGCACCTTGCGAGGTTCGCCCTTGTCGGTGAAGAGCGCCGCCTTGGCCGCAGCGAAGAGCGCATCCGCATCGCTCAACACCAAAGCGTCGGCCAGCGCCTGGCCGTGCTTGCGGCAGGTCGCCAGGCGATGGCGTCCGAGCGCAGCCGCCAGTTCGCTGAGCAGGCCGCGCACGGGCAACGTCTGCAGGCGCTCGGACGGCCGCACGAAGGCGGCGCACGCCGGCCACAGGGCTGAGGCCGACGGCACGCTCGCGTCCAAGGTACCTGCCGCATCGGCGAACTCGATTTCGATGCGTCGCTGCCAGGCGGCGGCCAGCCACTTGCGCAACTGCGAGCGGCCGCGCTGGCGCACCACCGCCTCGAAGTCGGCCCGCAGCGACGGCTCGCGCAGCACTGCTGCATGAAAGCGCCGGAAGACCTCGGGTTCGTGGTCCTGCGTGCTCTCGACCAGCTCCATCTGCGGCTGCAGGCCCAGCTCGGCCAGCAGCTCGAGCGGTGCGGCACGCAGCAGCTGCGAGAACCAGGCGTGGAAGGTGCGCACCTCCACCGGCCGCGCAGCCTGCAGCACCCGCTCATGCAGACCGGCCAGGGCCGGCGCGAGCTGCGCGGCCTGCGCTGCGTCCAGCCCGCGGTCCCGCAGTGCCTGGATGCGCCGCGCCTCGCTGCACGTCGGCGCGGCGAATTCGGCCAGCCATTCGTCCAGCCGCGCCCGCATCTCACCCGCGGCCTTGCGGGTGAAGGTGATGGCGAGGATCTCGTGCGGCTCGGCGCCTTCCAGCAGCGCGCGCAGGATGCGCGACACCAGCATCCAGGTCTTGCCGGCGCCGGCGCAGGCCTCGACCACGACGCTGCGCCGCGGGTCGCAGGCCACGGCATAGAAGGCCTCGCGCGGCACCTCGTCGCCGTCGATGCGGTAGGCCGGGCGCAGCGTCATGGCGCTTCCTCCGTCGCCGGCCAGTGGTCGCGCCGGCACAGGCCGCGCGCGTCGCAATGCATGCAGGCCGAGCCTTCGCCCAGCGCCGGCATGGGCGCACCCTCGCGCAGACGCTGCAGTTCGCCGCCGATGCCCTGCACCAGCCGCTCGGCCGTCTGGTCCACGCCGACGTGGGCGATGGCCCGAATGCCCTCGCTGTCGTCCAGCGGCAGGTAGATGGCCTCGATGTCGCCGACCGCCGCCGACTGCCTGCTCATCAACGCCGCATAGAACGCAAGCTGGGTGTCTTCCTGCGGCCGCTTCACGAGCTGGCGCAGGGCCGCGGCGCTGCCGGTCTTGTAGTCGATGAGCTGGATCACCGGGCCGTCGTCCCCGGGCACGCTGTCGACCCGGTCGATCACCCCGTGCATCTGCACGCCGCCCCACTCGGGCGGGCTGGCCAGCAGCTCGCGCTCGCCCTCGAGCCACGACGCGCCATCTGCATCGCGCCCGTGCAGCCACTGCACGTAGCGCGGCACGAAGCGGTCGAAGCTGGCCGAGAACGGCAGGAAAGCGGCCGCATCGAACTGCATCTCCTCGGCCACCGCCTGGCCGACGGCGCGCAGGCGCGCCTCTTCGGCATCGGCCGGCAGCGGCGCCTCGCGGCTCGCATGAAAGCGCTGCAGCACCGCGTGCAGCCAGCTGCCGTAGTCGCGTTTCTCGACGTCGTCGTCGAGCTCGTCCGCGCTGCGCAGGCCCAGCACCCGCAAGGCGAAGAAGCGGTAGGGGCAGGCGCGCAGCGCCTCGCAGGCGCTGGCGCTCAGGCGCTCGAGCGGCAGATGCGGCACGGCCGGTTGTGGCCGCTGCACCGGTTGCGGCGCGAGCGTGCGCATGGTCAGGCGCTCGTCGGCCGGCGGGATCGGGCCGAGACCGGCGCGTTCGCGGACCAGCGCCAGGCGTTCGAGCAGCGGGCTGGCGGCCAGCGGCTCGCCGGCATCGTCGCTGCGGCGCAGCAGCGTCACGCGCGGCAAGGCCAGCACCTGGGCGAAGGCCAGCGTCTCGGCCGCGCGCCGCGTCTCGTGGGTCGGCAGGCCGAGCGCGGCCGAGGCGGCGGCGCCCAGCAGCGAGGGCGGCGGCGCGCCGGCGCCCAGGCGCTTGGCATCGGCGCCGGGAAACACCACCGCCGCGAACGGCCGCAGCATGGCGCGCTCCAGCGGCGTGATGACCACCGCCGCGTCCGGCGGCGCCTCGGGCAGGAAGGAGGCTTCTTCCAGCGCCTCGTCCACCCATCGGGTGAAATCCGCGAGCGTCATGGCGAAGTCGCCGCCGGGCGTGTCGCCCGTCGACAGATGCAGTGCCGTCAGCAGCTGCCGGCCGGCGTCGTCCGCCTCCAGCAACGCACGCGCACCGCAGCGTGTGAGCGCCTCGCGCAGCGACAGCAGCCAGCGCGCCAGCGGCAGGCTGGCCGTCGTCTGCAGCGGCGCGAGCACCTCGGCAGCCGCTTGCCACAGCGCGGCGGCACCTTCGCCAAGGCGCGCGGCATCCACACGCCGCGGCGATGCCCAGCCATGCCGGCGCAACACGGTTTCGAGCGCCCGCAGGCTGCGCGGCGCATGCGCGCGCTGCGGCCAGGCAGGGGCACAGGGCTTGAGCCAGTCCAGCCAGTCGTCGCTGGCGGCCAATGGCGACGCGGCCTTCAGCAAGGCCGCCACCATTGCGCCGGCGCGGGTGGTCGACAACTTCCAGCCGGTCTCGTCCAGCAGCGCGACGCCGCGCCGCGCGAGCAAGGCCCGCACACGGCGCACCAGCAGCCGGTCTTGCGCAATCAATGCCACCGGCTGCGCGCCGGCCTGCAGATGCCGCAGCACCGCCGCGGCACTGTGCAGGGCCTCGTCCTCGAAGCCACTGCACACCGCCAGGCGCACCGGCGCGTCGACCAGCCGCGCGAACGGATCGTCCAGCGACACGTCGACGCTCAGGCGCAGACAGGGCATGTGCGGCGCGGCATGCGCGAGCAAGGCGTCGACCAGCGGGTCCGGGCCGCCGGCCTCGATGACGATCCAGGCCGAGGGTCGCAGCTCGAACAGCGCGTCGGTGTCCGGCGCCGCGCCGGCCGCCGCCCATTCGAGCGCCAGGCGCGCCAGCAGCCGCTCGCTGCCGCCCGGGCCGGCGCCTGTGGCGAGCGTGGTGCGCGCGAGCTGCCAGAAGCCATCGCGTTCGGCCGGCGCCACCGCCGCGGCGCGGCGGGCGAGCAGATGCGCCGTCTGCACCAACGCGGCCGCGGCCTGATCGAAGCCGCGCGGGTCGCGCCGCGCCCAGGCGTCCAGTGCGCCCTGCTCGCGCAGCATGCGGCGCGCGCGCAGCCGGTCGAGGGCGGGGTCGAAGCTGATCTGCCGCTCGTCGCCGGGCAGCGCCGGCGCGAGCGACGCCGCCAGCGTGCGCGTGGTTTCGATGCGCGGCATCCAGCCCTCGTGACCGGCCCACTCGCGGCGCGCGAGCGGCAACAGCTGCGCGAACGGCAGCAGCACGACGGCGTCGCGCATCGCGACCTGCGCCTCGCGTGCCCAGCCGCGCGCCGCATCCACCAGCGCTGTCCAGGGCTGCGCGAGCGGTGGCTCGAGGGAAAGATGCGCTATCGCAGGCATTGAAAGTTCGGTGATCGGCAAGCCACGGCACGCCCGATGAGGCCTCGGCGCCTATGTCAGAATGATTCTGCCTTGCCGTGTACGGCGCGGCTCCCCAGTCCGAGGAACCTTCATGAGCAGCGAATTGATCAAGCACACCACCGATGCCTCGTTCGACAGCGACGTGCTGAAGTCCGACAAGCCGGTGCTCGTCGACTACTGGGCCGAATGGTGCGGCCCCTGCAAGATGATCGCCCCCATCCTCGACGAAGTGTCGAAGGATTACGACGGCCGGCTGCAGGTCGCGAAGATGAACGTCGACGAGAACCGCGACGTGCCGGCCAAGTTCGGCATCCGCGGCATTCCGACCCTCATGCTCTTCAAGGACGGCCAACTGGCCGCCACCAAGGTGGGCGCCCTGTCCAAGGCGCAGTTGACGGCCTTCCTCGACGGCCATCTATAATTCCGCCAGTCGCTTCGAGCGGCTGCCGTTGCCCATGAGGCGCAGCCCGCTCGAAGCCCAGTTTCCCGCCACCGCGCCCTGAAGCCGATACGGCTTCTCAGCCCTTCCGGGCGGCGCGCGGATTCGGCCTCCCGCCCCTGCGTTTCCTCATCCCGTCCACGCTAGTTCTGCCGCCATCGCGGTCGAACGGGTCCGCGCGAAGCCGATGCTCCCGGCCATGGTCTTGGCAGACCGTGCCGCTCCCACCCCAGGGTCTTTCGCCCATGCATTTGTCAGAACTCAAAGCGATCCACGTGTCGGAGCTCATCAAGATGGGCGAAGCACTGGAGATCGACAACGTCGCCCGCATGCGCAAGCAGGAGCTGATGTTCGCGATCATGAAGAAGCGGGCCAAGGCCGGCGAACAGGTGTTCGGCGACGGGGTGCTCGAGGTGCTGCCCGACGGCTTCGGCTTTCTGCGCTCGCCGGACGCGAGCTACATGGCGTCCACCGACGACATCTACCTCAGCCCCAGCCAGATCCGGCGCTTCAACCTCCACACCGGCGACGCCATCGAAGGCGAGGTGCGGGTGCCGAAGGACGGCGAGCGCTACTTCGCGCTGGTGAAGGTCGACCGTGTCAACGGCCTCACGCCGGAGGAGAGCAAGCACAAGATCATGTTCGAGAACTTGACGCCGCTCTTCCCGAAGGAGCAGTTCAAGCTCGAGCGCGACATCAAGGGCGACGAGAACATCACCGCGCGCATCATCGACCTCATCGCACCCATCGGCAAAGGCCAGCGGGCGCTGCTGGTGGCCCAGCCCAAGACCGGCAAGACGGTGATGATGCAGCAGCTGGCGCACGCGCTGGTGGCCAACCACCCCGACGTCTACCTCATCGTGCTGCTGGTCGACGAGCGCCCCGAGGAAGTCACCGAGATGGTGCGCACGGTGCGCGGCGAGGTGATCAGCTCCACCTTCGACGAGCCGGCCGCACGCCACGTGCAGGTGGCCGAGATGGTGATCGAACGCGCCAAGCGCCTGGTCGAGCTGAAGAAGGACGTGGTCATCCTGCTCGACTCCATCACCCGGCTCGCGCGTGCCTACAACAACGTGCTGCCCTCCTCCGGCAAGGTACTCACCGGCGGCGTGGACGCCAACGCGCTGCAGCGACCCAAGCGCTTCTTCGGCGCGGCGCGCAATGTGGAGGAAGGCGGCTCGCTCACCATCATCGGCACGGCGCTCATCGACACCGGCA
>JBIQKU010000205.1:0-5876 GCA_044506225.1 Rubrivivax sp. | reverse complement strand
ACCACGGCGTGCCGCTGGTGGTGACCTACCACCCGGCCTACCTGCTGCGCAACCTGGAAGACAAGGCGCGCGCCTGGGACGACCTCTGCCTCGCGCTGGAGGTGGTCGAAGGCGCGGCTACTTCTTCGCCTTGACGGGCCGCGTCCAGCCGCTGATCGCCGCCTGCTTGCCGCGTGCCACGGCGAGCTGGCCGGGCGGCACGTCCTTGGTGATGGTGGAGCCGCCGCCGATGGTCGCGCCATCGCCCAGCGTCACCGGTGCCACCAGTACGCAGTTGCTGCCCACGTGCACGTCGGCGCCGATGACGGTGCGGTGCTTGTTCGCGCCGTCGTAGTTGGCGGTGATGCTGCCCGCGCCGTAGTTCACCCGTTCGCCGACCGTCGCGTCGCCCAGGTAGGCCAGGTGGTTGGCCTTCGCACCGGCGGCGAGCGTCGAGTTCTTCACCTCGACGAAGTTGCCGATGTGCACGTGCGCGCCCAGCTGTGCGCCCGGGCGCAGCCGCGCGAAGGGGCCGACCAGCGCGCCTGCGCCCACGGCCACGCCGGCCTTCTCGCCGTCGATGTGGGTGAAGGGATGGATCACCGCGCCGGCTTCGATCACCGCGTTGGCGATCACGCAGTTCGCGCCGATGCGCACGCCGTCGCCGAGCTGCACACGGCCCTCGAAGACGCAGTTGACGTCGATCTCCACATCGGCGCCGCACAGGAGCTCGCCGCGCAGGTCGAAACGCGCCGGGTCGGCCAGGCGCACGCCGGCTTCCATCAGCGCCTCGGCGCGGCGCTTCTGCAGGCGGCGTTCGAGGTCGGCGAGCTGCAGGGGGCTGTTCACGCCCAGCACTTCGTCCTCGTGCGCGGGCTGCGCGCTGGTGACGGCCACACCGTCGGCCACCGCCATCTCGACGATGTCGGTGAGGTAGTACTCGCCCTGGGCGTTGTCGTTGGTCAGGCGCGCGAGCCAGCGCTTCAGCGCCTCGGTGGGCACGGCCATCATGCCGGTGTAGACCTCGCGGATCGCATGCTGCGCCGCGGTCGCATCCTTGTGCTCGACGATGCCGCGCACCGCGCCGGCTTCGCGCACGATGCGGCCGTAGCCGCTCGGGTCGGCCAGGTCGATGGTGAGCAGCGCGAGCCGCGTGCCGCCGCAGGCGTCGACCAGCGCCTGCGCGGTGGCCGCCTGGATCAGCGGCACGTCGCCGTTGAGGATCAGCGTGGTGCCGCTGTCGTCCAGCAGGTGCGCGGCTTGCTGGACGGCATGACCGGTGCCGAGCTGGGGCATCTGCCGCGCGAAGTGCAGGCCCTCGCGGCCGACGGCCGCTTCCACCGCTTCGGCGCCGTGGCCGGTGATGACGATGGTGCGGTCCGCCGCCAGCTGCGCGGCGGTGGCCAGCACATGCTGCAGCAGGCTTTGGCCGGCGAGCCGGTGCAGCACCTTGGGCAGCGCCGACTTCATGCGGGTACCCTTGCCCGCGGCCATGATCACGATGTCCAGAGCCATGCCGTTGTCCTCGATGAGATGCCGGATTATCGGTTTGACACTGCTGTTCGGCGCTGCGCTGCTGGCCGGTTGCAGCGCACTGCGCCTCACCTACGGCCAGGCACCCACGCTCACCTACTGGCGGCTCGACAGCCTGGTCGACGTGTCGAGCGAGCAGGCGCCGCAGGTGCGCGCCGCCATCGACGACTGGTACCGCTGGCACCGCGCCGAGGAACTGCCGCGCTATGCCGATCTGCTGGCGCGCGTTGCCGCTCACAGCGCGCAGCCGCTCACGCCCGCGCAGGTCTGTGGCTGGTGGGACGAGGTGATGGTGCGGCTGGATGCGGCCATCGCCCAGGCCTTGCCGCAGGCGGCCTCGCTCGCGCGGCTGCTCGAGCCGGCGCAGATCTCGCATCTCGAGCGCCGCCAGCACAAGCTGCACGAGCGCTATGCCGACGACTACCTGCAGCCCGATCGCAAGGCGCGGCAGCGCGCGCAGGTCGAGCGCATCGTCGATCGTGCGGAGGATTTCTACGGCCGCCTCGACCGCACGCATCGCGAGCGCATTGCCGAGGCGGTGGCGCGTGCGCCCTACGACGCCGAACAGGCTTTCGCCGAGCGTCGTGTGCAGCAGCAGGCGCTGGTGGCCGTGCTGCGGCGCGTGGTCGACGAGCGCCCGCCGGTGCATGAGGTGCAGGCCATGCTGCAGCACCTGGCGGCGCAATGGCGCGAGTCCTCACGGGCCGACGAGGCGCAGCGCCGGGAGCGGGTGCGCGAGTTCAACTGCAGGCTGGTCGCCGAGCTGCACAACGGCACCGACGCCGCGCAGCGCGAGCAGGCCCGGCGCAAGCTGGACGGTTACGCCGCGGACCTGCGCGCCCTGGCCGGCGCGGCCGCCTTGGTCACTGCAGGCGCGTGGTGACCTTGCGGGGGTTCACGCCGCCCAGCGGGAAGTCCTTCATCGCCGCCTCGAACAGCGCCGGCAGCAGTTCGCGGGCCGAGGGCGACACACCGTCGCTGACCGCGCGCGCTTCGTAGAGCGACTGGCCGGTCTTGGCATCGCGGATCAGCACCATCACCTCGCGTGCATAGGTCGTCACCGGGTAGTGCATGCCGAAGCGCGGCCCGTAGAAACCGCCGTAGCGGCCGTAGAACATGCCGCCGTGCCACCAGAACGGATCGCCGTAGGGATGGATCTGGTTCATGGTGACGCGCGCGCCGACCTGTACCTTGGCGTCGGCACGCGCCGCGTCGGCCGCCGGCGTGAAACCCGCGCCTTCGAGCGCGCCACGGGCCGCATCCTCGATCGTCTGCTGGTCGGGGTTCTCGCGCTGCGAGGGCAGGCGCTCGAACACGTAGCTGCCCGGCTGGCGCGCCTGCGGCCATTGGCTGTAGGTGGAGACGTCGCTGTGCAGTTCGGTCATGCCGGCGCAGCCGGCCAGCACCGTGGTGGCAGCGACAAGGGAGGCGGTCTTCCACATGGCGGTTCTCCGGCTCGGGCGACGCGCTTCAGTCGTCGCGGTGCAGCGTGATGGTGGCCGCGGCCGGCGGGCCGCAGTCGTCCTCGTCGTCGTCGAAGGCGCGGTCGCCCTCGCGGTCGGGCACGCCTGTGGTTTGGAGCGTGGTGAAGGGATAGAGTTTCCGGTCCATCAGGTGCGAGGGCACCACGTTGCCGAGCGCGGTGAACATGCGGTCCATGCGGCCGGGAAACTGGCGCTCCCACTCGCGCAGCATCTTCTTCATCTGCACGCGCTGCAGGTTCTCCTGGTTGCCGCACAGGCTGCAGGGAATGATGGGGAACTGCCGGTGCGCCGCCCAGCGTTCGAGGTCTTCCTCGGCCACATAGGCCAGCGGGCGGATGACGATGTTCCTGCCGTCATCGCTCACCAGCTTGGGCGGCATGGCCTTCAGCCGGCCGCCGAAGAACATGTTCATGAAGAAGGTCTGCAGCATGTCGTCGCGGTGGTGGCCGAGCGCGATCTTGGTCGCGCCCAGCTCGCCCGCCACGCGGTAGAGGATGCCGCGGCGCAGCCGCGAGCACAGGCTGCACATGGTCTGCCCCTCGGGAATGAGGCGCTTGACGATGGAGTAGGTGTCCTGGTTCTCGATGTGGAAGGCCACACCCCGGCTTTGCAGGTACTCGGGCAGCACATGCTCCGGAAAGCCGGGCTGCTTCTGGTCGAGGTTGACGGCCACGAGGTCGAAGCGGATGGGCGCACGCTCGCGCAGGTCGATCAGGATGTCGAGCAGCGCGTAGCTGTCCTTGCCGCCCGAGACGCACACCATCACCTTGTCACCGTCCTCGATCATGTTGAAGTCGGTGATGGCGTGCCCCACCTGGCGGTGCAGGCGCTTGGAGAGCTTCTTGATCTCGCGATCGTCGCGCTGGGCGCGCGCGACGGCCTCGCGCGCGTCCTGCGGGGTGCTTCGGGTGTCGAAGACGGCACTCATGTCGATTCCTTCGGAAATTGCACGTCGCTGGAGATGCCGAACACCTCGCAGCCGACCGCATCGCAGTCGGGGTAGACGTCGGGCTTTTCGGTGGAGACACGCGCGGCCTTCACGCGCGGATGCGCCAGCATCAGCGCCAGCACGTCGTCGCACAGCGTCTCCTGCAGGTGGATGTGGCCCTGCTTCACACGCATGGCGATGGTGCGGCGGATGAAGTCGTAGTCGACCACCTCGTCGAGCTCGTCCGCCTTGGGCGTGGACACGGCCAGCGGGATGTAGAGCTCCACGTTGATGAGCACCCGCTGCTCGCCCTTCTTCTCGAAGGCATGCACGCCGATGTTGATCCAGACCTCGTAGTTGCGCAGGAACAGCCGGCGGCAGTCCATCAGGCTCGGGTGGGAGAGCAGGCTGTACATGTCAGATTCTTTTCTCGGGGTTGGCGAGAAACATCACGTCCCGCGGCTGGGCCTGCAGATGTTGCCCGCCGTCCACCAGCAGCGTGGTGCCGGTGATGGCCGGCGATTCGATCAGGAAGCGCACGGCGCGGGCGACGTCCTCGGGCGTGGACGAGCGCCGCAGCGGCGTGAGCGCGTGGGCGGCGGCGAACTCCTCGTCGCTCATCGCGCCCGACACCAGCGTCACGCCCGGCGCCACGCCGCACACGCGCAGCCGCGGCGCCAGCGCCTGGGCCAGCATCACGGTGGCCGCCTGCAGCGCCGCCTTGGACAGGGTGTACGAGAAGTAGTCGGGGTTGGGGTTCCACAGCTTCTGGTCGAGCAGGTTGACCACGCAGCCGCGGCCTTCGCTGCCGAGCAGCGCATGCAGCGCCTGGGTGAGCACGATGGGCGCGCCGGTGTTGGTGCGCAGGTGCTCCTCCATCGCGGCATAGGTGAAGCCCGGCGCATCGTCGTAGACGAAGGCGGCCGCGTTGTTCACCAGCGCATCCAGCCGGCCGAAGCGCGCGGCCGCCGCCGGCACCAGCGTGCGGCAGGCGGCCTCGTCGGCGAGGTTGGCGGCGAAGAGCTCGGCCGTGGCGCCGTGCGCGCGGGCCTCGCGGGCGGTGTCCTCGGCCTCGTCGCGCGAGCGGCCGTAGTGCAGGGCGAGGTCGTAGCCATGGGCCGCCAGATCGAGCGCGATCTGCCGGCCCAGGCGGCGGGCGGCGCCGGTGACCAGCACGACAGGGCGGGAAGTCATGGGAGCGGGCGGCGCTTGCAGCCGGGGCGCGGACAATCGGGCGGATGACGCGAAACGAACCCGCCAGTGTATCGACGGCGCTCCAGACCCTGATCCGCCGGGCCATCGCCCAGGGCGGCGACTGGCTGCCCTTCGACCGCTTCATGGCGATGGCGCTGTATGCGCCCGGCCTGGGCTACTACAGCGGCGGCGCGCGGCAGTTCGGTGCGCTGCCGTCCTCGGGCAGCGACTTCGTCACCGCGCCGGAGCTGTCGCCGCTCTTCGGCCAGGCGCTGGCGCGCCAGGTGGCGCAGGCGCTGGACGCTTGCGGCGGCGATGAAGTCTGGGAGTTCGGCGCCGGCTCCGGCGCGCTGGCCCACCAGCTGCTGCAGGCGCTGGGCGACCGGGTGCGGCGCTACACCATCGTCGATCTCTCCGGCACGCTGCGCGAGCGCCAGCGCGAGACGCTGCGGGCCCACGGCGACAGCGTGCGGTGGGTGGACGCCCTGCCCGAACAACTGCAAGGCGTGGTCATCGGCAACGAGGTGCTCGACGCCATGCCGGTGCAGCTGCTGCACTTCGACGGCAGCGCCTGGGCCGAACGCGGTGTCACCTGGGACGGCGAAGGGTTTGCCTGGGCCGACCGGCCGACGCATCTCGCGCCGCCGCACGACGGGCCGTCCGCACCCGGCACGGTGACCGAGACCCACGCCCAGGCCGAAGCCTTCATCGCGACGCTGGCCGACCGCCTGAGCCGCGGCGCCGCCTTCTTCATCGAC
>JBIQKU010000010.1:0-39266 GCA_044506225.1 Rubrivivax sp. | reverse complement strand
GGGTCGTGTGTTTCCCGCCCAGGCCCCCATCCCGGCCTTCCCCCAGAGGGGGAAGGAGTGAGCGGCGCTACGCGGTGTGGTCGATGGCCACGGTCTTGAGGGTCGAGAACCCGTACAGCGCCTCGAAACCCTTCTCCCGGCCATGGCCCGAGCGCTTCACCCCGCCGAAGGGCAGCTCCACCCCGCCGCCCGCGCCGTAGTTGTTGATGAACACCTGGCCGCAGCGCAGTGCGTGCGCCATGCGCAGTTGCCGGCCGCCGTCGCGTGTCCACACGCCGGCAACGAGCCCGTAGTCGGTGCCGTTGGCCAGCGCAATCGCTTCGGCCTCGCCCTCGAACGGCGTGAGCACCTGCACCGGGCCGAAGATCTCCTGCTGCGCGAGTGCATGGTCGGCCGGCACCGCATCCAGCAGTACCGGCGGCAGGTAGTGGCCGCCCTGGGGCGCGTCCGCCACGAGCTGCGCCTGCGCGGCAACCTTCAGGCCGCTGTCGCGCGCCATCGCCAGAAAGCCCGAGACGATGTCGTGCTGCCGGCGCGAGACCAGCGGGCCGACGTCCAGGTCGCGCAGCGCCGGGCCGGTGCGCAGCGCACGGATGCGTTCGGCCAGGCGATCGCGCACCGTGTCGTAGATGGCGCGCTCGACCAGCAGCCGCGAGCCCGCCGAGCAGGTCTGGCCGGCGTTCTGGATGCCGGCGTTGACGAGGAAGGGCAGCGCGCGTTCGAGGTCGGCATCGGCGAACACGATCTGCGGGCTCTTGCCGCCAAGCTCGAGCGTGACCGGCACGGCGTTCTTCGCCGCCGCGGCCTGCACCAATGCGCCGGTGGCCACCGAACCGGTGAAGGACAGGTGGTCGATGCCGCGATGCGCCGCGAGCGCCGCGCCGGCTTCTTCGCCAAGGCCCGGCACCACGTTCAGCGCGCCGGGCGGCAGGCCGGCCTCGGTCGCGATGCGGGCGAAGGCCAGCACGGTCAGGCAGGCTTCCTCCGCCGGTTTCAGCACGCAGGCATTGCCCATGGCGAGCGCCGCGCCGACGCTGCGCCCGACGATCTGCATGGGGTAGTTCCAGGGCACGATGTGGCCGGTCACGCCATGCGGCTCGCGCAGCGTCATGACGGTGAAGCCGCGCTGGTAGGGCAGGGTCTCGCCATGCAGCTTGTCGGCGGCGCCGCCGTAGAACTCGAGGTAGCGCGCCAGCGCCAGCGCATCGGCGCGGCCCTGGCGCAGCGGCTTGCCCACGTCGAGCGCTTCGAGCTCGGCCAGCAGCTCGGCCTGCTCGGCCACCCGGCGGCCGATGGCGGCCAGCAGCCGGCCACGTTCGGCGGCGGTGAGCCGGCCCCAGTGGCCACGGTCGCGCGCGGCGCGGGCGGCGGCCACGGCGGCAGCGATATCGGCGGCGCTGCCGCGCGCGATGCGCGCGAGCGGCGTGCCGTCGGAGGGGTTGTCGAGCTGCAGCGTCTGGCCGCTGTCGGCCGCGTGCCATCGGCCGCCGATGAGCAGCTCGGTGGTGTCGAACGGGATGGGGGATGTCATGCCTTTGTCTCCAAGGCTCCCTCGGATCGCCGTCGGGCGCGGCGTTTTGGGCCATCATATTGATGAACCGTGCCACGCGGCACCCGCCCCCTCTCAGACCCGTTCGCGCTGAGCCTGTCGAAGCGCCCGCGCATACTGAGCTCGTCGAAGGGGCCCTTCGACAGGCTCAGGGCGAACGGACCAGATGGGAGCGAGGATTCGCGCGTCGACGCAAAGACCACCGGGACCCGCCACCATCGCCCTCTTCCTGCTCAAACGCTTCGCCACCTTCGTCGCCACCCTGCTCGCGGCCACGGCGGTGATCTTCGCGATCCTCGACATCCTGCCCGGCAATGCGGCCGAGGTCATGCTCGGCGAGAGCGCCACGCCGGAGGCGGTGGCCGCGCTCAGCGCCCAGCTCGGCCTGGACCGCCCGCCGCTCGTGCGCTACGGCGACTGGCTGCGCGGCCTGGTGGTGGGCGACATGGGCGTGAGCCATGCCTACGGCACGCCGGTGCGCGAGCTGGTGCTCGAGCGCCTGGAGGTCACCGTGCCGCTGGCCGTGATGGCGATGGCGCTGACCACGGTGCTCGCGCTCACGCTCGGGCTGTACGCGGCCTCGCGCCACAACCGGCCGGCCGACGTCGGCGTGATGGCGGCCAGCCAGCTGGGCATCGCCATTCCCAACTTCTGGTTCGCCATCCTCTTGATCCTCTTGTTCTCGGTGCAGCTGCAGTGGTTCTCGGCGGGCGGCTTTCCGGGTTGGACGGAGGACGAGGGCGGCGGCCTGCGCGAGGGCCTGCGTGCGCTGCTGCTGCCCACGGTGGCGCTGGCCGTGGTGCAGGCGGCCATCCTCACGCGCATCACGCGCTCGGCGGTGCTCGAGGTGATGCGCGAGGACTTCGTACGCACCGCGCGCGCCAAGGGCCTGTCGCAGCGCCAGGTGCTGTGGCGCCATGTGCTGCGCAATGCCTTCGTGCCGGTGCTCACCATCATGGGCCTGCAGTTCGCCAACCTGCTCACCGGCACGGTGGTGATCGAGAACGTGTTCAGCCTGCCGGGGCTCGGCCGCCTCGTCTTCCAGGCCATCGCCAACCGCGACCTCGTCGTGGTGCGCAACGTGGTGATGCTGCTCGCGGCGGCGGTGATCGTCATCAACTTCGTCGTCGACGTGCTGTACGCCGTCATCGACCCGCGCCTTCGGGTGACGCATGGCTGAGGCTGCCCTCGCCTTCTCGCGGCGCGCGCGCCGTCACGCGAGCTTCGTCGTCGGCGCCGCGCTGGTGGCGCTGCTGGTGGCGAGCGCCCTGGTCTCGCTCGCGTGGACGCCGCATTCGGCCACCGAGATCGACGTGCCGAACAAGCTGCTGCCGCCCTCGCCCGCCCACTGGCTGGGCACCGACAGCCTCGGGCGCGACATCGTCTCGCTGCTGATGGTGGGCGCGCAGAACTCGATCGCGGTGGGCGTGATCGCGGTGGGCATCGGCATGGGCGTCGGCGTGGTCTTCGGCCTGCTCGCCGCCGCGCGGCGCGGCTGGGTGGAAGAGGCGGTGATGCGGCTGTCGGACTTCACCTTCGCCTTTCCGGCGCTGCTGTCGGCCATCATGCTCACCGCCATCTACGGGCCGGGGCTCGTGACCTCCATCGTCGCCATCGGCATCTTCAACATCCCGGTGTTCGCGCGCATCTCGCGCGCGGCGGCGCTGGGCGTGTGGTCGCGCGACTACGTGCTCGCCTCGCGCGCCTGCGGCAAGGGCGCGTGGCACATCAGCCTCGCGCATGTGCTGCCCAATATCGCGAGCGTGCTCATCGTGCAGGCGACCATCCAGTTCGCGATCGCGATCCTGGCCGAGGCGGCGCTCAGCTACCTGGGCCTGGGCACGCAGCCGCCGCAACCGTCGTGGGGCCGCATGCTCAACGAGGCGCAGACCATGATGTTCTCCGCGCCCACGCTCGCGATCTGGCCGGGTCTCGCGATCGCGCTCAGCGTGCTCGGGCTCAACCTCATGGGCGACGGCCTGCGCGACCTGCTGGACCCGCGGCTGGCGAGGGCAAGATGAACGAGCTGCTGCTCGACGTGCGCGACCTGCGGGTGCGCCTGCCCACCGCGCGCGGCGCGGCCGAGGCGCTGCGCGGCATCGAACTGCAGATCCGCCGCGGCGAGACCGTGGGGCTGATCGGCGAATCCGGCTGCGGCAAGTCGATGACCGCGCTCGCGCTCATGGGGCTGCTGCCGCACGGCGCGACGATGAGCGGCAGCATCCGCCTGCACGGCCAGGAACTGGTGGGCCTGGACGACGCCGCGCTGTGCACGCTGCGCGGCAACCGCATCGGCATGGTGTTCCAGGAGCCGATGACCGCGCTGAACCCGCTGCACACCGTCGGCGCCCAGGTGGCCGAGCCGCTGCGACGGCACCGCGGCCTGTCGCGCGCCGCCGCACGCGCGGAGGCGCTGCGGCTGCTCGAGCGTGTGCGCCTGCCGCAGGCGGCGCAGCGGCTGGACGCCTACCCGCACCAGCTTTCCGGTGGCCAGCGCCAGCGGGTGATGATTGCCGCCGCCCTCGCCTGCGGCCCCGACCTGCTGATCGCCGACGAACCGACCACCGCGCTGGACGTGACGCTGCAGCGCGAGATCCTCGACCTCATCGGCGAGCTGGTGCGTGACAGCGGCATGGCGCTGCTGCTCATCAGCCACGACCTGGGCGTGATGGCGCAGCGTGTGCAGCGTGTGCTGGTGATGTACGGCGGCACGGTGGCCGAGAGCGGGCCCACGACCGCGGTGTTCGGCCGGCTGGCGCATCCGTACACACGCGGGCTGTTCGCCGCGCGGCCGCGGCTGGGCGTCTCGCGCCGCCAGCGCCTGGCGACGATTCCAGGGCGCGTGCCGGAGCTCGCGGACCTGCCGCCCGGCTGCCCCTTCGCCGACCGCTGCAGCTGGGTGCTGCCGGCCTGCCACGTGGGCCTGCCGGCGCTGCGGCCGGTGGGCGAAGGGCATGGGGCGCGGTGCATCCGCGTGGAGGAAGTGCTGGCGTCGGGAAGGCCGACGGCCCTCACCCCGGCCCTCTCCCAGGGGGAGAGGGAGCAAGACACCAGCCTCCGCGGCGCTGAGCGCGCGCAGGACCCGCCCGGCCTGCCCCCTCTCCCGCTGGCGGGAGAGGGCTGGGGTGAGGGCACGGCGTCACCCGAGCAACCGAAGAAGCCATGAGCCCACCCCTGCTCCAGGTCGAACACCTCAGCAAGCACTACCAGCTGCCGCGCACGCAGCTGCTGCGCCGGCCGCCGGTGATCGAGGCCGTGAGCGATGTCAGCTTCACGCTGCAGCCCGGCCGCACGCTGGGCATCGTCGGTGAATCCGGCTCCGGCAAGTCCACGCTCGCGCGCCTGGTCATGGCGCTGGATACACCGACCTCCGGGCGGGTGACGCTGCTCGGCCGCGACCTGCATGCGCTGTCCCCTCGCGAGCTGCGCGAGGCGCGCCGCGACTTCCAGATGGTGTTCCAGGACCCCTTCGGCTCGCTGGACCCGCGCCAGCGCATCGCCCGCATCGTCGCCGAGCCGCTGCCGCCCCTGCCGCGGCCGCAGCGCGAGCGGCAGGTCGCCGAGGCGCTGGAGGCGGTGGGCCTGCGCGCCGCCGACGCCGCCAAGTACCCGCACGAGTTCTCCGGCGGCCAGCGCCAGCGCATCGCCATCGCGCGGGCGCTCATCACCCGGCCCCGGCTCATCGTCGCCGACGAGCCGGTGAGCGCGCTCGATGTGTCGGTGCAGGCGCAGGTGCTGAACCTGCTGCTGGACCTGCAATCCCAGTTCGGCCTCGGCTATCTCTTCATCAGCCATGACCTCGCGGTGGTCGACCACCTGTGCGACGAGGTCATCGTGATGCAGGCCGGCCGCGTGGTCGAACACGGTGTGCCCGAGACGCTGTTCCGCAACGCGCAGCACCCGTACACCCGCACGCTGCTGGCCGCCGTGCCGCGACCCGCTGCCGACGCGCTTTAGTTAGAGTCGCCCGACACCGTCGCCACGGTTCTTCCCACGCCTCACGCAGGAGACACACGATGCCCCGGCCGACTTCCTGGATCACCGCACTCGCCGTCGCCGCCATCACGGCGTCTCTCGCCGCACCGGCCGCCGCGCAGAACCGCAAGGACAGCGCGGTGCTCGCCATGACGCTGGAGCCGGCACCCGGCCTCGACCCGACCATGGCCGCGGCCGCCGCCATCGGCGAGGTGGTGCACTACAACGTGCTGGAGGGGCTGACCAAGATCGCCATGGACGGCAGCGTCGGCCCGCTACTGGCCGAGCGCTGGGAGGTCTCGCCCGACGGCCGCGCCTACACCTTCCACCTGCGCCGCGGTGTGAAGTTCCACGACGGCGAAGCCTTCGATGCGAGCGACGTGAAGTTCAGCTTCGAGCGCGCCAAGGCCGAAGGCAGCACCAACAAGGCCAAGAAGGCGGTGTTCGACAACATCTCGCACATCGACACGCCGGACGCGCACACGGTCATCGTGGTGCTTGACCAGGCCGACGGCAACTTCCTGTTCCGCATGGGCGAGAACACGGCCGTCATCCTCGACCCCAAGAGCGCGGCCAGCACCGCGACGCAGCCGGTGGGCACCGGTCCCTACCGCTTCGGCAACTGGCGGCGGGGCGCGTCCATCACCCTGGTCAAGCACGACGGCTACCGCAATGCCGGCGCGGTGAGCCTCGAGCGCGTGACCTTCCGCTTCATCAACGACCCCGCGGCGCAGGTGGCCGCGCTGCTGGCCGGCGACGTGGACGCGATCCCGCGCTTCGGCGCGCCGCAAAGCCTCGCGCAGTTCGAGCGCGACAAGCGCTTCAAGGTGGAAGTGGGCGGCACCGAGGGCAAGACCATCGTCGCCATCAACAACAAGAAGAAGCCCTTCGACGATGTGCGTGTGCGCCGCGCCATCGCCGCGGCCATCGACCGAAAGCAGGTGATCGACGGCGCGATGGAAGGCCACGGCACACCCATCGGCAGCCATCTCGTGCCGAGCGACGCCGGCTACATCGACCTGACCGGCATGAACCCGCACGATCCCGACAAGGCGCGTGCGCTGCTGAAGGAAGCGGGTGTCGCCACGCCGCTGAACGTGACGCTCACCCTGCCGCCGCCGCCGTATGCGCGCAAGGGCGGCGAGATCGTCGCCGCGCAGCTCGCGCGTGTGGGCATCGTCGCGAAGATCGAGAACGTCGAGTGGCCGCAGTGGCTGTCGGGCACTTTCAAGGGCAACTTCGACCTGTCCATCATCAGCCACGTCGAGCCGCTGGACTTCGACCGCTACGCGGACCCGAGCTACTACTGGGGCTACGACAGCGCCGCCTACCGCGAGCTGCTGGCGCAGTACAACCGCGCCACCGTACCGGCCACGCGCGAGAAGCTGCTCGGCGACATCCAGCGCCACCTGGCGGAGAACGCGGTGAACGCCTATCTGTTCCAGCTGCCGCAGTTCGCGGTGTTCAAGCGCGGCCTGCAAGGCGTGTGGAGCAGTTCGCCCATCTACGCCAACGACCTCGCCGCCCTGCGCTGGCAGTGATGCGTACAAGGCACCCGATGTCAACCGGTTCGCGGGCCGAGCGCCGGGCCGCTCCCAAGCCGGCCCGCGTCCCCTGGGGGGCTGAGCCCGGACGCGAACAGTCCGGTGGACTGTCCGCGCCTGGCGAAGGGCTGGGCCGGCAGGCCCAGCGCGGTCTGCAAGACCGGCCGATGTACTCATCGGACGAGGGGCTGTCATGCCTGCGCTGCATGCGCTGAGCGCCGGCGAGCTGCTGCTCGCCTACGCCGACAGGAGCCTTTCGCCGGTGGAGGCCACGCGCGAGGTGCTGGAGCGCATCGCCGCCTGGGAGCCGCATCTGCATGCCACCTATGCGCTGGACGCCGAGGCCGCGCTCGCCCAGGCGCGCGCGAGCGAAGCGCGCTGGCGCAAGGGCCGGCCGCAGGGGCCGCTGGACGGCATCCCCGCCACGCTGAAGGAAAACATCGCCACACAAGGCGTGCCCATGCCGCTGGGCACCGCGGCCACGCCGCTCACGCCGGCCGAGCGCGACGCCCCGCCCGCAGCGCGCATGCGCGAAGCCGGTGCGGTGCTGCTCGCCAAGACCACCATGCCGGACTACGGCATGCTGTCCTCGGGCCTGTCGAGCTTTCACCCGCTCACCCGCAATCCCTGGGATCTCGCCAAGAACCCGGGCGGCAGCAGCGCCGGTGCCGCGGCGGCGGCCGCCGCCGGCTACGGGCCGCTGCACGTCGGCACGGACATCGGCGGCTCCGTGCGACTGCCGGCGGGCTGGTGCGGCATCTTCACGCTCAAGCCCAGCCTGGGGCGCATTCCCATCCACCCGCCCTATGCCGGCCGCGTCGCCGGGCCGATGACCCGCAGCGTGGCCGATGCGGCGTTGATGATGCAGGTGCTGTCGCTGCCCGACGCGCGCGACACGATGAGCCTGCCGTATGCCCCCATCGACTGGCAGCAGCTGGCCCGCGAGCCGCGGGGCCTGAAGATCGGCCTGATGATGGACGCCGGCTGGGGCCTGCCGGTGGAGCCCGAGGTGCGTGCAGCGGTGGAGGCCGCGGCCCGTGCCTTCGAGGCTGCCGGCGCCATCGTCGAGCCGGTGCCGGCCATCATGACGCGCGAGATGGCCGACGGCATGGACCGCTTCTGGCGCATGCGTTCGTGGCTGGACATCTCGGCGCTGCCGCCCGAGCGCCGGGCCAAGGTGCTGCCGTACATCGTCGAGTGGGCACGCGGCGGCGAGCACCTGAGCGGCGCCGAGGTCTTCCACGGCTACAGCCAGATGGGCGCGATGCGCGAGGCCGCGGTGGCCGCCCGCCGACCCTTCGACGTGCTGCTGTCGCCGGTCTCGCCGATGCCGGCCTATGCCGCCGAGCTGCCCTCGCCCACCAACGACCCGCAACAGCCGTTCGAGCACATCGCGTTCACGCTGCCGTTCAACATGAGCGAGCAGCCGGCGGCCAGCATCAACTGCGGCTACACCGCGAGCGGCCTGCCGATCGGGCTGCAGATCGTCGGCGCACGCCATGACGACCTCGGCGTGCTGCAGGTGTCGCGGCTGTGGGAGCAGCTGCGCCCTGCACGGCGGCCCTGGCCCGAGCCGCCGGCATAGGCCGCGGCGTTCGCGCCGAAGTTACGGCGCCTGCGCACGGCCATCGTTCGAAGCGCCTGCATGCAGCGTTTACCCCGGGGACTGGCCCAATCCGGCCGCGATGGCGCACACTGCGGCCCTCACCACTTCGAAGGGTTCACATGGTCCAGGCTCGTCCCAACACCCTCCCCGTCTCCTCCGGCGCCGAAGACACCGGCAAGCTGTTGTTGCGCGTCGGTCTGGGCGTCCTCATCCTGCTGCACGGCATCGCCAAGATCACCGGTGGCGTCGGCTGGCTCGTGGGCATGATGGAGAAGTCGGGCATGCCGGGATTCTTCGCCTATGCGGTGTTCATCGGCGAGGTGCTGGCACCGCTGCTGCTCATCGTGGGCGTCTACACACGGGCCGCGGCCATCATCGTGGTGATCAACATGATCGTGGCCATCGCCATGGTGCACATCCCCGAACTTGCCCAGCTCTCGAAGACCGGCGGCTGGGCGCTCGAGCTGCAAGGCATGTTCATCCTCGCGGGGCTGGCGATCGCGTTCATCGGCGCGGGCCGCTACAGCCTCGGGGGCGTCGACGGACGCTGGAACTGAGCACGCCTCCGGTCGGCGCGCACACCGCGCCGGCGGCGAAAAGGGCAGCCATCGGGCTGCCCTTTCGTTTGTGGCGGCCGGTCCCCGGCTTACCGCTGCGGCCGGGCCAGCGAGGCCGCGATGAAGCCCTGCGCCAGCCAGTAGGTGGCCAGCACCCACAGCGGCGCGAGCGCGATGGGCGCGTGGAACTTGTTGAAGGCCAGCAGGCTGTCGGAGACGAGGAACAGCAGCCCGCCGATGGCCGCATGCCGGGCGAGCGTCGCATCGGCCGTGCCGTGCGCGGCCCGCCACCACACGGCGGCCTGGGCCGCCATCGCGGCGATGCACAGCACATAGGCCAGCACCGGCCCGCGCAGCGCGCCGGGCACGTGCGGCCACAGCCAGAACAGCAGGCCGCCCGCGACCACGGCGTAGAACACGAAGCACAGCGGCCGTGCGGCCAGTCGCACCGGTGTGCAGAAGGCGGCCAGGTAGGCGAGGTGGGCCAGCAGGAAGGCGATCAGCCCGGGCAGGAAACCCGCCGGCCACAGCAGGGCCACGTCGCCGATGAGCGAGAGCAGCAGCCCCGCGCGCACCAGGCGCTGCTGCCGCGGCCGCCCGGCGCCGCGCGGCCAGGCCCAGGCGATGAGCGCAAGCGTCGCCAAGGGCTTGAAGACCAGCACCAGCGAGCGCACGCCCAGCAGGCCGCCGGCGATGCACAACACGGCGAACAACAGCGCTGCCCAGGGCAGCAGGCGGTAGGCGGAACGGGCGGCAGCAGGCATCGGAAAGGGGTGCGGCGCACCGGTGGCGAGGACGCCGGATTCTGCGTTGCCATGCGGCGCGCCGGCCGAGGCCTTTCCCTGGCGCGGCCGCCGCGCCGTCGCTGGCTTACCGGCCCTCGAGCATCACGATCTGGCCGTTGGTGCGCCGAAGCATCAGCTTGTCACCGACCACACGCATCTCGTTGCAGCCGGACGGAAAGCGCCGCATCTCGCTGCACAGCTGGTTGCCGTCGATGCGCCAACGGCCGGAGTCGCTGGCGCCGCTCGGATGCACGTTGACGAACATGTAGCCGCTGTCGCGATAGTCCATGCGTGCCGACATGCCCGGCTCCAGGGCAATCTCGAACACCTTGCCGGACACGCGCTGGCGCAGTTCGTCGCCGCTCAGGCTGCGGGCCGTCGACGGCCAGGCCGCAGGCGGTGCCGCCGCGGCAGCGGGCGCCGACGCGGCGGCGGCGCTGGGCGTGGCAGTGGCTTTCGGTGCGTCCGCGCGGGTGGGCGCCGTCGGCGCGCAAGCGACGACGGTGGTGGCGAGACAGGCGCCCAGCGCGGCGCGGCCGATGAAGCCGAAAGAAGAAAAAGAAGAAGAAGAGGACATGGCAGGCTCCTTTCGAAAGCTGCAATGTCCGGCCGCGCGATCTGCGGCGCATCCTTCCGACGATGGAGAAAGCGCGCCGATGCGCGCGATCGATCAGCCGCCCTGCGCCGGCACCGCCGCCATGGCGGCACGTGCGGCCGCGGCCGCACGCAAGGCCTTCAGCTTCTCGCGCGGATCCTCGCGGGCCGCGGCTTCGTGCAGCTTCATCTCGCCGATGAAGCGGCTGGGAATGCCCTGCACCGTGTCGCGGCCCTTCTTGCGCCGGCGCAGCGTGCTCACCACCAGCGTGCTGCGTGCGCGGGTGATGCCCACATACATCAGCCGGCGTTCCTCCTCGAGGCGCTGCGGCGTCATCTCCTCGTCGTCGCCCTTGAAGGGCAGCAGGCCTTCGTTCACGCCGGCGAGCAGCACATGCGGCCACTCCAGGCCCTTGGAGGCATGCAGGGTGGACAGCGTCACCACGTCCTGCTCGTCACCGCGTTCGGCCAGGCTGATGATGACCGAGATGGTCTGGGCGACCTCGAGCACGCTCTTCTTCTCGGTCTGGAAGGTGGCGCCGCCGTCGTTTTCGATCTCGCCGCCGCAGCGCTTGGCGATCCAGTCGACGAAGTCGAGCACGTTGCTCCAGCGGCTGGCGGCGAGCTTGTCGCTGTCCTCGCCGTCGTGCAGGTGCTTCTCGTAATCGATGTCCTTGAGCCAGCCCATGAGCAGCGCCTTGGCGTCCTCGCTGCCCACGGTGTGGCGGGCGCGGTACTCGAGGTCGTTCACGTAGCGGCCGAACTCGTGCAGCGAGCCGATGGCGCGCGCGCTCACGGCCGTTCCCAGGCTCTCGGCGAACAGCGCCTCGTACAGGCTGGTCTTCCACTTCGACGCGAACTCGTTGAGCTGGGCCAGCGTCTGGTGGCCGATGCCGCGCTTGGGCGTGGTCACCGCGCGCAGGAAGGCCGGGTCGTCGTCGTTGTTGACCAGCAGGCGCAGCCAGGCGCACAGGTCCTTGATCTCGGCGCGGTCGAAGAAGCTCTGGCCGCCCGAGACCTTGTACGGGATGTTGGCCTTTCGCAGCGCCTTCTCGAACGCGCGCGCGAGGTGGTTGGCGCGGTAGAGGATGGCGAAGTCCTTGAACTGCGCCTGGGCGTCCTGGCCTCTCAGGGACTGGATGCGCGCCACCGCGCGCTCGGCCTCGTGCTCCTCGCCGTCGCACTCGACCACGCGCACCGGCTCGCCGTCGCCGAGGTCGCTCCACAGCTTCTTCTCGAACAGCTTGGGGTTGTGGGCGATGACGGCGTTGGCCGCGCGCAGGATGTGGCCGGTGGAGCGGTAGTTCTGCTCCAGCGGGATCACCTTCAGCGCCGAGAAGTCCTCGGGCAGGCGGCGCAGGTTCTCGATGGTGGCGCCACGCCAGCCGTAGATGCTCTGGTCGTCGTCGCCCACGGCGGTGAACATCGCGCGCTCGCCCACCAGGCTTTTCAGCAGCTCGTACTGGATGGCGTTGGTGTCCTGGTATTCGTCGACCAGCACATGGCGCAGCGTCTCTTGCCACTTGGCACGGCATTCGGCGTCGCGCAGCAGCAGCTTGTGCGGCAGGCCGATGAGGTCGTCGAAATCCACCGCCTGGTAGGCGGCGAGCCGCTCCTCGTAGCGCTTCATCACCTGCTGGGCGACACGCTCGTCCTCGTTCGCCGGGGCCACCTGCGCGCTCGACAGGCCCTGGTTCTTCCACAGGCTGATGGTCCATTGCCAGCGGCGGGCGAGCTTGTTGTCGCTGCTGCCACCGGCTTCCTTCAACAGGCCGAGCACGTCGTCGCTGTCGAAGATGCTGAACTGCGGCTTGAGCCCCAGGCGCTCGCCCTCCTCGCGCAGGATGCGCACACCCAGCGAATGAAAGGTGCTCACCACCAGGTGCTTGGCCGCGCGCGGGCCGACCAGGTCCTTGGCGCGCTCGCGCATCTCGGCGGCGGCCTTGTTGGTGAAGGTGATGGCGGCGATCTGCGACGGCGCCAAGCCCGCCTGCAGCAGGCGCGCGATCTTGTGGGTGATGACGCGGGTCTTGCCGGAGCCGGCGCCGGCCAGCACCAGGCAAGGCCCGTCCAGGTGATGCACGGCCGCGAGCTGTGCAGGGTTCAGGGACGGGGGCGCGGAGGACACGGGAGGAACGACTGGGGAAGAGACAGCGGGCGGGCGGCCGGGGCGGGCCATGATAGCCAGGCGCTCCGCCGGCTCCGGCCGCGCCCCGGGCCGATCGCGGCAGGCGTCACGCCGGCGCCGGCCGTGCACGGCGCGCCGGCGTGGCGGCGATACTCGGCGCGCCGCATGCAAGCCATCCTCGCCGTCACGATCCCGTTCTTCGCGTTGGTGCTGTGCGGTTATCTCGCGGCGCAGCGCCAGGTGCTGCCCGAGGCGGCCATCCCGGGGCTCAACGCCTACGTGCTGTTCTTCGCCCTGCCCTGCATGCTGTTTCGCTTCGGCGCGCGCATGCCGTTCTCGCAGCTCATCGACCCGCCGCTGGTCGCGCTGTACACCCTGTGCGCGCTGCTGATGGTGGCGCTCACCGTGGCCGCCACCCGCCGGCGGCGCGCGGGCGCGTCGGGCGTCGGCCTGAAGGACGCGGCCTTCGGCGCCCTGGTGGCGGCGTTTCCGAACACCGGCTTCATGGGCGTGCCGTTGCTGGTGGCACTGCTGGGCGAACGGGCGGCCGGCCCGGTGATCAGCACCGTGCTGGTCGACCTGGTGTTCACCAGCACGCTGTGCCTGGCCATCGCGCAGATGCCAGGCTCGGCCCGCGCGGGTGACGCCGCCGGCCTCGGCCGCTCGGTGGTGCGCTCGCTGCGTGCGGCGCTGACCAACCCGCTGCCCTGGGCCATCGCGCTCGGTGCGCTGGCCGCGGCGGTGGAGCTGCGGCTGCCCGGCCCGGTGGACGAGGTGGTGCGGTTGCTGGCCGACTCGGCCACGCCGGTGGCGCTGTTCACGATCGGCGCGGTGCTGTGGCGCGCCGGCCAGCATGCCCACACCCGCACGCCGCTGCGGCACTTCCTGCCGGTGGCGCTGGCCAAGCTGCTGCTGCATCCGGCACTGGTGCTGGGCGGCGGGCTGCTCGCACGCGCTGCCGGCGTCGCCGTGCCGCTGGACGGCCTGTCGGTGCTCACACTCGCGGCCGCCCTGCCCAGTGCCAGCAATGTGTCCCTGCTGGCAGAACGCTATGGCGCCGACAACGGGCGTGTCGCGCGCATCATCCTTGCCAGCACGGTGCTGGCCTTCGGCAGCTTCACGCTGCTGGCCTGGCTGCTGGGCGCGGGGAATTGACTCCGACTATTGTTGAACTTTCGGCGATGCACACTGTCTAACGGTGGCTGCGCGACGCCGCGCTTTCCCACGGGCAGCGTCGCGCAGATCAATAGTCACAGGCTATTTGTCGTATTCCACCAATCAATTCGACAAATAACCTCCCGCAGCCAACAATCACTGCTGCTTTCTCACCACCCACAACAGGAGAGTCATCAATGTCAGTTATCAATACCCAAGTCAAGCCGTTCAAGGCCACCGCCTACAAGGGCGGCAAGTTCGTCGAGGTGAGCGATGCCGACCTGAAGGGCAAGTGGTCGGTGTTCGTGTTCTACCCGGCCGACTTCACCTTCGTCTGCCCCACCGAGCTGGAAGACCTGGCCGAGAACTACGGCGAGTTCCAGAAGATGGGCGTGGAGGTCTACAGCGTCTCCACCGACACCCACTTCTCGCACAAGGCCTGGCACGACACCTCGGACGCCATCCGCAAGATCCAGTACCCCATGATCGGCGACCCCACCGGCGCCATCACCCGCAACTTCGAGGTGATGCGTGAGGACCAGGGCCTGGCCGACCGCGGCACCTTCATCATCGACCCGCAGGGCGTGATCCAGGCCGTGGAAATCACCGCCGAGGGCATCGGCCGCGACGCCAAGGAGCTGCTGCGCAAGGTCAAGGCCGCGCAGTATGTGGCCGCCCACCCGGGCGAGGTCTGCCCGGCCAAGTGGAGCGAAGGCGCCAAGACGCTGAAGCCTTCCTTGGACCTCGTCGGCAAGATTTAAGGCGCAGCGCCTTGCAGACACCCAGCCGGCCCACGAAGCCGGCCGGCTGGTCCGCCCGCCCCGGCATCCCGGGGCGTGGCAGGCCGGCTCTCGAAGTCGCTTGAACAGAACCAAAGGACACCACGACATGCTGGACGACAACCTCAAGGCCCAACTCGGCGCGTACCTCGAGCGCGTGACGCAACCCTTCGAGATCGTCGCCTCGCTGAGCGACTCCGAGAGCTCCCGCGACATGCTCTCGCTGCTGCAGACCATCCAGGGCCTGCGCAGCGACAAGATCACCCTGCGCACCGACGGCCAGGCCGCGCGCAAGCCCTCGTTCACGCTGCAGCGCGCCGGCACCGACACCCGGCTGCGCTTTGCGGGCCTGCCGCTGGGCCATGAGTTCACCTCGCTGGTGCTGGCGCTGCTGTGGACCGGCGGCCATCCGCCCAAGGTCGAGCCCGAGGTCATCGAGCAGATCAAGGCATTGAAGGGCGACTTCGACTTCGAGGTCTACATGTCGCTCACCTGCCACAACTGCCCGGACGTGGTGCAGGCGCTGACGCTGATGGCCATCCTCAACCCGGATGTGAAGACCACCGTCATCGAAGGCGGCACCTTCCAGGCCGAGGTCGAGGAACGCCAGGTCATGGCCGTGCCCATGGTCTTCCTGAACGGCGAGGTCTTCGGCTCGGGCCGCATGACGGTCGAGGAGATCGTCGCCAAGCTCGACACCAACGCCGCCGCGCGCGATGCCGACAAGCTCTCGGCCAAGGAGCCGTACGACGTGCTCATCGTCGGCGGTGGCCCGGCCGCGGCCGCGGCCGCGGTGTACGCCGCTCGCAAGGGCATTCGCACCGGCATCGCGGCCGAACGTTTCGGCGGCCAGGTCAACGACACGCTCGCGATCGAGAACTACATCTCGGTGCTGGAAACCGACGGCCCGAAGTTCGCGATGGCACTGGAGGCGCACACCCGCGCCTACGACGTGGACATCATGAACCTGCAGCGGGCCGAGAAGCTGGTGCCGGCCTCGCAGCCCGGCGGGCTGATCGAGGTGCATCTGGCCAACGGCGGCGTGCTCAAGGGCCGCTCGGTGGTGCTGTCCACCGGCGCGCGCTGGCGCACCGTGAACGTGCCGGGCGAGGCCGAGTACCGCAACAAGGGCGTGGCCTACTGCCCCCACTGCGACGGCCCGCTGTTCAAGGGCAAGCGGGTGGCCGTGATCGGCGGCGGCAACTCCGGCGTCGAGGCGGCGATCGACCTGGCGGGCCTGGTGGCCCATGTCACCGTGGTCGAGTTCGCCGACCGGCTCAAGGCCGACGCGGTGCTCGTGAAGAAGCTGCAAAGCCTGCCCAACGTCACGGTGCACACCAACGCGCAGACTACCGAGATCATCGGCGCGGACGGCCGCGTCAGCAGCCTTCGCTACAAGGACCGCGCCACGGGCGAGGAGCACGGCGTCGACCTGGAAGGCGTGTTCGTGCAGATCGGCCTGGTGCCGAACACCGAGTGGCTCAAGGGCACGGTGGAGCTGTCCAAGTTCGGCGAGATCATCGTCGACGAGCGCGGTGCGACCAACGTGCCGGGCGTGTTCGCCGCGGGCGACTGCACGACCACGCCGTACAAGCAGATCGTGATCGCCGCAGGCGAAGGCGCGAAGGCGTCGCTGGCGGCCTTCGATCACCTGATCCGGAGTTCGGTGGGGACCTGAGGTCTCGACCGGCGAAGGCTCGGCCGAACCGGCGACTTCACGGTCGCCGGTTTTTTTTCGCCCGGACCCCTGCGCATGCCGATGCCTCATTGCGGCTTCAGCGCGGCGCCCTCGGTTCAGATCGTCAGCGGATCCACATCCACCGCCCAGCGCAGGATGCGCTGCCCCGGCCCGCGCCGCTCGCCGCGCATCGCATGCAGCGCCGGCAGCCACGCCGCCAGCAGCCGCTGCAAGGCCACACGTGACGGCGACTCGACAAGCATCTGCATGCGCTCCACGCCCGCCACGCGCGACACCGTCATCGGCACCGGCGAGTAGATCGCCACCGCCTCGGCGCCCGGCAACGTGGCCGCCGCCTCCGACGCCGCCTGCAGGAAGTCGCGCGCCGCCTCGGCCGTCCTGGCCTCGGCGCGCAGCATCGCCAGGTGCGAATACGGCGGCAGGCCGGCCATCTGCCGTTCCTCGAGCTGGCTTTCGGCGAAGGCGGCGAAGTCGTGCCGCCGCAGCGCGGCATACAGCGCATGCTGCGGATGCCAGGTCTGCACCCACATCTCGCTCGCGCCGGCCTGACTCGCATCGCGCCCGGCGCGCCCGGCCGCCTGCTGCAGCAGCGCGAACAGGCGCTCGGGCGCGCGGAAGTCGCTGCTGAACAAGGCGCCGTCCGGGTTCACCGCGGCCACCAGCGTGATGCGGCGAAAGTCGTGCCCCTTCGTCACCATCTGCGTGCCCACCAGCACGTCGACCTCGCCCGCGTGCACCGCGCCGATCTGCGCTTCCAGCGCGCCCTTGTGGCGGGTGGAATCGGCATCGATGCGTGCGATGCGGGCGCCGGCCAGCAGCGCGCCGAGCTGCTCCTCGAGCCGCTCGGTGCCGCGGCCGATGGGCGCGATGTCGAGGTTGCCGCAGTCAGGGCAGGCGCGCGGCACGCGTTCGGCCAGGCCGCAGTGGTGGCAGCGCAAGCTGCGGTCGAGCTTGTGGAACACCCGCCAGGCGCTGCAGTGCGGGCAGCCGCTCTTCCAGCCGCAATCGCCGCAGTGCAGCACCGGCGCGTAGCCCCGTCGGTTGAGGAAGACCAGGCTTTGTTCGCCGCGCGCCAGCCGCTGCTGCAGGGCCGCCACGAGCGGCGCCGACAGCGGCGTGCTGCCGCCGCGCGGCTTGGGCTGCTGGTTCATGTCCACCAGGCGCACCCGCGGCAGCACGCCGCCGCCGATGCGCGAGGGCAATGCCAGCTTGCGGTAGCGGCCTTCGGCGGCGCGGTGCCAGCTCTCCAGCGAGGGCGTGGCCGAACCCAGCAGCACCTGCGCGCCTTCCAGCCGGCCGCGCATCACCGCCAGGTCACGGGCCGAATAGCGCGCGCCTTCCTGCTGCTTGTAGGACGGGTCGTGCTCCTCGTCGACCACGATCAGCCCGAGCCGCGGCAGCGAGGCGAACACCGCGAGCCGCGTGCCCAGCACCAGGTCCGCCAGGCCCAGGTGCGCCGCCAGCCAGTGGCGCAGCCGCTGCGCGGGCGTGAGGCCGCTGTGCAGCGAGACGATGTGGCGGCCGGCAAAGCGTTCGGCGAAGCGGGCTTCGAGCTGCGGCGTGAGGTTGATCTCGGGCACCAGCACCAGCGCCTGCCGCCCCGCATCGAGCGCACGTTGCGCGGCGCGCAGATAGATCTCGGTCTTGCCGCTGCCGGTCACGCCGTGCAGCAGCACCGGCTGCTCGGGCGCAGTGGCGGCGAGCGTGTCCAGCACCTGCGCCTGCTCGTCGCTCAACACCGGCAGCGGGGGCGGCTCGCCGGCGGCCGCGAGCGCCGCACGCTGCTTGTGCAGCTTGGCGATGCGGTTGGCGAGCTGCGCATCGTCCAGCCGGCGCAGCTCGGGCGGCAGCACCGCCAGCGCCACCTCGCCGATGCCGCGCTGGTAGTACCCCGCCGCGAATTCCACCAGCCGCCGCCAGGCCGGGGACAACGGCGGCAGGGCGTGCAGCACCTCGGCCAGCGGGCGCAGCGCAAGGCCTGGTTCCACCTCGACCGCCTCGGCCCAGACGACGCCCGGCACCTCGCGGCGGCCCAGCGGCGCACGCACCAGCGTGCCCGCCGGCAGGGCGCCGGTGCTGGCGTAGCTCAGCAGCGAGCCGATGGCGGCGTGCTGCGGCGTGTCGACCGCCACCCCCAGCGCGACGCCGGGCGCCGACGCCTCAGGGCTGCGCTGCATAGCGTCGAAAGCTCAGATGCTTTCGAGAGAGTTGCGGCAAGCCCATGATTCGCAACGCCTTTGTAGGATTTCCAGTCCTGCTGTGGATAACTTTGTGGGAAACCTGCCCGGAAGCGCGCTAAAGCCTTGATTCACGATGGCTGCGCTTGGACTGCCTTTTTTATGAGCAGCCGAGCGATCTCAATGAAATCAACGACTTAGCGACGCCGGGGAAAGTGAGACATGTTGCATCGCAACAGTGTGTGACCCGCGCCTGCCCCACTTGACATTTGGGGATAAGTCCGACCCTGAGCGGTCACTCACCCGGCAAATCTCACAAAGACTGGCGTTTTTGTCCCGCGCGCCTCAGCGCGGCAGGCGGCGCGAGTGCTCGTGGACCGCCTCGACCAGGGCGGTGACATGCTCCGGCGGCGTGTGCTGGCTGATGCCGTGGCCCAGATTGAACACATGGCCGCCGCGCCGCCCGTCGGCACCCACCGCGGGGCCGAAGCTGTCGAGAATGCGCGCCACCTCGGCGCGGATCTGCGCCGGGTCGGCGAACAGCACGTTCGGGTCGAGGTTGCCCTGCAGCGCCACCCGGTCGGCCACGCGGCGGCGTGCCTCACCGAGGTTGACCGTCCAGTCCACGCCCAGCACGTCGGCGCCGATGTCGGTCATCTCCTCCAGCCACAGCCCGCCGCCCTTGGTGAAGACGATGCGCGGAATGCGCTGGCCGGCGTGCTCGGTCTTCACCTGTGCCAGTACCTGCTGCGTGTAGGCCAGGCTGAACTGCTGGAAGGCGCCGTCGGCCAGCACCCCGCCCCAGCTGTCGAAGATCATCACCGCCTGCGCACCGGCCTCGATCTGGGCATTGAGATATGCGGCCACCGTCTCGGCGTTGACGTCCAGCATGCGGTGCATCAGGTCGGGCCGCGCATAGAGCATGGTCTTGACCAGCCGGTAGTCGTCGGAGCCCGCGCCTTCGACCATGTAGCAGGCCAGCGTCCAGGGGCTGCCGGAGAAGCCGATCAGCGGCACGCGCCCGTCGAGCGCGCGGCGGATCGACGTCACCGCGTCGAAGACATAGCGCAGCTTGGCCATGTCCGGCACCTGCAGTGCCGCGACCGCGGCTTCGTCGCGCACCGGATGCGCGAAGCGCGGGCCCTCGCCCTGCGCGAAGCTCAGGCCCAGGCCCATGGCGTCCGGCACAGTGAGGATGTCGGAGAACAGGATGGCCGCGTCCAGCGGGTAGCGCGCCAGCGGCTGCAGCGTCACCTCGGTGGCGAAATCGGGGTTGGTCGCAAGCCCCATGAAGCTGCCGGCACGCGTGCGGCTGTCGCGGTATTCCGGCAGGTAGCGCCCGGCCTGGCGCATCAGCCACACCGGCGTGTGATCGGTCGGCTGGCGCAGGCAGGCGCGCAGGAACGTGTCGTTCTGAAGGGGCGCAAACATCCGGCGATTGTCGCAGCCGCCCCGCGCCGGCAGGCCCCGCCGCCCGCCTATCATCCGGGCGATCCGCCGCCCCCAGACAGGAGCCCCCCATGCTTGCGAACGACGTCCTGGCCACCATCGGCAACACGCCGCACATCCGCATCAACCGGCTGTTCGGCAGCACCCACAACGTGTGGGTCAAGAGCGAGCGCAGCAACCCCGGCGGCTCGGTCAAGGACCGCATCGCGCTGGCCATGGTCGAGGCGGCCGAGTCCGCGGGGCTGCTCAAGCCCGGCGCCACCATCATCGAGCCGACCTCGGGCAACACCGGCGTCGGCCTGGCCATGGTCGCCGCGGTCAAGGGCTACCGGCTCGTGCTGGTGATGCCCGACAGCATGAGCGTGGAGCGCCGCCGCCTGATGCTGGCCTACGGCGCGAGCTTCGAGCTCACGCCGCGCGAGAAGGGCATGAACGGCGCCATCGCCCGCGCCCAGGAGCTGCTGGCGCAGACGCCCGGCGGCTGGATCCCGCAGCAGTTCGAGAACCCCGCCAACGTCGACGTGCACGCGCGCACCACGGCCGAGGAGATCGCCGCCGACTTCCCGAGCGGCGTGGACGCGCTCATCACCGGCGTGGGCACGGGCGGCCACATCACCGGGTGCGCCCAGGTGCTGAAGAAGCGCTGGCCGCAGCTCAAGGTGTATGCGGTCGAGCCCTCCGCCTCGCCGGTGATCGGCGGCGGCCAGCCGGCGCCGCACCCCATCCAGGGCATCGGCGCGGGCTTCATTCCCAAGAACCTGCACACCCAGCTGCTGGACGGCACGATCGCCGTCGAGGCCGAGGCCGCCAAGGAGATGGCCCGGCGCTCGGCGCGCGAGGAAGGACTGCTGGTAGGCATGTCCTCCGGCGCGACGCTGGCCGCCATCGCGCAGAAGCTCCCCGAGCTTCCGGCCGGCGCGACGGTGCTGGGCTTCAACTACGACACCGGCGAGCGCTACCTGTCCATCGAAGGCTTTCTCCCCACCGAGTAACCGCCGCCCGCATGCAGCGCCCGAGCATCCTCATCGTCGAAGACGAACCCGGCATCGCCGACACGCTGCAGTACGCCTTGCGCACCGAAGGCTTCGAGCCCGCCTGGTGCGCCACCGGCGAAGCGGGGCTGGCGGCGGTGCGGGCGCAGGCGCCGGCGCTGGTCATCCTGGATGTCGGCCTGCCGGACCAGAGCGGCTTCGAGGTGTTTCGCCGGCTGCGCGAGCTTGCCGACGTGCCGGTGATCTTCCTCACCGCGCGCAGCGACGAGATCGACCGCGTGGTCGGGCTGGAGCTCGGCGCCGACGACTACGTCGCCAAGCCCTTCTCGCCGCGGGAGCTGGTGGCGCGTGTGCGCTCCATCCTGCGGCGGGCGGCACGCACGCCGGGCGCGGATGCCAACGCGGCCCAGGCGGTATCGGCGCTGCAGGTGGACGAGGGCCGGCGCCAGATCCGCTTCTACGGCCAGGCGCTGGAACTCTCCCGCTACGAATACGGTGTGCTGAAGACGCTGGCCGGGCGCCCGGGCCATGTCTTCACCCGCGATACACTGCTGGCGCAGGTGTGGGACGACCCGGCCGAAAGCCTGGACCGCACCGTCGACGCGCATGTGAAGACACTGCGCGCCAAGATGAAACAGATTGCGCCCGCTCTGGAGCCGATCCGCACCCATCGCGGTCTGGGCTATGCCCTCGCCGAGGACCTGCCGGCCCGCCTGTCGTGAGCGCGTGCGGGCGGGCCCGCCATGCCGACGCTGTGCGCCAGGTGGCGTATTTGAACGCCGCATCGCAGGGCAAGCATTCACTTTTTGCGCTGTAGCTCCCGGCAACAAGGCCGTTCCCCAAAGACCCGTGGCGGCACGCGGATTCGCCTATTCTTCGGCCATGCCGAGCCGGCCCGTGGTCAGCGACTCCCTTGCCGAACAGCGTGCGCTGCTGGGGCGCGCGGCCGCCCTGCTGTCCTCGGCCATGACCTTCGAGGACACGCTGGCCCACACGCTAGGCGCCTGCCTGCCGGCCCTCGGCGACCTGGGTTTCTTCGACGTCTACCAGCAGGGCCGGGCTCGCCGCCTGGTGCAGGCCCCTGCCGCGCCGGAGCTGCAGGCGCGGCTCGCCGCGCTGGCCGGGGCGCCCGGCGCCCGCCTGGGCGTGTGCGGCGATGGCGAACCGGTGCTGCACACCGGCATGGACGCCGACTGGTACGAGCGCATGGCCGGCGACAACCCGCAGTTCGACCGCCTGCGTGCCCTGGACGTGTGCTCCATGGTCAGCGTGCCCATGCGCTACCGCGACGAGCTGGTGGGCGTGCTCACCCTGCTCATGGCCTGCTCCCGCCGCCAGCACAGCCGCGCCCACCTGCTGCTGGCGAGCGAACTCGCGAGCCTGGCCGCCCCCGTGGTCGTCAACGCCCGGCTGCTGGAGCAGCACCGCCAGGCCGAGACCGCGCTGCGCCAGAGCGAGGAGCGGCTGCGCCTGGCGGTGGACGCCGGCGAGCTGGGCATCTGGGACTGGGACATCGCGGCCGACCGGCTGGCCTGGTCCGACCGGGTGTTCGCCCTGCACGGCCTGAACAGCGGTGGCTTCGGCGGCTCGATGGACGACTTCGTCGCCTCGGTGCACCCCGAGGACGAGCCCGGGCTGCGCCGCATCCTGCGCGAGGCGCTGCAGGCCGAACGCCCCTGCGCCACCGAATTCCGCGTGCGCCGGCCCGACGGCAGCATCCGCTGGCTGGCCACGCGCGCCGACGTGCTGCGCGACGACAGCGGCCGCCCGGTGCGCATGGTGGGTGCCACCTCCGACATCACCGAACGCACGCAGCTGCTCGAGGCCGAGCGCCGCGCCCGCGCCGAAGCCGAGGCCGCACGCCGCCGGCTCGAGCTGCTGTCCATGGCCGGCGCGGTGCTGGCGCGTTCGCTGGAGCCCGGCACCACGCTCGAGGCGATTGCCTCCATCGTCGTGCCGAGCGTGGCCGACTGGTGCCGCATCGACCTGATGGATGCCGACGGCGTGCTGCAACGCGCCGTCACCTTCCACCGCGACCCCGAGCGCACCCGCCAGGGCGAGGCGCTGGCACAGCGGCTGCACGGCGCCGTCACCACGCCCGGCTCCATGGCCTGGGTGGCCGCGAACAGCCGGCCCTATGCCGCCCGTTTCGACGACCAGTACGACATCGACGACAGCGGCGATCCGGCCATCCGCACCGCCGTGCGCGAGCTGGGCCTGCGCTGCGTGGTGGTGGTGCCGCTGATGGCGCGCGGGCGCACGCTGGGCGTGATGGCGGCGATGCAGGCCGAGTCCGGCCGCTCGCTCGACGAGGAGGACCAGGCGCTGGTCGCCGAGCTGGCCCACCGCGCCGCACTCGCGCTCGACAACGCGCGCCTGTATGCGGATGCCGAAGCCGCCCGCTGCCAGGCCGAAGCGGCCAACCGGGCCAAGGACGAATTCCTGGCCATGCTGGGCCATGAGCTGCGCAATCCGCTCGCGCCCATCGTCACCGCGCTGTCGCTGATGGCGCGCCGCGACGACGGCGCGCATGTGCGCGAGCGCCAGATCATCGAGCGCCAGGTGGCGCACCTGTTGCGGCTGGTCGACGACCTGCTGGATGTGTCGCGCATCACCCAGGGCAAGGTGCAGCTGCAGCGCGAGCGGGTGGACATGCGCGCCGTCGTGGCCCGCGCCGTGGAGCTGACCGAGCCGGTGTTCGAGCGCCGCGCCCGGCCGGTCGAGCTGCACCTGGGCGAGGGCCGGGCGCATGTGATCGGCGATGCGGTGCGCCTGGCGCAGGTGCTGTCCAACCTGCTGACCAATGCCGCCAAGTTCACGCCGGCCGACGGACGCATCGCGTTGACGATGACGCTGGATCGCGAGCAGGTGCACATCGAGGTCGCCGACACCGGCAGCGGCATCGCGCCCGAACTGCTGCCGCGCGTCTTCGACCTGTTTTCCCAGGGCACGCAGCAGATCGACCGCAACAGCGGCGGCCTGGGCCTGGGGCTCGCCATCGTGCGCACGCTGGCGCAGATGCACGGCGGCAACGTGCGTGCGGCGAGCGACGGGCCCGGGCGCGGGGCGCGCTTCACCGTCAGCCTGCCGCTGGCCGGCGGTCATGGCGAGCCCGCGCCGGAGCCGCAGCCGCGCGAGACCTCGCCCGGCAGCGGCCGCATCCTGGTGGTGGACGACAACGCCGATGCCGCCGAGACCGCCGCCCTGCTGCTCGAGCAGGCGGGTTATGTGGTGCAGGTCGCACGCGACGGCGCCGACGCGCTGCGCCTGATCGATCACTTCGAGCCCGAGCTCGCCTTGCTGGACCTCGGCCTGCCCACCATGGACGGCCATGAACTGGCCCGCCGGCTGCGCGCCGACCCGCGCACGGCCGACATGCGGCTGGCCGCGCTCACCGGTTACGGCAGCGCCAGCGACCGTGAACGCACCCGCGCGCAGTTCGACGAGCACCTGGTCAAGCCGGTGGCCGCGGACGTGCTGCTCGAAGCGGTGGCGCGGCTGCTCGCCGCCGGCCCACGCGCCGAACGGCCGGCTGAACCCGTCGAGCCTGCCGAGCCCTCCTGAAGCCCTGGGGCCCCGGTTCCGCGCGCTTTTGACGCGTGTTCCGGCAGTTCGAGGCCGGTTTCGCCCCATTGCACCTTTGCATCCCAGGGCTTGCGAGCGTGCGTTGCCGGGGCACTCGCTCCCGCCTATGATCGGCCGCATGTGCTCCCTCGCCTCAGCCCGCGTTCGCCGCGGCGCCCAGCGTCTGACGACCCGTCGGGTCGGCGGCCGCCTGCGCGCGCGGACGGCGCGAACGGCCCTGGCGATCCGATCGCCCCAGCCGGCCGCACATCCCTGAGCCCGGCGATCCCCTCCCCCACCCCAAGACTTTCTGCGCAACCTTCGATCGCCGGGCCAACGCCCGGCGCAACGGTGCCCGCCTCTTTTTTCCGGCGTGCGCCACGACCCGACAGGAGTGCTCCATGCAACCGACCGCCGTCACTGACCGCACCCTCACCGAACTGGACCATGTGCGGCTGACCAACCTGCTCCAGCGCACGCCCGACGCCACGCCGCCCAAGGCGCTGGAAGAGTTGCTGGACAACGCCGACCTGGTGCCGGTGCGCGAGATCTCCCCCGACCTGGTCACCATGTACTCGCAGGTCGAGATCGCCGACCCGGCCACCGGCGAGCGCCAGAAGATCACGCTGTGCTACCCGGCCGACGCGGACGCGACCAAGGGCTTCATCTCGGTGCTGTCGCCGGTGGGCGCGGCGCTGCTGGGCCAGCGGGTGGGTGCGGTCGCGCGCTGGCGCCTGCCCAACGGCACCGAGTCGGCCGCCGAGGTGGTGCAGATCCTCTTCCAGCCCGAAGCCACCGGCGACTTCACCACCTGAGCGCCGGCCTGCGCGCCTCCTGATCACCGGCCCGCCTCGTGCGGGCCGGCTGCTATCGTGCGCCGCCGTGAGCAAGCGCACCCGCATCTTCGTCGCCATCCTGCTGGCCTATGCCATCGGCGTGGGCGTGCTGATGTACCGGCTGCTGGGCGACATCGACCCGCGCTACCGCGAGTCGGCCGAGGAGTCGCTGGTCGAGACTGCGCACCTCATCGCCGCCACGCTCGAACAGGCGGCGCACGACGGCACCTTGAGGGTCGAGGGCCTGCGCCCGGTGTTCGATTCGCTATACGCGCGCCGCTTCGAGGCCGACATCTTCGGCTTCGTGAAGACGCGTGTGGAACTGCGCCTGGTGGTCGTCGACGCGACCGGCCGCGTGGTCTTCGATTCACTCGCCCGGCATGTGGGCGAGGACTATTCGCGATGGCGCGATGTGCACCGCGCGCTGCGCGGCGAATACGGCGCACGTGCCTCGCCCGACATCGACGGCGACCCGGGCACCTCGGTGATGTACGTCGCCGTGCCCATCCGCGCGGACGAACGCATCATCGGCGCGGTGAGTGTCGGCAAGCCGGTGCAGAGCCTGGGCCAGTTCGTCGACGCGGCCCGCCGCAAGACGCTGCTGGTGGGCGCCACCTCGGTCGTCGCCGTGCTGCTGCTGGGCGTCATCCTGTCGGTGTGGCTGGTGCGCCCGCTCGGCCTCATCGGCGACTACGTGCGCTATGTGCGTGCCCAGCGTTCGGTGAGCGTGCCGCGGCTCGCGCGCCGTGCGGTGGGCAGCCTGCGCGCCGCCTTCGACGAGATGCGCGATGCGCTCGCCGGTCGCAACTACGTGGCCGACTATGTGCAGACGCTGACGCACGAGGTGAAAAGCCCGCTGTCGGCCATCCGCGGCGCGGCCGAGCTGTTGCAGGAGCCCATGCCCGACGCCGACCGGGTTCGCTTCGCCGACAACATCGCGCGCGAGACGCAGCGCATCCAGGAGCTGGTCGACCGCATGATGGAGCTGACCGCGCTGGAATCGCGCCGCAGCCTGGTGCACACCGAGCGCCTGGCGCTGCGCCCGCTGCTCGACGAGCTCGCTGCCAGCGCCGCAGCCGCCGGCGCGGCGCGCGGCATCCGCGTGCGCCTCGTGGCCGGCGAGGACGCCACCGTGCACGGCGACCCGCTGCTGCTGCGCCGCGCCATCGGCAGCCTGATCGACAACGCGCTCGATTTCTCGCCGGCCGGCGGCGAGGTGCAGCTCGCGCTGCAGGTGCAGCGCCGGCGCGTGGACATCACGGTGCGCGACCACGGCCCCGGCATTCCGGACTACGCCGAAGCCAAGGTGTTCGAGAAGTTCTATTCGCTCGCGCGCCCGCACGGCGCCAAGCGCAGCACGGGGCTGGGCCTGTCGTTCGCGCGCGAGATCGCCGAACTGCACGACGGCCGGGTGACGCTCACCAACGCCGCCGACGGCGGCGCGCTCGCGCAGCTGACGCTGCCGCTGGCCGATTCGCCGCGCGGCTGAGGCTCAGGCGCGCAGCCGGGTGATCTTCATCGAGCGCGCCGCGTCGTCCGTAGCGAAGTCGCCGCGGCGGTCCTGGAAGTACTCGTCGGCCGCCTTTCGGCAGCCGCCCCAGTCGTGGTAGTCGTCCAGCACCACGACGCCACCCACCGACAGCCGCGGCACGATGCGCTCCAGGCAGGTCTTCACCGGGTCGTACCAGTCGACATCCACATGCGCCAGCGCCACCGGCTGGTCGACCACCAGCGTGTCCTGGACCAAGCCTTTGATCAGCTCGACATGCCGGCGCGCGGTGTCGATGCCGAAGTCCGCCAGGTTGCCCTGCACGATGGCGTGGAGATCCTGCTCGTAGCCGTAGTAGCGGTTGCCGCCGAGCCCTTGCGACTGGCCGGCGGTGATGATGCGGTAGCGCTCATGCACCTCGGGCGGGTCCTGGTCGGTGGGCGGCGGGATCATGCCGAACACGTCGTAGACGCGCATCGGCCGCTCGGCCGCTTTCAGCGACGCGAGCAGGATGCTCGAGCCGCCGAGTGCGCAGCCGGCCTCGATGACCAGGCCCGGCACGCGCTGCGCTTCCAGCGTGCGGCAGGCCTGCGCGAGGCTCGCGAGCTTGTGCTCCGACAGGTAGGTCAGGTGGCGCGCGCGCACACGGGTGATGAGGTCGCGCGCGTCGTCCGCGAGCCCGTCGAGCGGCCCCTGCGGCGCGCGCCGCAGCATCTTGCCGATCCAGTTGGCCATGTGTTCGTTCTCCCTTGAAGGCCGGCGCCGCGGCATGCGGCAAACGGCTTGCGCAGTGTGCGCTTGGCCGTCGCGTCGCCGCTTCAAGCTGTAAGCACAGGCCAGGCGCTTCGCACCGGCTTCACACGCGCTTCACGCAGGTTTCACACAGCACGCACGCGCTTCCTACGCGCTTCGCAGGCGGCGCCCATGCTGCGCGCCATGCCGCCCCTCGAACGCGGCGCTTGCCTGAGGAGACCCGTTCATGCTGTTTCGATTTCTTCCGGTGCGTCCGCTGTCGGCGCTGGGCCGTGTGCTGCTGTGCATTGCGCTCGCGCTGTTCGCGGCGCTGCTGCTGGTGCTGGCGCCGCCGGCGCATGCCGACGATGCCGAGGCCGTTCCCGCCGAAGGCCCCTATTTCTTCGTGCACAGCGACGATCCCGGCACCGACCGCCTGCCGCTGAAGGCCACGACGGTGGATGTGCGCATCAGCGGCGTCATCGCCGACGTGACCGTCACCCAGCACTACCGCAACGAAGGCCAGCGGCCCATCGAGGCACGCTACGTCTTCCCCGGCTCCACGCAGGCCGCGGTGCATGCGATGACGGTGCGCCTGGGCGAGCGGCTGCTGACGGCGCGCATCCAGGAGAAGCAGGCGGCACGCATCGAGTACGAAGCGGCCAAGCGCGAAGGCAAGACCAGCGCGCTGCTCGAACAGCACCGGCCCAACGTGTTCCAGATGCACGTGGCCAACATCCTGCCGGGCGACGACGTGCGGGTGGAGCTGCGCTACACCGAACTGCTGCGACCCACCGAGGGCGAGTACGACTTCGTCTTCCCCACCGTCGTGGGCCCGCGCTACCACAGCCCCGAGGGCGAAGCGGCCGCCGAACGCTGGCCGGCGATGCCGGTGCTGAAAAGCGGCGAGGCGCCGCAAGCGAGCCTGGACATCGCCGTGCGCATCGACGCGCCCATGGCCGTCAAGCAGGTGAGCTCGCCTTCGCATGCGATCACCGCGCAAGGGCTGTACACGCCGCACGCCACGGTGGCGCTCGAGCCCGACGCCCACAACGGGAACCGCGACTTCGTGCTGCGCTACCGGCTGGCGGGCGACCACATCGAGTCCGGGCTGCTGCTGCAGCGTGGCGCCGACGGCGGCGAGAACTTCTTCCTCGCGATGGTGGAGCCGCCGCGGGCGGTGCCGGCGCGGCAGATCAACCCGCGCGAGTACGTGTTCGTGGTCGATGTGTCGGGCTCCATGCACGGCTACCCGCTGGCCACCGCCAAGACGCTGCTGCGCAATCTCATCGGCAGCCTGCGCACGAGCGACAGCTTCAACGTCATGCTGTTCTCGGGCAGCCAGCGCATGCTGTCGCCCGAGCCGGTGCCGGCGACGCAGGCCAACATCAACCAGGCGCTCAACCTCATCGACCAGGCACGCGGCGGCGGCAGCACCGAGATCGTGCCGGCGTTGAAACGCATCGCCGAGCTGCCCAAGCCGGGCGAGGTCTCGCGCAGCGTCATCGTGGTGACCGACGGCTATGTCACGGTGGAAGCCGAGGTGTTCCGCCTCATTCGCCGCAACCTCGGCCACAGCAATGTGTTCGCCTTCGGCATCGGCAGCACGGTGAACCGGCACCTGATCGAGGGCATTGCGCGTGCGGGCCAGGGCGAGGCCTTCGTGGTCAGCAAGCCCGAGCATGCCGCCGCGCAGGCCGAACGGCTGCGCCGCATGATCGACGCGCCGGTGCTGACGCAGGTGCGCCTGGCGCTGGAAGGCATCGAGGCCTACGACGTCGAGCCCGCGGTGCAGCCCGACGTGCTGGGCGGCCGCCCGGTGGTGGTCTTCGGCAAATGGCGCGGCGATGCGCGGCGCGCGCAGGCGGTGGTCGAAGGCCTGGCCGCCGAAGGCCCTTACCGCGCGCTGGTCGCGCCGGCCGACCCCGCCGCCCGTGTCGGCGAAGCGCTGCGCCTGCTGTGGGCGCGCAGCCGCATCGCCGCACTGGCCGACCAGGAAGCGTTGGAAGGCAGTGGCGCGAACAAGGCCGCCATCACCGAGCTAGGCCTGCAGCACGGGCTGCTCACCGCCTACACCAGCTTCATCGCGGTGGACCAGCTGGTGCGCAACCCGAACCCGGCGCTGGCCCCGACCGTGGATCAGCCCTTGCCCATGCCGCAGGGCGTGAGCAACCTGGCCGTGGGCGCGGTGGTGCCCAGCACGCCCGAGCCCTCGGCGTGGCTGGCGCTGATGGTGGTGCTGGGCATCGTGGTCGCGGCGCTGGCCGCGCGCCGGCGGTGAGCACCATGGCGCCCGTCATTGCCCTCGGCCGCGGTGCACGCTTTCAGCAGCGGCTGCACGGCATGCCGCCGCTCGCGTGGCTCGCCCTGCATGCCACCGCGCTCTGGCCGCACTGGCGCTGGGCCGTGGCGCGATTGGCCGACGGCTCGGACGATCCGCTCGGGATCGGGGCGCTGGCAGCGCTGCTGTTCTTCGTCGCCAGCGCCGCGCCGCGGCTGCGCGCCACGCCCCGCTTTGGCTGGGTGGCGGCGGGCCTCGCGCTGACGCTGGCCGCCACCGCCGCCGGCATCCTGCTGCCGCCACTGGCCGGCGCGCTGCTCGCAGTGCTGGCGCTGGCCTGCAGCCTGCATGCGTTCATGCCGGCCGGCCAGCCGCTGATCGCGCACGCCGGGCTGGCGGTGCTGGCACTGCCGCTGCTGTCCTCGCTGCAGTTCTATGCCGGGCATCCGCTGCGCATCATCACGGCGCAGGCGAGCACCTGGGCGCTGCAGATGGTCGGCGTGGCCGCCGAACGCGCAGGCACGTCCATGCTGGTGGCGGGCCAGTGGGTCATCGTCGATGCGCCCTGCTCCGGCGTGCAGATGGTGTGGATGGCGTATTTCTGCGCCTTCTGCGCGGCCACCTGGGCCAAGCTGCGCGACGGCGTGCTGCTGCGCCGCTTGCCGGCGGTGGCGGCCCTGGTGCTGGGCGGCAATGTGCTGCGCAACACCGTGCTGGTGCTGCTGGAGACCCGTGCCGAGGTGGTGCCCGAGTGGGTGCATCAGGGCGTGGGCCTGGCGGTGCTGGCGCTGGTGTGCGCCGGCACGCTGCGGGTGATGCGGGGAGGTCGTGATGCGGCGGCTTGAATGGCAACACGTCTTCGTGCTCGTGCTGCTGATGTGCGCCGCGTTGCCCGCGTTGCACGCGCCGCCGGCACGCGCCGGTGCCGCTTCGGACAGCGCCGAATGGCCGGCCACCTGGGACGGCCAGCGCCTGCGGCCGCTCGCGCTGAGCGCGGTGGAACAGCGCTTCGCCGCCCGCTTTCCGGGCCGGCTCGTGCGCCTCACCGATGGCGAGCAGGTGCTGGTCTGGCGCGAGGTGCACACGCCCACACGCATGCTGCACCCGGCCGCCGACTGCTACCGCGGCCTCGGCTACCGCATCGCGCAGGCGCGGCTCGAGCGTGATGATGAGCACCGTCTGTGGCGCTGTTTCATCGCCGAACGCGACGGCCAGCGGCTGCGGGTGTGCGAGCGCATCGTCGACCGCAACGGCCAGGCCTGGACCGACGCATCGAGCTGGTTCTGGGCGGCGCAGCTGGGCCGGTCGAGCGGCCCATGGCAGGCCATCACCACGGCGAGGGCGTTGTGAAGCGGCTGTGGCGCCCGCTGCTGCAGGCGTGCGCGCTGCTGGCGCTGGCGGCCGCGGTCCTCGCGCTGATGCTGTGGCTGGCGCTTCGCCCCGTCGCCGGCGAGCCGCGCCATGGGCTGCGCCTCGGACCCTGGACCGTCGAGCTGGGGGTGTTCTCCACCTGGCGGGTGGCCACGCATCCGCTCGCCCTGCAGCTGCTGCAGGGTCGGCGGCTTGTCACGCCGCTCGGGCCGACACGGCTGCACGCCGGCGAAGCCGTCGGCGAGGGCACCGGCGGCTGGGTCGCCGTGTGCGAGCCGTGCACGCTGACCGTGCCCGCGCTCGGCGAGGAGCCGGTGCGCATCACCCGCGGCGAGTTCATCTTCCAACGCCGCGGCCAGGGCGAGCTGCGCGGCCGCTTCGCGCTGGGCGAGCCCGCACGCGCGGTGCGCGGGCGTTTCACGGCCCGCATCGAAGCCACACGCGCCACGCTGCGCTTCGACGGCATCGACGCGCCGATGGCCGATGCCTATGCGCTCTTCGGGCCGCTGATTCCGGAACTGCGCCAGGCCCGCATCGATGGCCGGCTGCGGCTGGCGGGCGAGCTGGCACTGCCCGAGGGCCGCTGGACGGTGCGCCCGGCCATCGACGGTTTCCGGGTGGCGGGCCTCGGCACCGAGGCCTTGCGCCACGCTGAACCGGGCTGCGCGCGCCGCCACGCCGGCGAGAGCTTCGGCCGCTGGCTGCCGCGCGCGGTCATCGCCGCCGAGGACCAGCGCTTCTACGAGCACACCGGCTTCGATCTCGCCGAGATCGAAGCTGCCTGGTCGGGCTCGCGCCGGCGCGGCGGCAGCACGCTGTCGCAGCAACTCGCCAAGCTGCTGTTCACCGGCGACGACCCCAGTCCCGTGCGCAAGCTGCGTGAGCTGCTGTATGCGGTGGAACTGGACCGCACGTTGGGCAAGGCGCGGGTGCTGCACCTGTACCTGTCGATGGCACCCTGGGGCGAGGGCCAGTGCGGCGCCCATGCGGCGGCGCTGCACTACCTGCGCAAGCCGGCCCGCCAGCTGAACGCCACCGAAGCGGCCTGGCTCGCCAGCCTGCTGCACAACCCGGACCGTGCCATCCGGCGCATGACCCGCGAGCAGCGCATCGACGCGCAGCGGGTCGGCTGGGTGATCGAGCACCTGCGCCCGCTCCCCGCGCAGCGGCGCGAAGCCTTGCGTGAGCGGTTGGCGGGTTGGAGTGCGCCGCTGGTCACCGTGCCCATGAAATGACGCTCACCAGCGCCGCCGGCTCGCAGGTGCCGGCGGCAGCGGCTCGCCATGCAGCCAGGCGCGCGCCAGCGCCGCGGCATCGGCCCCCTGCGCCGCCTGCCACACCAGATCGGGCGGCGCGACGCGTGTGCCGGGCGGCGCCTGCGCGAGCTGCACCGCCAGCGCCGCGACGAACTGCGCCACCTTGTGCGCGCGCACCGGGCGCGAGCGCTCGGGCACCATCAGGTGCAGCTGCGTGAGCAGGGCATCGGCCACCCGCTGCGGCCAGTGCGCCGCGCGATGGCCTGGCGGCGGCTGCGCCGAGCGCACCAGCACGAACTGCTCGAAGCCGAGCGACGCGACCGCCTGTTCGTCCAGGCTGGCCAGGCCGCGCGCCAGCGCCTCGGGCAGGCTGGCCTGGGTGTGCGGCATGACCACGACCAGGCGGCGCACGCCGCGCTGAAGCAGCCAGGCGGCCAGCGTCGGCAGCGCCTGCGGCTCGGGCCGGTAGAACGCCTGCTCGCGGCCGTTGGCGGTGCGCTCGCGGTCGAAGACGATGAGCGCGGTGTCCTCGCTGCGCTGCCCGGGTGCAGGCGTGCCGTAGGGCACGGCCACCATTGGGCGCAGCGCGGCGTTCAGCGGCTGCGTCACCAGCACTTCCACCGGTGCGAAGCGGCAGCTGGCCAACAGCTGTTCCAGCACCGCCGAACCCAGCACGCCGGCCGCGCCTGCTACCAGCACGCTTCGCGCAGGCACGAGCGGCCGCACCGGGGCGGCGCGGCCGGCGCGCAGGGCTTGGTCCAGCAAGCTCATCGCCGCAGTATCGGTGTGTCACGAGGCGCGTGCCAGCCGCGCGTTAGCATGGACGACCGATTCCCTGGAGGACGATCCATGATGCGAAGACTGTGGCTGGCTGCACTGGCGCTCGGCGCCGCGCTCGGGCTCTCGGGCTGCGGCTACAACGATTTCCAGCGCCTGGACGAGCAGGTGAAGGCGAGCTGGTCGGAGGTGATCAACCAGTACCAGCGCCGCGCCGACCTCATTCCCAACATCGTCGCCACGGTCAAGGGCGAGGCCAACTTCGAGCAGGAGACGCTGACCCGCGTGGTCGAGGCGCGCTCGCGGGCCACGAGCATCCAGGCGACGCCCGAGCTCCTCAACGACCCGCAGGCCTTCAACCGCTTCCAGCAGGCGCAGGGCGAACTCAGCAGCGCGCTCAGCCGGCTGATGGTGGTCGTCGAGCAGTACCCCAACCTGCGGGCCAACCAGGGCTTCCAGGACCTGCGGGTGCAGCTCGAAGGCACGGAGAACCGCATCACCGTGGCGCGCAACAACTACATCAAGGCGGTGAGCGAGTACAACGTGCTGGCGCGCAGCTTCCCGAGCAACCTCACGGCCATGGTCTTCAACTACGAGCCCAAGCCGCAGTTCACGGTGGACAACGAAGCCGCCATCTCGGCACCGCCCCGGGTCGACTTCGGCGCGCCGGCATCGGCGCCGCGCTAGGCCGGCGGGCACGACGCAGGGATGCCGTTCCACCTGAGCCCCGGGCGACCGCTGCTGCGCGCGGCGGGGCGCGTCGGCGCAATGGCGCTGGCCTGGGCGTTCGCTCTCGGCATCGCCTTGGCGCAGGAGGTGCTGCCGGTGCCGGCCTTGAGCGCACGCGTGATCGACCAGACCGCCACGCTCAGCGAGCCGCAGCGCGCGGCGCTCGAAGCCAAGCTCGCCGCGCTCGAGCAGCAGACGGGCGCACAACTGGTGGTGCTGATGCTGCCGAGCACCGCGCCCGAGGACATCGCCGCCTACGCGAACCGGGTCGCGGCCACCTGGAAGATCGGCCGCCGGGAGGTCGGCGACGGGCTGCTGCTGGTCGTCGCGAAGAACGACCGGCGCGTGCGCATCGAGGTGGCGCGCACGCTGGAAGGTGCCATCCCCGACCTGATGGCCTTCCGCATCATCGACCAGCACATCACCCCCGCCTTTCGCGCCGGCGACTACGCCGGCGGCCTGAACGCAGCGGTCGATGCGCTGGCCGCGCTGACCAAGGGCGAGAACCTGCCGCCGCCCGAGGCCGGGCGACCGCCCGGCGGCGCGCCGGGGCTGCAGCTCGACGAGCTGATGATGTTCTTCTTCATCGGCGTGCCGGTCATCGGCGGTCTGCTGACCGCGCTCATGGGCCGCAAGCTGGGCTCGCTGGCCACCGCGGGCGCGGCGGGTGGCATCGGCTGGTGGCTGTCCGCGAGCCTGCTGGCCGCGGGCATCGCCGGGCTGGTGGCCCTGCTGCTGGTGGGCGTGATGGGCGTGGGTGCCGCGCGGCGCGGTGGCGTCGGCGCGGGCCCCGTCATCTGGGGCGGCGGCGGTTTCGGCGGCCGCGGCGGCGGAGGCTTCGGCGGCGGCGGCTTCGGCTCGGGCGGCGGCGGCAGTTTCGGCGGCGGCGGCGCCTCCGGCGGCTGGTAGGAGCACGACACGATGAACCGATGGCTGCGCATCCTCAAGCACCGCTGGCTGGACGAGACCGACACCCAGCGGGCGCTCGGCCGCGACGCGCTGGAACGCATCGAGGCGCGCATCGCCGACAGCGAGCGCCATCACCGCGGCGAGATCCGGGTGTGCGTGGAGGCCGGCCTGCCGCTGTCCTACCTGTGGCGCGGCGCCGATGCGCGCGAACGTGCGGTCGCCATGTTCGGCAAGCTGCGCGTCTGGGACACCGAGGAGAACACCGGCGTGCTCATCTACCTGCTGCTGGCCGAGCACCGCATCGAGCTGGTGGCCGACCGGGGCCTGAGCCGCCATGTCGACCACGAGCGCTGGCAGGCGCTGGTGGCCGAGATGTCGGCAGCCTTTCGTGCCGGGCGCTTCGAGGACGGGCTGATGCTCGCCATCGACCGCGTGGACCGGCTGCTGGTGCAGCACTTCCCGGCCGACGCCGGCACACCGAACCCGAACGAGCTGCCGAACGCGCCGGTGCTCGGCTGAGCAGGCGGGCCCGTGCCGCGGGCTTCCTAGGGCTTGCGCGCCGCATCGCGGGGGCTACGCTGCCCTCGCCATGAAGATCTTCATCAGCTACCGGCGTGACGACAGCATCGTGCATGCCAGGCTGATCCACAACGAGCTGGCGGCGCGCTTCGGCGAGGCATCGGTGTTCATGGACATCGACGACATCGACTACGGCGACGACTTCGCGCGCGCCATCGACCGCCACCTGGACGAGGCCGATGCCGTGGTGGCCGTCATCGGCCCGCGCTGGCACGAGCTGCTGCAGGGCCGCGCCCACGGCGACGACTACGTGCGCCACGAACTCGCCCGTGCCCTGGCGCGCGGCATCCGCATCGTGCCGGTGCTGGTGGCCAAGGCACCGCCGCCGGGGGCGGACCTTCCGCCCGAGCTGGCGCCGCTGCGCCTGATCAACAGCCTCGAGCTGAACGAGCGGGCGCTCAAACTCCATATCACCGCGCTGGTGGAGGCGCTGCAGGGTGAGCCCTTCGAGGCCGTGGCGGCGGGCCTGCGCCGACGCATGCGCAGCGCCCGGCGTGCGCAGCTCGCCGGGCTGGCCGCGGGGCTGGCCATGGCCTTCGCCGCCGCGGTCGCGCTGCTGGAATTCTTCGGACTGGACACCCGCGTCGCCAGCCTGACGATGTGGTTCGGCGGGCATGCGGCGGACACGGCGGGCGCGGCCGGCCCGGGCGAGGTGCTGCTCGTGGCCATCGACGGCGCCAGCGTGCAGCACATCGGTCGGCCCTTCGATGCGAGCTGGCGGCGCGAGCATGCGCGGCTCATCGAGCGGCTGCAGCAGGCGGGCGCCCGCAGCGTCGCCTTCGACCTGTTCTTCGAGCGCCCCGGCGCGCCGGCGGACGACGCCGCGCTGGAGCGCGCGCTGCGCGCCGCTTCGGGCCACATGCCGGTGATCTTCGCGGTGCAGGCCACACGCGGCGAGACGCCAGTGCTGCTCGCGCGGTTCGCGCCCTGGGTCGGCTGGGGCATTGCCTGCGCGGCACAGCGTGTCGGTCATGCGCGCGCCATGCTGCTCGCGCTCGAACGCGGCGGCAGCCTGCAGCCGTCGCTGGCGCTGGCCTCCTTCAGTGGCGGCGGCAGGATCGAAGCGATGGACAGCACGCGCCGCACGCTGCGGGTGCGCGTGCCGCGGCTGCAGCAATCACCCGATGTCGGCTGGTCGACGCTCGAGACGATCCGCCACCCGGAAGCGCAATGCCCGGCGGTGCAGCGCGGCGACCGCGTCGCGCTGCAATGGTTCGACCCGGCCGCGCTCGGCACCTGGCGCGCGCCGCCGCGGCGCCTGGCCTACGAACAACTGGTGGGCGATGCGCCGGCCGAGGCGCTCGCGCAGGTGCGCGGCAAGGCGGTGCTGGTCGGGCTGCAGCTTGCCGCCACCGACGAACTGCCGGTGGCCACCGGACCGCAGGGCATGCAGCGCTGGGGCAGCGAGCTCATCGCCGAGCAGATGCGGGCCATCGCCGCGGGCCAGGTCATCCGCCCGGCCGGCTGGGAATCGCAGCTTCTGCTCATGCTGGGCATGGGCTGGGCGGGCGCCTTTGCACGGCGATGGCTCGCCGGCCAGGCAGCGTGGCGGCGCGTGGCCGGCGCGGCCGCCTGCCTTGGCGCGGCGGTGGCACTGGTCGTCGCCGTGTACCGCAGCCAGCAGGTGCTGCTGGGCCTGCCTTATGCGGTCGCGGCCTTCGGGCTGGCCTGGTGGGCCATGGCCCGTCTCGAGCGAAGGAGTGCGTCATGAGCGTCCTACCTGTCCTCACCCGCCTGCATGGCTACGCGCTGCGCAGCGTGGCCGTGCTGGCCGTGGCCGCGTTGGGTGCGGCCTGCACGACCACACCGACCGAGATCACGCTGGACGGCGTGATGCTCGAAGGCGGCGGCCTGGCGCCCGCGCAGGCCGCCGGCCTGGTGCAGGTGGTGCGCGGCGCCGAGACGATCGGGAACCGCACGCGCATGGTGCTGCGCCCTGGCGACCAGATCATCACCGGCCCGACCGCCTATGCCGTGATCCGGTATCCGTCCGGCACCGAGCTGTTCATGCGCCCGAACTCCCGCGGGCGCGTCGGCTCGTTCAGCGAACTGGTGGGCGAGGTGTTCGCCAAGATCCGCGGCGCGTTCGCGGTGCAGTCCGACTTCGTGCGCGCGGGGGCCGAAGGCACGGCCTACCTGGTGCGCGCCCAGCCGTCGGGCGAGACCACCGTGGTGGTCTTCGACGGCCAGGTGAACCTGTCCTCGCTGAACAACGCCTGGGCGCCGGTGCGGCTGCCCGCTGGCGAGATGGCCATGACCCGGCCGCGCGCCCCGCCGGCGCGCATGGCGGCACCGGCCGACGAACTGCTGCGCACCCGCGGCTGGGTCGAGCGACTGGAGAAGGGCGTGCCGGCCCAACGCCAGTACAGCGTGGGCAAGACGGCGTCGGCGCTTGCCATCGGCGGGCTGATCGCCATCATCATCGGCCGGCAGGCCGACCGCGACGAGCCACCGAAGCCGCACGAGGCCCCGCCGCGCGGCCGCTCGTACCCCGGCGAGCGCGTGCCGGCCAGCCCGCGCTGACCCGCCGGCGCGCGAGAAAAGACAAGGCCGCCCGAGGGCGGCCTGCGTGGAAGCGGCGGCGGCAAGCGCCGCGCGACGGCGTGCTACTTCTTGCGAAAGCGGCGCAGCGCGGCGATCTGCGCCGCCATGGCGGCGAATTCGCTTTGCGCGGCGGCGAAGTCGATGTCGCTCTTCGCATTCTTCATCGCCTCCTCGGCGAGCGCCTTGGCCTCGTTGGCCTTGGCTTCGTCGAGGTCCTTGCCACGGATGGCGGTGTCGGCGAGCACAGTCACCGTGCCCGGCTGCACTTCAAGGATGCCGCCGGCCACGAACACAAACTCTTCCTCGCCGTTGTCGGCACGCTCGATGCGAACCGCGCCGGGACGCACGCGGGTGATCAGCGGCGTATGCCGCGGCAGGATGCCGAGCTCGCCGTTCTCGCCCGGCAGGGCGACGAACTTCGCCTCGCCCGAGAAGATGCTCTCCTCGGCCGAGACCACGTCGACATGGATGGTGGCCATGGGTCAGTTCTCCAAGGCGCCGAAGGCGCCACCGGGTTATTGGATCTTCTTCGCCTTCTCGAGGGCCTGGTCGATGGTGCCGACCATGTAGAACGCCTGCTCCGGCAGGTGGTCGCATTCGCCCTCGACGATCATCTTGAAGCCGCGGATGGTTTCCTTCAGCGGCACGTACTGGCCCGGCGTGCCGGTGAACACCTCGGCCACGTGGAAGGGCTGCGACAGGAAGCGCTGGATCTTGCGCGCGCGCGCCACGGCCAGCTTGTCTTCCGGCGAGAGCTCGTCCATGCCGAGGATGGCGATGATGTCGCGCAGTTCCTTGTAGCGCTGCAGCGTGCCCTGCACCGCGCGCGTGACGCTGTAGTGCTCCTCGCCGACGACGTTCGGGTCGACCTGGCGCGAGGTCGAGTCCAGCGGGTCGACCGCGGGGTAGATGCCCAGCGCCGCGATGTCGCGCGACAGCACCACCGTGGCGTCCAGGTGGGCGAAGGTGGTGGCCGGCGACGGGTCGGTCAGGTCGTCCGCGGGCACGTACACGGCCTGGATCGAGGTGATCGAGCCGACCTTGGTGGAGGTGATGCGCTCCTGCAGGCGGCCCATTTCCTCGGCCAGCGTCGGCTGGTAGCCCACGGCCGACGGCATGCGGCCCAGCAGCGCGGACACTTCCGTGCCGGCCAGCGTGTAGCGGTAGATGTTGTCGACGAAGAACAGCACGTCGCGGCCCTCGTCGCGGA
>JBIQKU010000204.1:0-5924 GCA_044506225.1 Rubrivivax sp. | reverse complement strand
GAGTGGTACGAGTAGGGGATGGCGATGAGCGCGGCCAGGTGCATCACCACGTCGCAATCCTTCATGGCGGTGCGGACACCATGAGGGTCACGTATGTCACCGGCGAACACGTCGATGGATCGCTTCAGCTCGTCGCTCGCGGAGTCCAGCCAACCCCAGGAATTGAAGCTGTTGTAGTAGACGAACGCACGTACGTCCGCGCCGAGAGACACCAGGTACTCGGTGAGATGCGATCCGATGAAGCCATCAGCGCCGGTGACGAGGATCTTCTTGCCTTGCAGTTTCATCCCTGGTTTTCCTTGTTCTCCGAGGCGCGCGGTGCTGTTTCGGCCTGGCCTACTTCCTGTCGCAGCTTCTTGATGGTGGCCTGCAGCAATTTGAACTCGGCCTCCTTGCGGACGAGGAAACTGCGAGTCATGCGCAGCTTCTCGGCGACCCCCTTGGGCGTGAGCAGATAGGCGTACGCGAGCTTGTTGTCGTTGCGCCGGAAGTTCTCGATCTTGACGAGTCCCTTGTCCAGCAGTGCGTGTAGTAAGTAGTGGGTCTTACCGAGGCTCAGCCCGAGCGCATCCGAAAGCTGCCGCTGCGAAAGCTGTGGACTGGTTTCGAGCAGGCGCAGCGCTTCGAGCAGAGCGGCGGAATCCGCCTCCGGGCGTTTCGGGACGGAATCGGCCATGAGGTGCGTTCATGTGGTGCGTTCATGTGATGAACGCACGAGTGTATCGCGATCGGCTGCGAGATGGCGCAGAAAGCGGGGCGGACTATTCAAACGTTCGAGCTTGCGTCAATGGGGGGGCGGCCAGATCTTTGGCGGACAATTGGATCTCCGCCGTCTGCGGCCACCTAATGCCGACCGTGACATCGTCCCAACGAATGCACCCTTCCGATGCCGGGGCGTAGTAGTCCGTTGTCTTGTACAGGACGTCGGCCGATTCGCTGGTCACCAAGAAGCCATGGGCGATGCCCGGCGGCAGCCACAGCTGCCGATGGTTGGTGTCGTTCAGCTCATAGCCCACCCATTTGCCGAACGTCGCGCTACTGCGGCGGATGTCGACAGCGACGTCGAATACGGCGCCTGCAGTCACACGGACGAGCTTTCCCTGAGCATGGGGCGGCAGCTGATAGTGAAGCCCCCGCAAGACCCCGCGGCTCGAGCGCGAATGGTTGTCTTGTACGAACTCCACATGCCCGCCCACAGCTTCGTCGAACGCCTTCTGGTTGAAGCTTTCCATGAAGAACCCGCGCTCGTCGCCGAACACCTTAGGCTCGAGGATCAACACGCCCTCGATGGCAGTCTTCGTCACCTTCATCAAAACACCTGCGACGTCACGATCTGCATCAAGTACTGGCCATAGCCGTTCTTCAACATGGGCTCGGCCATGGCTTGAAGGCGCTCGACGCTGATCCAGCCGGCGCGGTAAGCGATCTCCTCGGGGCACGCCACCTTCAACCCCTGCCGCTTCTCCAGCGTCGCAATGAACTGCCCCGCTTCCAGCAGGCTGTCGTGCGTGCCGGTGTCGAGCCAGGCATATCCGCGCCCCATGATCTCCACATCGAGCTGGCCCTGTGCGAGGTAACGCGCGTTGACCTCGGTGATTTCCAGCTCCCCGCGCGCACTCGGCGTGATGCCTGCGGCGATGTCGCACACCCGCTCGTCGTAGAAGTACAGGCCGGTCACCGCATAGTTGCTCTTGGGCGCCTTGGGCTTCTCCTCGATCGACAGCGCGCGCTGCTGGGCGTCGAACTCGACGACGCCGTACCTTTCCGGGTCGGTCACGTGGTAGGCGAAGACGCTGGCACCCGTCGTGCGGCTGTCGGCGCGCTGCAGCAGGGCGGCGAGATCGTGTCCGTAGAAGATGTTGTCCCCCAGCACCAGCGCACTCGGGTGCCCGTCGATGAAGTCGCGCCCGAGGATGAACGCCTGCGCCAGCCCGTCCGGGCTCGGCTGCACGCAGTAGCCGAGCTGGATGCCCCATTGCGACCCGTCGCCCAGCAGCGCCTCGAAGCGCGGCGTGTCCTGCGGCGTGCTGATGACCAGGATGTCGCGGATGCCGGCCAGCATCAGCGTGCTGAGCGGGTAGTACACCATGGGCTTGTCGTACACCGGCAGCAGCTGTTTGCTGATGGCCAGCGTCGCCGGGTGCAGCCGGGTGCCGGAGCCGCCGGCCAGGATGATGCCTTTGCGTTGCTTGGTACTCATGCGGTGATCGATCAGCCGAGGGTCTCGGTCAGCATGCGCTCGACGCCGACACGCCAGTCGGGCAGGGCGAATCCGAAGGTGTCGCGCAGCTTGGCGCTGTTCATGCGCGAGTTGGCGGGGCGCCGTGCTGGCGTGGGGAAGGCGCTGGTCGGCACCGGCTCGATCGCATCGGCCGGCACCTTGATCGCCTCGCCGCGCGCACGGGCGAACTCGATCACATGCCGCGCGTAGCCGTGCCAGCTCGTCTCGCCGCCCGCGACCGCGTGGTAGGTACCGCTGACCTCGGCGCGCTGCTGTGCGATGCGCAGCGCATGCGCCGTCAGGTCGGCCAGCAGCTCGGCCCCGGTAGGCGCGCCGATCTGGTCGTCGATCACCGTGAGCCGCTCGCGCTCCTTGGCCAGCCGCAGCATCGTCTTGGCGAAGTTGCCGCCGCGCGCCGCATACACCCAGCTGGTGCGAAAGATCAGGTGCCGGCAGCCGCTCGCGCGGATCGCCTCTTCGCCTTCCAGCTTGGTGGCGCCGTACACGCTCAGCGGGCCAGTGGGCGAGTCTTCGGTCCAGGGCGTGCTGCCGCTGCCATCGAAGACGTAGTCCGTGCTGTAGTGCATCAGCCATGCGTCGATGGCCTTGGCTTCACGCGCCAGCACGCCGGGTGCGGTGGCGTTGAGGGTGCGGGCGAGCTCGCGCTCGCTTTCCGCCTTGTCCACCGCCGTGTGCGCTGCGGCGTTGACGATGATCTGCGGCGCTACGGCACGCACCGTGGCGGCCAACGATTCGGGGTTGGAGAAGTCCGCGGTGAGCGGCGCCGGGCTGTCGAAGTCCAGCGCCACCAGCTCGCCCAGCGGCGCGAGCGAGCGCTGCAGCTCCCAGCCGACCTGGCCGTTCTTGCCGAGCAGCAGGATCTTCACGCGCTCACCCGCTCGTCGTAGTTCTTCGCCACCCACTCGCGGTAGGCGCCGCTTTGCACGCGGGCCACCCAGTCGGCGTTGTCCAGGTACCAGCGCACGGTCTTGCGGATGCCGGTCTCGAAGGTCTCTGCCGGCTTCCAGCCGAGTTCGCGTTCGAGCTTGCGCGCGTCGATGGCGTAGCGCCGGTCATGGCCCGGCCGGTCGGCCACATAGGTGATGTGGCGGGCGTAGCTGCCGGCGGCATCGGGGCGCACCTCGTCGAGCAGCGCGCAGACCGTCTTCACGATCTCGATGTTGGGCATCTCGTTCCAGCCGCCGACGTTGTAGGTCTCGCCCACCCGCCCGCGGGCCAGCACTTCGCGGATGGCCGCGCAATGGTCCTTCACGTAGAGCCAGTCGCGCACCTGCATGCCGTCGCCGTACACCGGCAGCGGCTTGCCGGCCAGCGCGTTGACGATCATCAGCGGGATCAGCTTCTCGGGGAAGTGATAGGGCCCGTAGTTGTTGCTGCAGTTGGTGGTGAGCACCGGCAGCCCGTAGGTGTGGTGCCAGGCGCGCACCAGGTGGTCGCTGGCCGCCTTGCTGGCCGAGTAGGGGCTGTTGGGCTCGTAGGGATGCGTTTCGGCAAAGGCAGGGTCCTTGGGGCCGAGCGATCCGTAGACCTCGTCGGTGCTCACATGCAGAAAGCGAAAGCCGCTCTTCTCGCCCGCAGGCAGCGTGCTCCAGTAGGTGCGGGCCGCCTCGAGCAGCGTGAACGTGCCTTCGATGTTGGTGCGCACGAAGGCCGCGGGCCCGTGGATGCTGCGGTCTACATGGCTTTCGGCGGCGAAGTGCACGATCGCGCGCGGTCGGTGCGTAACCAGCAGCGAATCGACGAGCGCGCGGTCGGTGATGTCGCCGTGCACGAACACATGCCGTGCATCGCCCTCCAGCGACGCCAGGCTCTCGCGGTTGCCGGCGTAGGTGAGGGCGTCGAGATTGAGCACCGGCTCATCGCCGGCGGCCAGCCAGTCGAGCACGAAGTTCGCGCCGATGAAGCCGGCGCCGCCTGTGACCAGGATCATGGGAATGCGTGGTGAACCGGGCCTGCCGGCCCGGCAAGGTGCGAGGCCGCAGCCCGCCGAAGCCGCGGATTGTAGGCAGCGCCGGCGTGGGAACCGGGCAACAGAGCGGGCCATGGAGCACTTCGGCGCGCATTTCACCATCTGGTGCAAACGTACACTTGCGGCCCATGCTTCTCGTCATCGTTGCCGGTTTTCTGGTGGCCGCCGTGGCCACCTTGTACGTGGTGCGCTCCATGCGGCTGCATGGCCACGCGTCCGGCGACCACGACTTCCGCGGGCCGCAGAAGTTCCACGCGCGCGCCGTGCCGCGCATCGGCGGGGTGGGCATCTTCTTCGGCTTCGCCGCCGCCTTGCTGCTGCTCGCGTACGAGCGACCGGCCGACGAATGGCCCATCGTCTTCGGGCTGCTGGCCTGCGGCATTCCCGCGTTCGCCGCCGGTCTCCAGGAAGACCTCACCAAGAAGGTCTCGCCGCGCCGGCGCCTGTTCGCCACCGCGCTGTCGGCGGCGCTGGCCGCCTGGCTGCTGCAGGCGGTGATCGCGCGCACCGACATTCCGGGGCTGGACTGGGTCGCCAGCTGGCCGGCGGGGGCCGTGCTGCTGGCCATCTTCGCCGTCGCCGGCGTGGCCAACTCGGTGAACATCATCGACGGCATGAACGGCCTGGCCTCGATGTGCGTGATGCTGATGCTCACGGGCCTGGCCTACATCGCCTACCAGGTGGGCGACTCGCTCATCCTCGGCTTGGCGCTGGCGGCCGTCGGCGCGGTGTTGGGTTTTTTTCTTTGGAACTACCCGAACGGGCTGATCTTCCTGGGCGATGGCGGGGCGTATTTCCTCGGTTTCGTGCTGGCCGAGATCGCCATCCTGCTGCTGCACCGCAATCCGGCGGTCTCGCCGCTGTGCCCCCTGCTGCTGTGCGCCTACCCGGTGTTCGAGACGGTGTTCTCGATGTATCGCCGCAAGGTCGTGCGCGGGCGGCCCATGGGCATGCCCGACGGCATCCACCTGCACAGCCTGATCTACCGCCGCTTGATGCGCTGGGCGGTGGGCAGCAAGGACGCGGCGGTGCTCACCCGCCGCAACTCGATGACGGCGCCCTATCTGTGGGTGCTGTGCTCGCTGTCCGTCGTGCCGGCGATGCTCTGGTGGGACAGCACCCCGGTGCTCGCCGGCGCGCTGCTGCTCTTTGCCGTGTCGTACTGGCTCTTGTACTGGCGCATTGTTCGTTTTCGCACGCCCGGCTGGATGATCATCCGGCGTTGAGCCAGTGGTAAAAGGGCCAGGGGCGATAATCCACGGATGATTGACCCCACCCAGGCCAGCGCCGAGAGCGCTGCCACCCCCGAGGCCGCCGCCCCGGCGCCCGCCCGCTTCGACACCCTCGAGCTCGACCCCAAGCTGCTGCAGGCGGTGGCCGATTCCGGCTACCAGACCATGACGCCCATCCAGGCGAAGGCCATCCCGCTGGTCCTGGCCGGCCGCGACGTGATGGGCGCGGCCCAGACCGGCACCGGCAAGACGGCCGCGTTCTCGCTGCCGTTGCTGCAGAAGATGATGCGCCACGAGAACAGCAGCGCCTCGCCGGCGCGCCACCCGGTGCGCGCCCTGGTGCTGGCGCCCACGCGCGAACTGGCCGACCAGGTCGCCAACAACGTCAAGGCCTATTCCAAGCACACCAAGCTGCGGGCGACGGTGGTGTTCGGCGGCATCGACATGAAGCCGCAGACGGCCGAGCTCAAGCGCGGCGTCG
>JBIQKU010000203.1:0-5933 GCA_044506225.1 Rubrivivax sp. | reverse complement strand
GCTGCTGGTGGCGGCATCGACCACCAGCGTGCGGCTCCCGGCCTGCGTGGTGGCGCCGCCGACGCCGACGCTGCTGCCGGCGAGCGTCGCGTCGGCGCCGATCGTGAGCGAACCGTAGGTCTGCGTCACCGCGTCGATGCGGGCGCCGTCGACGCGGGCCGCGTGGCTCACGCTCAGGCCGGCCAGCCGCGTGGTGCCGCCGACCGCGCCGCCGAAGGTGGTGCCGCCGCCGGCGCTCACGCTGACCGATTCGGTGTCGGCAGTCGTGCCGTCGAGCGCCCCGCTGAAGCTCACTTCGCCGCTGCCGGCGTCCAGCGTCACGTCGGCCGCCACGATCACGGCGTTGCCGTAGCGCTGGTCGCCGCTCGTCGTCACATCGCCGGCCAGCAGCGTGCTGCCGGCGCTGCCGGTCGTGAGGCTGGCCACATCCACCGCCTGCAGCGACTTGACGCCGTTGCCCAGCAGGCTGAGCGCTTGGGCGCCCGAGATGCTGCCGTCGAAGGTGCTGCCGCTGGCGGTGACGGTCACGTCGGCGGCCAGGGTCACCGGACCGGTGAAGCGGCTCGCGGCGCTGCCCGAGGCGATGTCGCCCGCGAGCGTGAGGCCCGAGGCGCTGCTCAGCGTGATGGCGCCGTTGTTCGTCGCAAGGCCCTGGACCTCGATGGCGCCGCCCGTGGCCGACAGCGACAGCGCATCGCCGGCCTGGCCGAGCGTGACGTTGCCGTGCAGCGCGATGCCACCCGCCGTGGCGGTGATGGCGAGCGCGCGCTGTGCCGAGGTGATGGTGTCGTCCACCACCACCGAGGCGCCGGTGATGGCGATGTCGTTGCTGCGCAGCGAGACCGGGCCACTCAGGTGCACCTGGCCCGCCGTCGATGTGAGATTGCCGCGCAGGCTGAGGCTGGCTCCGGTCAGCCGCAGGTCGCCGGCGACCTGGATGGATTTGCCGTCGTTGACCGTCAACGCGCCGCCCGCGACGGCGGTCAGCGATGTGCCCGCGTTCGCGTTGATGACCGATTCCTCGAAGGTGATGTCGCCGGCCGCGGTGAGGGTGATCGCCGCACCGGTGTAGCCGCTCAGGAAGGCCGCGCTCACGGTGACGTCGGGTTCGCCGGAGGCGACGCTCACGTCGGCGTCATCCACGGCGCCGGTGCCGGTGCCGACGATGAGGTTGTCCGGGTCGAGCAGCAGCGTGCCCCGCTCGCCCAGGGGCGCGCGCGTGTCCACGTCGCCGCGGAACAGCAGGGTCTGCTTGCCGGACACCTCCACATCGCCGCCGTTGCCGCCGGCCGCCCCGCCGCGTGCGGAGATCGCGCCGGCAAAGCGCGTCGTGTCGTCGGCCCAGACCACGATCTCGCCGCCGTCGCCCTGCTGCGTGGCGTCCGCGAGCAGCTGCGCGCCGTCGGCCACCGTGGTGACGAGCGCGTTGCGCAGGGCCGGGTCCTGCCCTTGGAAGCCGCCGCCCACCTGCACGCTGCCGCCGCCCGCGGCGCCGGAGGCATCGAGCCGGGCGTTGCCGGTGAGGCGCATGCGCTCGCCTTCCACCGTGATCCCGCCGCCGCGGCCGGCCTCCGGCGAGGACGCGTCGACCAGGCCATCGACCTGCACGATGCCATCGGCCGTGCTACCGATGACGATGCGGCCGCCGCGCTGCGCCAGGGCGCGGGCCTGCACCGTGCCGCCGAGGTTGAGCACGGTGTCGGCAAACGCGCCGCGGGCCGCGGCACGCAGCTCCACGCTGCCGCCGTCGGCCTGCAGCCGGCCGAGCTGTTCGAGCCGGTTCGTGGCTTCTGTAGCGTCGGCCTGGAAGAAGATCAGCCCGTCGCCTTCGACGTCGACCAGCACGCTGTTGGCGGCCGCCAGGCCGATGCGCCCGCCGTCGGCCGTGATCGTGCCGTGGTTGGCCACCGTCGGGCCGACCAGCGCCACCGTGCCGCCGGGCGCGGAGATGCTGCCGTCGTTGCGCACGATGCCGCGCACGCCACCGCCCGCGGTGCCGAGGCGGAAAGTGCCGGCCATGAAGTCGGCGTTGCTCATGTCCAGCGTGGAGGCCACCAGCCCGCCCACGTCCACACGCGCGCCGGCGCCGAAGACCACGCCGTAGGGGTTGAGCAGGAACACCCGGCCGTTGGCCTGCATCTGCCCGAGGATGTGCGACGGGTCGTGGCCCACCACCCGATTGAGCAACACCGCCGAGGCCGAGGGCTGCTGGATGTGCAGCGATTCGCCGGCGCCGATGGAAAAGCCCTGCCAGTCGATGACCGCGCGCTGGCTGCCCTGGGTGATGTGCTGCTGGCCGGGCGCGGTGTGGGCGATGGTCGCCTGGCCGGCCACCACTTGGCCGCCGGTCGGCCCGGCCAATGCGGGCGCGGCCAGCGCGGCCAGCACCGAAAGCGTCAGCGGCCGCAGCACGAACTGCGGCAGCGGGGCGGCGGGGCGGGGGCGGCGGCGCATGGTTCAGAAGTGCTTGGTGGCCGTGAGGTGGAGGCGTGGCCGCTTCACGGCGGTGTCGTTGCGCGCCTCGCCGCTGATCGGCCAGGCGAGGTAGGCGCGCAGCGCGAAGTCCTGCGGCCGGTCCCAGATGGCGCCCAGCCCCCAGCCGGTCAGCGTGCTGCTGTTGTCGCCGGCGGCCAGCGCCGAGGGGCGGTGGCGAAAGCGCACCTTGCCGGCATCGAAGAAGGCGCTGAGCACCATCTCGCGCGCCATGCGGCCGAACCAGGCCTCGGGCGGCAGCAGGCGCAGTTCGGCGGTGAGCGCCACGCCCTCGTCGCCCGTGCCTTCGCCCGGTGCGAAGGCCCGCACCCGCTCGGCGCCGCCGAGCTGGAACTGCGCCACGTTGTCGAGGTTGTCGGCGCTCGCCTGCGAACGCAGCGCCGCATACAGCAGCAGCCGCCCGGAGACCAGGTTCTGCAGCCGCGTCACGTTCAGCCGCGCGAGCGTGAAGCGCGGCGGGTTGTCGGCCACCGCGCCGTGGGCCAGCGACAGCCGGCCGTGGGTGAGCGCGAGTTCGAAGGTGTTGACGCCGCCACTCCACAGGTCGTCGCGTGCATCGCCCGACAGCGACAGCTGCAGGTCATCCACCTTCTTGCGTGCGGAAAGACCGGTGGCGCCCTGCTTGTCCTCGTAGCGCTTGGCGTTCAGCGAGGCGAGGGCGAACAGGTTGAGGTTGCGCGAGCGCACCAGCGGGTACAGCGCATAGGCCGTGGCCGAGGTGGCGTTGCCGTGCAGGTCCAGCGGCAGTTCGGCCTCGTCGAGCTGGTAGTCCACATAGGACAGCGAGGCGCCAAGCTTGAGCCCGTCGGCGCCCACCGGCAGGGTGTAGCCTGCCAGCGCAAAGTTCAGGCCGCGGGTGTGGGTGGTGAGCGCATTGAGCACCAGGCCGTCGCCGCGGCCGAGCGGGCTGGCGAGTGTGCCCAGCACGCTCACGCGCCCCACGCCGGAATAGCGCGAGCCCAGCGTGTCCACGTCCACCCGCCCGGACAGGCGCTGCTCGGGCACAGCCGTCACCCGCAGCGAGGCCGTGCCCGGCTGGCGCCCGGCCTGGACCTCGAAGCGCGCGGACAGGCCGCGCAGGTCATTGACCAGGAAGACCACACGCTCCACATCGCGCACCCGCAGGATCTCGCCCGGCTTCAGCCGCGCGAGATAGGCCTCGACCACGGCGCGCTCGAGCGGCATGCCCTCGGGCCATTCCAGCAGCACCTGGTCGAGGCGGCCTTCGAGCACGGCGATGCGCACGATGCCGTCACGCGGGTCCTGCTCAGGCAGGAAGGCGTAGCCGAGGTAGTAGCCAAGCTCGCGCTGCAGGAAGCGCGTGACCGCGACGCTTGCGTTCACCAGGTCTTCGTAGCTGCGCCCCGGGCCGACATAGGCGGCGGTGAGCGCTGGCAGGGCGGCGCGCAAGCCGGCGGGTGCGTCGTCATCGACCCGGTAGCCGGCCACGTCCAGCGTGAGTTCGTCCGCCGGCTTGCCGAGCTCGCGCGATTGCGCGGGCGGGCGATCGGGCAGGGCGGCTTCGGGTTCGCTGCGCGGCAGCGTCGGGCGCAGCTCCTCGGCGCGCGGCACGGCGCCGGGCGGCGGCTCGGACCGCACGGCCTGCGCCCCGGCGATGCACGGCAACGCCAGGCATGCGGCCGCGGCGGCCACGCCCATCCATCGTGAAAGCTGTCCCAACCTGCCCCCGGCCTCGGCCTTGTTGTCGTGTTCGCCGGCGGTGCCGACGAAGGCTCGACAAGCGTAACCCGCTGTACCCATTCATGTGCCCGGCAGCGCGCCGGGGCGCGGCCAACGGCCACACGATGTGCGTGAACATGTCACGCGCGCGGCGGGATTCGTCGAACGCGGCTTGATGCAGATCGACCCTTTGTCCATTGGGCCGGCAGGCGATCCGGGCTCTCGTGCACTGGCTTTGCGCGCCTTGACGCTCCGGGGTGGGCGCTATACAACCCGGTCCCTGCTCGAGAACGGTCTTCGAAAGACAGCAATGGACGACAGCGAGGGAGATTTCGATATCGCCGACCCGATGGCTTCGGCATGGCTCGAACCGCTGGCCGACAGCCCCTGTGGCGAAGACCTCGAGTACGACAACCAATTCCTCGAACTGGCGCAGGCCGCCGCCGGCAAGCCGGGCGACCAGTTCCAGCCCGACGGCGAGCCCCCCGACTGGCGCGCCACCCGCAGCCTCGTCGAAAGCCTGTTCGAGCGCACGCGCGACCTGCGCGTGGCCGGCTACTGGGCCCGCGCCATGCTGCACCTGGAAGGCGCCGCCACCCTGCCCGACAGCCTGCGCCTGGTGCGCGGCCTGCTCAGCCACTACTGGGACGAGCTGCACCCGCTGCCCGACCCGGACGACGGCGATGCCTATGCGCGCATCAACGCACTGACCGACCTGGCCGGCACGCAAGGCCTGGGCGGCGACCTGCGCCAGTCACTGATCATTGCCGACCGCAGCGTCGGCGAATTGCGCGGCCGCGATGTGGAGATCGCCCTCGGCACGCTCGAGCCGCGCGACGGCGAATACGCCATGAGCGCCGGCCAGATCGAGCAGATGCTGGCCGCCGCCTGCGAGGCCGACCCGGCCTTTGCCGCGATGCCGGCCGCCGTGGTGGCCGAACTCGAGCAGCTGACCGAGCTGATGCGCGAGCGCGTGGGCTACGACCGTGCGCCCGACTTCTCCGCCATCTCATCGGTGTTCGAGGCGCTGGTCGGCTGGATGCCCGCCGGTGCCGACGCCGACAGCTTCGAATTCGACACGGGCGACGACGAGGGCAGCGAGATCGACAGCGCCGTGGGCGGCGCGTCCTCGCGGGTGCGCGGCGGCGGCCTGGGCAGCCGCATCGATTCGCGTGCCGATGCCTTGCGCGCCATCGAGATGGTGTGCGACTACCTGGAACGCGCAGAGCCCACCAGCCCCGCGCAGCTGCTGCTGCGGCGCGCGGCCCGGCTGGTCGACAAGAACTTTCTCGAGCTGGTGCGCGAGTTCGCGCCCGATGCCTTCGGCGAGGTGGCCAAGGTCATGGGCGTCGCGGCCGACGAGCCGTCCTCGGACTACTGAGCAGGAACACCAGAACACGCGCTGCCGTCATCCGTGGCGTGCGGCGCGCTTTCCCGCATTTGACGGCGCATGCGAGCTAGGCAGGCAGGCGCCGCGACCGTACATTCCATCACCATCAGTGACAGACAAGAGGAGCCGACATGGGTAGCAGCCAGAAGTTCATCGCCCGCAACCGCGCGCCGCGCGTGCAGATCGAATACGACGTCGAGCTGTACGGCGCCGAGAAGAAGGTGCAGCTGCCCTTCGTCATGGGTGTGATGTCCGACCTGTCGGGCAAGCCGGAAGACCCGCTGCCCGCGGTGGCCGACCGCAAGTTCCTCGAGATCGACGTCGACAACTTCGACGCGCGCATGAAGTCGATGAAGCCGCGCGTGGCCTT
>JBIQKU010000202.1:0-5936 GCA_044506225.1 Rubrivivax sp. | reverse complement strand
AGAACCGCATCATCGAGGCCAAGAGCCGCGGCATCTACGAGGCGCCGGGCCTGGCCCTGCTGTTCATCGCCTACGAGCGGCTGATCACCGGCATCCACAACGAAGACACCATCGAGCAGTACCGCGACAACGGCCGCCGCCTGGGCCGCCTGCTCTACCAGGGCCGCTGGTTCGACCCGCAGGCGCTGATGCTGCGCGAGACGGCACAGCGCTGGGTGGCGCGCGCGATCACCGGCGAGGTGACGCTGGAGCTGCGCCGCGGCAACGACTACTCCATCCTGAACACCGAGTCGCCCAACCTGAGCTACAAGCCCGAGCGGCTGACCATGGAAAAGGGCGAGTCCAGCTTCTCGCCGCAGGACCGCATCGGCCAGCTCACCCTGCGCAACCTCGACATCGAAGACACGCGCGACAAGCTCGCCACCTACAGCAAGACCGGGCTGCTGCCCTCGGGCGGCGGCTTGCCGCAGATCGGCAACGACGATCAGTGAAAGACGCACGATGACCGAGAAGATCCAGGCCAGCATCAGCACCCGCGCCAATGTCTACTTCGGCGGCAAGTGCGTGTCGCACAGCGTCGAGCTGCCCGACGGCACGAAGAAGAGCGTGGGCGTCGTCCTGCCGGCCACGCTCACCTTCAACACCGCCGCGCCCGAGCGCATGGAACTGGTCGACGGCGAATGCCGCGTGCGGCTCGCCGGCAGCGAGGGCTGGACGACCTACCGCGGCGGCCAGAGCTTCCACGTGCCCGCCGATTCGTCCTTCGACATCCAGGTGACGAAGGACCTGCACTACATCTGCCACTACGGCTGAGCGCGAGCCGCCATGTCCGCGCCGCTGCTCGGCATCGACCTCGGCGGCACCAAGATCGAAGCGGTGGCGCTGGATGCCACCGGCACCGTGCTGTGGCGTGAGCGGGTGGCCACGCCGGCGGGCGACTACCACGCGACGCTCGAGACCATCGCCGCGCTGGTGAACCGTGCGGAAGCGGCACTGGGCGTCGGAGGCTGCCGCGTGGGCATCGGCACGCCCGGCAGCCTCACGGCCGCGGGCCTGATCAAGAACGCCAATTCGCAGTGCCTCAACGGCCAGCCGCTCGCGCGCGACCTCGAGGCGCTGCTCGGCCGGCCGGTGCGCATCGCCAATGACGCGAACTGCCTGGCCGTCTCCGAAGCCACCGATGGCGCGGGCGCCGGCGCCGACGTGGTGTTCGCCGCCATCCTCGGCACCGGCGTGGGCGGCGGCATCGTCACGCATGGCCGGCTGCTGACAGGCCCCAACGGCCTGGCCGGCGAATGGGGCCACAACCCGCTGCCCTGGGCGGATGACGAGGAAGCGGCCATGCGGTGCTACTGCGGCCGCCACGGCTGCATCGAAGCGTGGCTGAGCGGGCCGGCGATGGCACGTGACCACGTGCGGCACGGTGGACTGCCCATCGACGCCCAGGCGATTGCGCAAGCCGCCGCGTCCGGCGACGCGCACTGCCTGCAGACGCTCGAGCGCCATGCGCAACGGCTCGCACGCGCCTTGGCCGCGGTCATCAACCTGCTGGACCCGGATGTGATCGTGCTGGGCGGCGGGCTGTCGCAGATCGGTTCGCTCTACGACCGCGTGCCAGCGCTGTGGGGTGGCTTCGTGTTCAGCGCGGGTGCCGCGGATCCGGTGCGCACGCGGCTTGTGCACAGCCAGCACGGCGATGCGTCGGGCGTACGGGGGGCGGCGTGGTTGTGGCGAAGCTGACGATGTCTGCAGGAGCTCCCTCTCCCCTCTGGGGAGAGGGCTGGGGTGAGCGGCTCGCGCAAGCCGGGTGCTCCGGATAGCGGTCAGCTTGCCCGCTTGGCCCTCACTCCAGCCCTCTTCCGCAGGCGGGTGAGGGAGTGAACCGCCCTACAACCCGGCCCGCTGCATCCTCGCCGTCAGCGCCTGCGACAAGGTGTCGGCGCTGTCGCGCAGATGCGCCCTCGCCTCAGGGCTCAGCGCACGCCCATTCGACGCCTTCTGCATGCGCACGAGCAGGCCTTGCGCCTGCGCCCGCAACAGGCTGCGTGCATCCGAGCGACTGAGGCTGCCGGGGCGCAGCAGCAGCGAGGCCATGCGGTTCACGTGTTCGCGCTGCAGCTCGCGCCGGGAGGGCGAGATGTCGGCGCCGGTCGCAAGCTCCGCCCACACCGCCCGGTCCAGCCGTTCGTAGAGCTCCGACAGCCGCAGCGCCTGCTCCGGCGCCTTGGCCTGGCTGTCGAGCAGGCGCGCCGCGACGCCGTCGCTCATCAGCGCCTCCAGCACGCCGCGCTGCAAGTCGATCACCTGCGTGGCCAGCGAAAAATCGGTGGAGGCGACCGGATCACCGCCGAACACCGCCTCGGTGCGCTCCTGGAAGTCGATCACCAGCTTGCGCTGCAGCGCGGGCGAGATGGCGAAGCTGTCGGACGAGAGGAAGTTGCGCGCCAGCACGTCCAGCGCCGCACGCTGCTCGGCCGCGGGCACCGGCTGCAGCGGGTCGCGGCCGCTGCCGACATGGTCGCGCAGCGTGCGCACGCCGCCGATCTGCCGGGTGAGCGCGCCGGCCGCGCGGCTCATGTCGCGCAAGGCGTAGGACACCGAACGGCGCAGCACCGAGTAGTCCTCGCCGGGGGCGAGTTCGCGTGTCTCCTGGCGCGCCAGCAGGTCGCGGGCGATGGCGACGCGCCGCTTGGCGAACGAGACCACGTCGGCACCCAGGTCGAACTGCAGCGACTCCGGGTCGATGCCGAGGAAGTTGTCCTCGTCCGTGCCGTAGGCGAGCTGCGGCTCGGCGCTGCGTGCGGCGATGCGCGCGAGCTCCGCGGTCTCGCTCGCGCGCGGGATGGGCTTGTAGGCGTATTCGATCGCCCAGTAGTCGTAAGGCCCGAGCGTGGTGTTGAACGGCGTGCCGTGCCGCGCCTGCGACACGCCGGGCGGCGGCAGGTTGATGGGGGCGTACTCCATCACCGAGCCGGTCAGGCCGTGCGCCTCGGTGAAGGCGCGGTCGGCGAGCTGCGCATCGCTGTACAGCCGCGAGGACCGGAAGTTGTGCCGCAGGCCGAGCGTGTGCCCGACCTCGTGCATGGTCGTGTCCTTCAGATAGTCGTAGACGAACTGCTCGGCCTCGGGGCTGGTCGGGTCCATGTCGCCGCGCGCGGCCAGCACGTCCAGGCCGTAGCCGAGCTGTTCGGCGGCGTGGTCGGCGTAGTCGCACAGGGCGCCGTCGTGCGCATGCGCATCGGCCTGCGCCTGCAGCGAATGCACCGGCCGCGCGATGACCTGCGAACGCAGGGCGCGCAGCGCGCGAGACGACAGGCTTTCGACGCCGATGTCGGCATCGAGGATCTCGCCGGTGCGCGGGTCCACGTGGCTCGGGCCGATGGCGCCGAAGGACGGGTTCGCGTTGGTCATCCAGCGGATCGAGGCGCGGCCGAAATCCAGCGTGTCCCAGTCGGCCGACTCCGGCTGCACCTTGACCTCGATCGCGTTCACGAAGCCGATCTTCTCGAAGGCCTTGTTCCACTCGAGCACGCCGGCGGTGATGGCGGGGCGGTACTTCTCGGGGATGGTGCGGTCCAGCCAGAAGGTGATGGGCTGCACCGGCGGCGAGAGCGCCGCATCCGGATCCGCCTTCTCCAGCCGCCAGCGGTTGACGAAGCGCTGGCGCGGCGTGCGGGTCAGGTCGTTGCTGAAGTCGTTCACCACGGTCGCGAAATGGCCGATGCGGGCATCGGCGCGGCGCGGCGTCATCGGCACCTCGGGCAACTTGGCGATCGAGTAATGGGTCGTGACGAAGAGGCTGCGCGGATCCGGCAACGCGCGCGGCACGCTTGCGCCGGACTTGGGCTCGGCGATGGAGGCGTCGGCGAAATGGCTCATCACCTCCAGCACCAGCAGCTCGGGTGTGGCGCGCACATCGGTGATGGCGGAGTTGCGCACGTCCAGCGCATAGCCCTGCTTGTAGCGGCGCTGCAGTTGCGTGCCGGTGCCCAGCAGGTCTGTGAGGAAAAGCGCATTGGCCTCGACCAGGAGCGCGCCACTGTCCGGGTGCGGGCGGCTGGCGACCGCGGCGCTCGCCAGCAGGCTGGGCGAGAAGGCGGCGGCCACGGCGCGGCCGGTGGGCGTGCCGGCCTGGGCGATGTAGGCGGTGTTGCGCGCGATCATCTGCACCTGCTGGTGCACACGGCGGAACTCGATCACGAGTTCATCGCGCATCAGCCCGCCGAACAGCCGGCCTTCGCCGATGCCGGTCTTGAGCTTGGGCGAGAGGAAATACGGCTGGTCCAGCGCCTGCGGCGGCAGTTCGATCCAGACCTTGTCGTCACGCTGCCAGGTGGCGAAGAGGCCGTCGCGGCGGGTCGCGCCGCGCACCACCTCGGCGAACGGGCGCAGGCTGGACGCGCTCGCCCGCGCAGCGGGGGCGGAAGCAGCCGGCTTGGCGCCGAGCGCGGCAATGCCTGCATCGGCGGCCGGGGCGGCGTCATCCACGGACGCCCGGCCGGCAGTGGTGGTGGCGCAGCCGGTGGCGAGAAGGGCAAGACACAGGGGTGCTGTCCACAATGCGGCCCGGCGCACCGCGCCGGCCGCCACCCTCCGGGCCAAGAGGCTCTGTTCCATGGTCTCGAACTGCTTGTGAGAGGAAACGAGGCCGGTCATGCAGGGTCCATGCCGCCGTCTACGGCGCCCGACTACGCCGTGTGGTGACAGGATTCTGCGCCGCTGTGACACGCCTGGGCATCGGGACTGCCCCAACGTGTCGTGCCGTCTGACGCATTGCGCGGGGGGCGGTTCCGGTCGCGGCCGATGCGCGCGGCCGCAGCGTGACGAAATCGATGCGCGGCCGTTCTGAGCTGCATGGGCATCAGGCGCCCCAACAGAAACGCCGGCACTTGCCGGCGTCGATGAAGCGCGCGAAGGCCGAAGGCCGGATTACTTCAGCGCCTTGAACCGCACCCGGCGCGGCCGCGCACCCTCTTCGCCCAGGCGCTTCTTCTTGTCGGCCTCGTACTCCTGGTAGTTGCCGTCGAAGAACACCCACTTCGAGTCGCCCTCGGCCGCGAGGATGTGCGTGGCGATGCGGTCGAGGAACCAGCGGTCGTGGCTGATGACCATCACGCTGCCGGCGAACTCGAGCAGCGCGTCTTCCAGCGCCCGCAGGGTTTCCACGTCGAGGTCGTTCGAGGGCTCGTCGAGCATCAGCACGTTGCCGCCCTGCGCCAGCGTCTTGGCCAGGTGCAGCCGCCCGCGCTCGCCGCCGGAGAGGTTGCCCACCAGCTTCTGCTGGTCGTTGCCCTTGAAGTTGAAGCGGCCGATGTAGGCGCGCGAGGGCATCACGAACTTGCCGACGACGATGTTGTCCAGCCCGCCGGAGACGTCCTGCCACACCGTCTTGTCGGATTCCAGCGAATCGCGGCTCTGGTCGACGAAGGCCATCTTCACCGTCGGGCCGGTCTTCACCGTGCCGGAATCGGGCTGCTCCTTGCCGGCGATCATGCGGAACAGCGTGGACTTGCCGGCGCCGTTCGGGCCGATGATGCCGACGATGGCGCCCGCCGGCACCTTGAAGCTCAGGTCGTCGATCAGCACCCGGTCGCCGTAGCTCTTGGTGACGTTCTCGAACTCGATGACCTCGTGCCCCAGGCGGTCGGCCACGGGGATGAAGATCTCGTTGGTCTCGTTGCGCTTCTGGTATTCGACGTCGGACAGTTCCTCGAAGCGGGCCAGGCGCGCCTTGCTCTTGGCCTGGCGGCCCTTGGCGTTCTTGCGCACCCATTCGAGTTCCTGCTTCATCGCCTTGGTACGGGCGTCCTCGGTGCGCTGCTCGAGCTCCAGTCGCTTTTCCTTCTGGTCCAGCCAGGTCGAGTAATTGCCCTGGTACGGAATGCCGCGGCCGCGGTCGAGCTCGAGAATCCACTCGGCGGCGTTGTCGAGGAAGT
>JBIQKU010000201.1:0-5984 GCA_044506225.1 Rubrivivax sp. | reverse complement strand
GGGCGGAGGCGACGGCAGGATCACCTCCTGGATGACCACCGCCTCCAGCGGCGGCTTCTTCACCGACTCGACCACCTTGCGCCCCAAGCCCGACACGATGGCGTAGCCGGCGAGCAGGTGAACGCCGATGACCACCGCGATGCCGGCCCAGCGCCCGCCGGTGTTCTTCGGCCGCCAGGCCTTGCGCGCTTCGCCCGGCGTCATTCGACGAACTGCTCGCTGCCGATGACGGCGATGCGGTCCAGGCCGTGGCGCCGCGTCTCGGCCAGCACATGGGCGACGGCGGCATAGCGGGCTGCCTTGTCGGGCCGCAGGTGGATGTCGGGCGGCGTGGCCCGCGCGGCGGCTTCGGCCATCTTCTGCGCCAGCGCCGCGTCGTCGGCGAGCGGCTCGCCCTGCCAGTGCACGACGCTTTCGGCATCGATGTCGATGCGCAGCACCTCGGGCGGCGTCGGGATCGCCTGCGGCGCGGCCGCCGGCAGCTCGAGGTTCACCGCATGCAGCTGGATGGGGATGGTGATGATGAGCATGATCAGCAGCACCAGCATCACGTCGATCAGCGGCGTGGTGTTGATTTCCACCATCACCTCGGGCTCGTCGCCCTCGCGTGCAGGACCCAGCGGCATCGCCATGACGCGACCCTAGCCGCCCCGCGCCGGCGGCTCGGTGATGAAGGACACGCGCGTGATGCCCGCCCGCTGCGCCGCCAGGAGCACGCGGCCCACGCCCTCGTAGCTGCCGTTCAGGTCGCCGCGGATCTGCACCTCGGGCTGCGGCGTCTGCACCGCCACCGCCTGCAGCCGCTCGGTGAGCGCCTGCGCATTCGGCAGCTGCGCGTCGTACCAGAAGATGCCGCCGGCGCGGTCCACCGAGATGACGATGTGCTCCGGCCGGGTCTCGCGCGCCTCGGTGCGCTCCTTGGGCAGCTCGAGCGGGATGGTGTGCGTGACCACCGGGATGGTGATGAGAAAGATGATGAGCAGCACGAGCATCACATCGACCAGCGGCGTGGTGTTGATGGCGGCGATCGGCGCATCGTCCTCGCCCTCGATGGGGCCGAAGTTCATCGCCATGGCGGGCCTTCCTGCCGCCGCCTCAGGGCTTGCCCGCGGACGCCAGCAGCACCGAATGCAGGTCGCTGCCGAAGCCGCGCACTTCTTCCATCACGCCCTTGTTGCGCCGCACCAGCCAGTTGTAGCCCAGCACCGCCGGCACCGCGACCGCGAGACCGATGGCCGTCATGATGAGCGCCTCGCCCACCGGGCCGGCCACCTTGTCGATCGAGGCCTGCCCGGCCACGCCGATGGCGGTGAGCGCGTGGTAGATGCCCCAGACGGTGCCGAACAGGCCCACGAAGGGCGCGGTCGAGCCGACCGTCGCCAGGAACGCCAGCCCGCCCTGCATGCGGCTGCCCACGCGCTCGATGGCGCGCTGGATGCTCATCGTCACCCACTGGTTCAGGTCCACATGCTCGAACAGGCCCTCGTGCCTCTGCGTGGCCTCGAGGCCCGCTTCGGCGATGAAGCGAAACGGGCTGCCCGCCTCCAGCGCGGCCGTGCCCTGCGCCACCGAGCCGGCGCTCCAGAAGCTGCGCGCCGCGGTCTTCGCCTGGCGGTTGATGCGCGCCTGCTCGACCACCTTGGCGATGGTGATGTACCAGCTTCCCACGCTCATGATCAGCAGGATGAGCAGCACGACCTTCGCGATCCAGTCGCTGGTCTGCCACAGGGAGGCCAGGCCGTAGGGGTTGTCGGTGGCAGCAGCGGGCGCGACCTGCGCGACCTGCGCCATGGCGGATGGCGCGAGCAGCGAGCCGGCGACGGCCAGCACGGCCGGCAGAAGCATCGGTCGGAGACGGACAAGCATGATGGTGTGGCGCTCCTGAGCCCCTCGAGGAAGCCCCGGTGTGCGCGGGGAGGCACTTCGACAGGCTCGGTGCGAACGGGTTTCGCGAGCGGGTTGCAGAAACGGGTTTCAGAACTTGTAGGCGAGGTGGGCGTACAGCGTGCGCCCGCGCGGGTCATGGTAGCGGGCGTCGTAGCCGATGATGTGACCGCCGCCGGCAATCGTCAGCGAGCGCGGCGGCGGCCGGTCGAACACATTGAGCACGCCCGCGGTCAGCACCAATTGCTTGTTGGCCCGCCAGCGCGTCTGCCAGTCGAGCGTCACGTGCTGCTTCACGCGGCCATCGTAGGCATGGGGCTGGAAGGTGACCGGGTCGAACACCATGAAGCTCTCGGCGCTGTAGCGCTGGTCCTGGTAGCCCGAACGGAAACGCAGGCCCAGCGTGTGGGCGAAGGCGCCACGCTCCAGCGTGGTGTGCAGCTGCCCCTGCCAGCGGAACGTGACGGCGCCGTCCGGCCCGTAGCGGCCAAGGCTGCTGTAGAACGGCCCGCCCGGCTCGAACTGGTATTCGTCCTTCAGCCAGTAGGTGAGCGACAGATGGGTCGTCAGGCGGCCGATGGAGGTGGCAAAGCGCATGCGCGCATCGACGTCCAGGCCGCGCTGGATGACCTCGCCCAGGTTGGTGTTGAGGTTGCGCGTGGCGAGCAGCGTCTGGCCGGTGGCGGGGTCGGTGCTGGTGGTGAAGAGATCGCGCCATTTCAGCGGGTCGCCGAACAGCATGTCCTCGCCGACGCTGCCGATGGCGTCGCGCAGCTTGATCTGCCAGAGGTCCGCGCCCAGGCTCAGCCAGCGCGCCGGCTCGAGCCGGAAGCCCAGGCTCCATTGCTGCGACCGCTCGGGCTTGAGCGCCGCATTACCGCTCGCGAACACGTTGTAGTTCGCCCGGTCCACCGGGCAGACGACGCCGAGCGCCGCGGCGATCTGCTGCAGCTCGGGCGTGCAGGCGTACTGCCCCGCGGTCACGCCGTAGGCCTGGCGCGGTGCGCTCACCTGCGGGACCGACGGCGCGCGGAAGCCCGTGCCCACCGAGGCACGCAGCAGCAGCGTCTCGCTCGGCTGCAGGCGCGCGGCGAGTTTGGCGGTGGAGGCGTTGCCGAAGTCCTCGTAGCGGTCATGGCGCAACGCGCCGGTGAGCTCGAGCCGCCGGGTCACCGGCGCGAGGGCCTCGGCGAAGACGGCGGTCGCGCTGCGCCCGGCGCTGTACGGCGTGACAGCCGTGGTGTCGCCGAAGCGCACATCGCCCACGCCCTGGGCCAGGGCGCTCGCGCGCTTGCGAAATCGGTCGCGCAGATGGCTCGCGCCCACCGCCACGGCGAGCGGCCCGCCGGGCAGCGCCATCAGCGAGCGGCTGCCGCGGACTTCCAGCATGTCGAGCGTGGCGGTGCCGCCCTCGAAGAAGCCCCGGGCCTCCGCATCCACCATCGCCTGCTGCCCCGCGGGCGACTGCTGGCTCACCGGCACGAAGGGATTGAACGCGCCGCTGTCCACCGCGTTCATGAAGGCATTGAGCCGCAGCCAGCCGCCGTCAAGCCGGCTTTCCACGCTGTTGCGCGAATGGGTGAAGGCGCTGCTGTAGTCCCAGGCGCCGAGGCGGCCTTCGACCCCGAGTGCGAGGTGCATCGCTTCGCTCACGTCGTGGGTGCTGCGCGGGCCGAAGTCCGACGTGCGGTAGGACACGACCGCCGGCCCGGTGGCGGCCGGGTTGACCGCCAGCACCTCGGGCCAGAACGGCGAGCTCGGCCCGACCAGCAGCTCGCCGCCGGTGGGCGCGATGCGGTTGGTGTTGGTCGTGCGGGTGGCCAGCAATTCGGTGAAGAAGCGATGGTCCGGGCCGAGTGCCAGGTCGAAGCGGCCGGTGAAGGCGGCGCGGTCGCGCTCGGGATGGATCTCGAGGTCTTGCACGAAGTCGTAGTAGCACACGCCTGCCAGCGCCCGGTGCTTCGCCGGGCAGCGGCCGTGAGCTTCGAAATACGGGCTGACGAAGAAGTCGTCGAAGGAGCCGGGCGCGCCGTCGGGCAGCGGCAGGTGCGCCGGCGTGCCGTTGTCGTGCACCACCGTGCCCGGGATGGCGCGTTCGCTGCCGGTGAAGAACAGCACCGGCGTGCCGTTCAGGTCGAAATCGATCATGCCGGTGCGCGAGAACGCGCGGTCGGTCGCGGCCAGCGCGCTGCGCCGGTCGATGGCGGCGCCGAGCAGCAGGTTGAAGCCGTCGCTCTCGAGCCGCCCGAAGCCCTTGCTGAGCGAGACGCGCTTTTCCTTGGCGCCGCCGCGCGGGCTGGACAGGCCGACGCTGATGTCGCCTTCGCTGCTGTCGCGCCGGGTGATGACGTTGACCACACCGCCGATGGCGTCCGCACCGTAGATGGCCGAGGCACCGTCGCCGAGCACCTCCACGCGCTCCACCGCGGCCAGGGGAATGATGTTCAGGTCCACGCCGGCCATGCCGCCGGTGAGCGTCTGCCCGCCGAAGCTGGCCAGCCGCCGGCCGTTGAGCAACACCAGCGTGCGCGATTCGCCCATGTTGTGCAGCGAGGCGCCGTTGAAGCCGGCCGCGCCTCCGCCCACCGATGCCGATTCGTTGACCACGTTCTGCATCGCCGGCAGTTGCTGGATCAGTTCGACCACGCTGGTCGCACCGCTGCGCGCGATCTCGTCGCGACCGATGACCTGCACCGGCAGCGCGCCTTCGCCCGCGATGCGGCGCAGGGCCGAGCCGGTGATCTCCACCCGCTCGAGTTGCTGTGCGAGGGCACCGTGCGTGCCCATGCCCGTGACCACCACCGCCAGCGCGGCAGCGAGCAGCGCCGTGCGCCTGCTGCGTCCCAACATCGCCTGTCCTCGTGATTTTCTTGAGCGGCGGATCGTATCGGCAATGCGACCGTTCGCGGCCGCTCGCGCGTGCGGTCTGCGGCCGGTGCGCTCGCGCCGCGACTTACCAGCCGATCAGCACATCACGGCCCTGCACCAGCAGCTGCACGCGCGCGCCCACCGGCATGCTGACCTTGGTCGGCACATGGCCGAAAGGCAGGCCGGTGAGGATGGGCGTCTTCGTGAGCTCGCGCAGATGCGCAACCACATCGGCAAGCGAATAGCCGCGGTCCAGCGGCGACTTCTGCCACTGGGTGAAGTGGCCCAGCACGATGGCCTTCTGCGCATCCAGCACGCCGGCCTGGTGAAGCTGCAGCAGGCTGCGCTCGATCCGGTAAGGGTGCTCGTTCACGTCCTCGAGAAACAGCACGCCGCCCTTGATGCGCGGCCAGTGCGGCGTGCCGAGCAGCGAATTCACCATGCACAGGTTGCCGCCCCACAAGGTGCCACGCACGGCCAGGCCGTCGAAGCCGGCCGCGGTGCGGAATCCCACCGCCTCGAGCTCGCCGCGCATGGCCTCGCCGAAGCAGGCTTCGGTGACCTCGTCCACCGTGTCGCCGCCGAAGTCGGCACAGGCGAGCGGCCCGGCCCAGGTGACGGCGCCGCTGCCCTTGCCGGCATGGGCCAGCAGGCCGAGCTGCAGGACGGTCATGTCGCTGTGGCCGACCCAGCGCGTGCCTTGCGCGACGCTGCGCGCGAGCAGCGCCCAGTCGATGCGGTCCAGCAGCCGGGTCAGGCCGTAGCCGCCGCGTGCGGCCAGCGCGATGTCCGGCGCCTGCGCCGCCACGCGGTGGATGGCGGCGAGCCGCGCGTCGTCGTCACCGGCGAAACGCTGGTGCTTCAGGCGCACGCCCTCGTCCACCTGCACCGCGAAGCCCATGGCACCCAGCCGCTTCACCGCACGCCGCAGCACCGGCGCACGCGCGATCACGCCGGCCGGCGCAAACAGCGTGAGCGACTGGCCGTGCGCATGCTCACAGTCATGGGCGTGGTCGTGCGAAGCGTGGGTCATGGCTGGTTCGGTGGCGGCGGCAGCGGCAGGCTGACCTCGGTGGCCTCGCCCGCGGGAATCGGCGGCACTGGCGCCGTCGGCGGCTCGGGCGGCAAGGCGGAGGCGGCGGGGACCGGCGCGGCACGCCGCTGCCGATAGAGCTCGCGCCGCTCGGCGAAGAACTCGCGCAGCAGCGCGCCGCACTCGTCGGCCAGCACGC
>JBIQKU010000200.1:0-6030 GCA_044506225.1 Rubrivivax sp. | reverse complement strand
ACCATCGCCGAGGACGCGCACTACCGCATGCTGCGCATCGGCCTGAACGCCAACGTGGTGGTCGACTCGCACGTGCAGGCGATCAGCGCCTCGCTCACCGGCCCGAAGGTCGCGGTGCTGACCATCTCGCACACGGGCAGTTCGCACGAGACCGTGACCGCCACGCGGCTGGCCAAGGAGGCGGGCGCCTCCACCGTGTGCATCACCAACTTCGGCAAGTCGCCGCTGCAGGCCTTCGCCGACGTGGTGCTGTTCACCATGGCGCGCGAGACCCACTTCCGCACCGAGGCGATGACCAGCCGGCTGGCGCAGCTCGCGATCATCGACGTGCTGATCGCCTGCCTGGCGCTGGCGGACTACGACACCGCGGTGCGCACGCTGCGCCAGACCTTCGACGTGCTGTCGCTCAAGCGGTACTGAGGCTGGCGGCGCCGGCCGGCGCGAAGGGCGCGTGCACCGGACCGCCGGACGCGAGCAGCCCCGCCACCGAGGGCGCCAGCGCCCCGGGCGCATCGCCCACCAGCACGCAGGCCAGCCCCAGGCGCGCCGCGCCGGCGGCGTCGGTGGCCGGGTTGTCGCCCACCACCACCGTGCTCGCGGGATCGGCGCCCAGGCAGCGCAGGCCCTCCTCGAACAGCAGCGGCTCGGGCTTGCCGACGATGCGCCAGGGCTGCACGCCGCTGGCGGCGGTCACGGCCGCCAGCAGCGCGCCGGTCTCGGGCACCACCCGGCCCCGCAGGCCCGGGTGGGTGGCGTCGGCGTTCGCCACCAGCAGCCGCGCGCCGCGCAGCAGCTCGTTCGCCACGGCCGCCAGCCGCGCATGGCTGAAGCGCACGTCGAGCGCGAGCAGCACCACCTCGGCATCGGCTGCGACGAGCTGCAGGCCCAGCGCGCGCGCATGGCGCTGCAGGGCGGCGCTGCCGACCACCATCACGCGGGCGGCCGGCCGCTGCCGCGCGAGCAGGCCGGCGGCACGCTCGCCCGCGAGCACGATGCGCTCGGCCGGCACGCGCAGGCCCAGGCGGCGCAGGCGCAGCGACAGCCCCTGCGCGGTGTGGGTGGAGTTGTTCGAGACGATCGCGAAGCGGCCCGCGAAGCGCTCGAGCAGCCGGGCCGCGCCGTCGATGGCCTCGTTCTGGCGCACCAGCGTGCCGTCGAGATCGAGCAGGAGGTGGCGCGCATGCGCCAGCGGATCGCCGCCGGGCGGCCCGCCCGGGCGCTGCGGCAGGCGGGTGGAATGGGCAAGGTGGTTCATGGATCGTCGGATGCGGGCCGCAGCGCAGGCGCGCATCAGCCGTGGGCCGAGATTGTATTGAACAATGCTCAGTCAATTTGGGAATATGAAATGAATTAATTTCATTTGCCTGTCATCTTCGCTTCCTAAGCTCAGCGGCATTCGAGCGGTGCATCCGCTCGCGAACGTCCCCCGCAACGAAGGAACCGATCATGAAGAACCTCCTGGCCACCGCCGCTGCCGCCGTCTCGCTCACCGCGGCACTGGCTTTCCCCTCGCATGCGCAGTCCGTGGCCGACGGCTCGCGCGAGCACCCGCTGCGGGTGCTGCTGATCCCCGCCGACGGCGGCACCGAGACCGGCACCAAGGCCGACTACGCGCCGGTGTTCAACGCGGTGAGCCGCGCCACCGGCCTGCACTTCGACCTCAAGGTCGGCCAGTCCTACGGCGCGGTGGTCGAGGGCATGTGCAACCAGCTCGCCGACATCGCCTTCTTCGGCCCGGTGTCGTACGTGCAGGCCCACAAGCGCGGCTGCGCGCAGCTGCTGGCTGTGGGCGTGGAGAAGGGCGCTTCGGTCTACTACGCCGGCATGTTCGCCAAGGCCGATGCGCCGATCGCCTCGATCGCGGACGTGAAGGGCAAGCGCGTGGCCTTCGGCGACGTGAACTCGGCATCGAGCTTCACCTTCCAGGTCGCGATGCTGCTGGACGCCGGCATCGACCCGGCGCGCGATCTCACCGCCATCCGCATGACCGGCAGCCATGCCAGCAGCCTGGCGGCGCTGGTGCAGGGCCAGGTCGACGTGGCCTCGCTGTCCTTCGACTCCTACGAGAAGGCGGTGAAGCAGGGCGCGGCCGATCCGAAGGCGATCAAGGTGATCGCCAGGAGCATGGCCATCCCGTACCCGCCGCTGGCGCTGAACTCGAAGCTGCCGGAGGCGCTGAAAGCCCAACTCAAGGACGCCTTCCAGACGGTGAACAAGGCACCCGGCGTGACGCCCGAGATGATCCGCGGCTACGGCGGCGCCAGGATCGACGGCTACGACACGAAGTTCTCGGAGGCGGAGTTCAACGTCGCCGCCGAAAAGCTGGCGCTGCTGACCGACGAGCTGAAGGGGCGCATCCTGTCGAAGGCGGCCGAGCGTTGAGCGATCGTCCCGCCGCCGGAGACCCGCCCATGCTGCGCTTCGAATCGGTCGCCCTGCGCCATGCCGACGGCACGCGCGCGCTCGGCGGCGTGTCGCTCGAGGTGCCCGCCGGCCAGTTCTGCGTGGTGCTGGGCGCCTCGGGCGCCGGCAAGTCCACGCTGCTGCGCACCGTCAACGGGCTGGCCCGGCCGACCGGGGGCACGGTGCGGGTGGAGGGCACGGCGATCGGGCCGAAGACGCTGTCGCGCATCCGCCCGCGCATCGGCATGATCCACCAGCAGTTCAACCTCGTGGCGCGCTCGACGGTGGCCGAGAACGTGCTGTGCGGCGCCCTGCCCGCGATGCCGCTGTGGCGTGCGCTGCCGGGGCTGTTCACCGAGGCGGCGCGGCGCAAGGCCTGCGCGCTGGTCGAGGCCGTGGGCCTGGGCGAGGAGCACCTGCTGCGGCGCGTGAGCGAACTCTCGGGCGGGCAGCAGCAGCGCGTGGGCATCGCGCGCGCCTTCATGCTCGACCCGCCGCTGGTGCTGGCCGACGAGCCGGTGGCCAGTCTCGATCCGCAGACCAGCCACGACGTGCTGTCGCTGCTGCGCCGCCAGGCGCGCGAGCGCGGCGCGACCGTGCTGTGCAGCCTGCACCAGCTCGAGCTGGCGCGCGAATTCGCCGACCGCATCGTCGCGCTGCGCCGCGGCGTGGTGGTGTTCGACGGGGCGCCGAGGGCCTTCGGCGCGCAGGCGTTCGATGCGGTCTACGGACGGCATGCCGATGCACCCCCTGCCGATGCCGCCGATCCCGCGCCCGCATGGCAGCCGCCGCCTTCGTCGCCGCAGCCGCTGCCCGCCGGCCTGCTGGAGCTCGCACCATGAACGCACCCGCCACCCTCGCCGCCGGCACGCGGCCGCCCGCGCGGCCGTCCTCGGACTGGACGCTGCCGCGGCCCTTCGGCCTGCGCACGCTGCTCGTCCTGTGCGCGCTATTGGCGGCCGGCCTGTTCGCAGGCCAGCGCGTCGAACTCGGCCGCATGCTCTCGCTCACCGGCGAAGGCGTGCTCGCGGCCGTCGGCCTGCGCGAGCAGTCGCAGGTGCTCTCGGGGCTGGGCACCATCGCTCGCTCGCTCTTTCCGCCGCAGGTCTCGGAGCACACCGAGGTCGCGCGCATCGAGGGCTTCGACCGCGACCGGCTGCCCTGGTTCTCGCACCTCGAGACGGTCGAGACGCGCGAGCCGCGGCTGAACCCGCAGACCCTGGCGATGGAGGAGCGCGTCGAGCGCCGCGAGGTGCTGGTCCAGCCGCTGGGCTACCTGTGGCACGTGGCGGCGAAGATGCTGGAGACCTTCGAGATCGCGGTGTGGGCCACGCTGATCGCGATCGTGCTGAGCGCGCCGCTGGCCTGGTGCAGCGCGCGCAACTACGCGCCGAACCGGCTCGTCTACGGCGCGGCGCGCGCCGTGGTGGGGCTGCTGCGCGCGGTGCCCGAACTGGTGAGCGCGCTGTTCCTCGTGCTGGCCTACGGCTTCGGCCCGATCGCCGGCGTGCTCGCCCTCGCGCTGCACTCGGCGGGCTTCCTCGGCAAGTTCTACGCGGAGGACATCGAGACCGCCGACGACCGGCCGCAGGAGGCGCTGCGCGCCATCGGCGCCGGCAAGCTGGAGGTGATGCGCTTCGCCGTGCTGCCGCAGGTGATGCCGGGCTTCATCGCCTACACGCTCTACGTGCTCGACCGCAACGTGCGCATGGCCACCGTGGTGGGGCTGGTGGGCGCGGGCGGCATCGGCCAGGAGCTGAAAGGGCGCTACGACATGTACAACTACGCGCACGTCGGCACGATCCTCATCGCGATCTTCCTGACCGTGCTCCTGCTCGACCGCGTGGCCGCCCGGCTGCGCCGCCGCTATGGCTGAGCCCTGACGCCTGCGGGCGCCGCCTTCGCGGCCTCCGTCCTCAAGCCCCTTTCTGCCCGGACTCCCCGCGCGGCCTGCCGCCGCGCGGAGCGGCTTCGGCCGCGCCTTCTTCCTCTTCTTCTCCCTCACGTCCCCCCGATCCGAAAAGGAACCCTCATGAAGACAGCATCCTCCCGGTACGGCCTCGCTGCGGCGGGCCTTCTCCTGTGCCTGGGCCTGGCCGCCTGCGGTGGCGGCGGCGGTGGTGGCGGCGGCGGCCTGCCGATCCTGCCGCCGGGGCAGACCCCGCCGCCCGGCGACGGCGGCGGCAATCCCCCGCCTTCCGGCGGCGGCGACAACCCGCCGGCCCAGCCCACGCTCAAGTGCGCGCCCTGAGCGGCCGCCGGACCCCTCCGCAGCCTTCCTTCCGCCCCCCTTCGTCTTTGCGTTGAAAGACCCTCATGAAGAACACTTCCCGTCGCGACTTCTTCCGCACGTCGGCCGGCGCCCTCGGCGCGGCCTCGGCCCTCGGCATGATCCCGCCCTCGATCCGCAAGGCGCTCGCCGTCGAGGCGGCGGTCGACACCGGCACCATCGAGGACGTCAAGCACATCGTGATCCTGATGCAGGAGAACCGCAGCTTCGACCACTACTTCGGCACGCTGCGCGGCGTGCGCGGCTTCGGCGACCGCTTCCCGATCCCGCTGGCCAGCGGCAGGCCGGTGTTCTTCCAGCCCAACCCCGCCGGCGGCGCGGAGATCCCGCCCTTCCGCCGCGACTCCAGGGTCGCCAACGCGCTGATCGGCTCCGGCACGCCGCACAACTTTCCCGACCAGCAGGCCGCGTGGAACCAGGGGAAGATGGACCGCTGGATCCAGTTCAAGAACCAGGCGACGATGGGCTTCTACCTGCGCGAGGACATCCCGTTCCAGTTCGCGCTCGCCGACGCTTTCACGCTCTGCGACGGCTACCACTGCTCCATCCTCACCGGCACCGACCCGAACCGCATCATTTTCTGGTCGGGCTCCAACTTCAATCCTGAACTGCGCCAGCGGGGCATCAACAGCACGGACACCGACTCCGAGCCCGTCAACTCGCGCTGCTGGCCCAACCCGTCCAGGTGGGTCGCGGGCCGGGAGCAGCAGGCCGACGGCTCGGGCCAGATCGATCCCGCCACGGGCGCCTACAACTACAAGTACACCAACAACGCCTTCAAGTGGGACACGCTGCCGGACGTCCTGCAGAAGGCGGGCATCAGCTGGCACATCTACCAGAACATGAACAACAACTGGACGGGCGCCATGCACGGCTGCCTGGCCTTCGAGAGCTTCCGCACCGCGCAGCCGGGTTCGCCGATCTACGAGCACGGCCTGACCGGCGGCCCCGAGACGGCCGACGGCGCCGTCAACTTCCTGGCCCAGCTCAAGCACGACGTGATCAACGGCACGCTGCCGCAGGTGTCGTGGGTGCTGCCCACGCAGGCCCTGGCCGAGCATCCCGGCAGCAGCGAGGGCGTGGCCGGCGCCGCCGACTTCATCGCGGACGTGCTGGACGCGCTGACGGCCAATCCCGCGGTCTGGAGCAGGACGGTGCTGTTCGTGACCTTCGACGAGAACGACGGCTTCTTCGACCACCTGGCGATGCCGGCCGTGCCGTCGTACGACGCCGGCGGCAACCTGATGGGCAAGTCCACCGTGCCGCTGGACGGCGAGTACTTCGACGCCTCGGTGGGCAGCTACCTCAACGCCAACGACACCACCAGCGGCAAGATC
>JBIQKU010000199.1:0-6036 GCA_044506225.1 Rubrivivax sp. | reverse complement strand
CTTCGGCATGACCGGCATGGCGATCGCGGTGTTCACCACCGCGGCGCTGATCTGGCGCCTGGCCGGTGACGGCGCCGCCGCGATGGCCGGCATGGGCTGGGTGGTGCTGGGCCTGCTGGTGGGTGGGGCCGCCGGCACGCTCATGGCCAAGCGGGTGGAGATGACCAAGATGCCGGAGCTGGTCGCCTTCATGCACAGCATGATCGGCCTGGCCGCGGTGTGCATCGCGGTGGCGGTGGTGGCCGAGCCCTGGGCCTTCGGCATCGTCGCCGAGGGCGAGGCCATCCCGGGCGGCAACCGCATCGAGCTGGCGCTCGGCGGCTTCATCGGCGCGGTCACCTTCAGCGGCTCGGTCATCGCCTTCGGCAAGCTCTCGGGCAAGTACAAGTTCCGCCTCTTCCAGGGCGCGCCCGTGGTGTTCTCGGGCCAGCACCTGGTCAACCTGGTGCTGGGCCTGGCGGCCGTCGGCCTGACGATCGCCTACACCCTGAGCCAGAACGAGACCGCCTTCTGGGCGCTGCTGGCGATCGCCTTCGTGCTGGGCGTGCTCATCATCATCCCGATCGGCGGCGCCGACATGCCGGTGGTGGTGTCCATGCTCAACAGCTACTCGGGCTGGGCGGCGGCGGGCATCGGCTTCTCGCTCAACAACAGCATGCTGATCATTGCCGGCTCGCTGGTGGGCAGCTCGGGCGCGATCCTGAGCTACATCATGTGCAAGGCGATGAACCGCTCGTTCTTCAACGTGATCCTCGGCGGCTTCGGCGGCGAGACCACGGCGGCGGCGGGCGGCGCGCAGCAGCAGCGCAATGTCAAGAGCGGCAGCGCCGACGACGCCGCCTTCATCCTCGGCAACGCCGAGACGGTGGTCATCGTGCCGGGCTACGGCCTGGCCGTGGCGCGCGCGCAGCATGCGGTGAAGGAGCTGGCCGAGAAGCTCACGCACAAGGGCGTGACGGTGAAGTACGCCATCCACCCCGTGGCCGGGCGCATGCCGGGCCACATGAACGTGCTGCTCGCCGAGGCCGAGGTGCCCTACGACCAGGTGTTCGAGATGGAGGACATCAACGGCGAGTTCGGCCAGGTGGACGTGGCCATCGTGCTGGGCGCCAACGACGTGGTGAACCCGGCCGCGATGCAAAAGGGCAGCCCGATCTACGGCATGCCCATCCTCGAGGCCTACAAGGCCAAGACCGTGATCGTCAACAAGCGCTCGATGGCCGCGGGCTACGCCGGCCTCGACAACGAGCTCTTCTACATGGACAAGACCATGATGGTGTTCGGCGACGCCAAGAAGGTGGTCGAGGACATGGTCAAGGCGGTGGAATAGCCGCGCCGCGCATGGCGAAGCGAGGCCGGCCCTGCCGGCCTTTTTCATGCCCGCGCGAAGCCTGTGCGGCATGCGGCGATGCCTGGCCGGGATAGTCGAAACACCCTAGCGACCGCCGCACGGGCATCCATGAGAATCGACCGATCGACCGTGGAGCCCAACAATGGAAAAAACCTGGCTGAAGCATTACCCCGAAGGCGTGCCGGCGGAGATCGACGTCGCTCAGTACCCGTCGCTCGTCGCGCTGCTCGAGGAGAGCTTTCGCAAGTACCGCGACCTGCCCGCCTTCCGCTTCATGGGCAAGGCCATCAGCTATGCGCAGATCGACGATGCCTCGCGCGCACTGGCTGCCTACCTGCAGTCCCTGGGGCTGGCCAAGGGTGACCGGGTCGCCATCATGATGCCCAACGTGCCGCAGTACCCGGTGGCACTCGCGGCCGTGCTGCGCGCCGGCTATGTGGTGGTCAACGTCAACCCGCTGTACACGCCGCGTGAACTGCAGCACCAGCTCGTCGACTCCGGCGCCAAGGTGATGCTGATGGTGGAGAACTTCGCCGCCGTGCTGCAGAAGGTGAAGGACGCGGTGCCGGTCAAGCATGTGGTGCTGACCGCGCTCGGCGACATGCTCGGCTTTCCGAAGTCGCTCATCGTCAACTACGTGGTGCGCAAGGTGAAGAAGATGGTGCCGGCCTACGAGCTGCCCGGCGCCGTGCGCTTCAACGATGCCCTCGCACGCGGACGCGGCATGAAGCTCGAGGCGGTGCATGTCGGGCCCGACGACATCGCCGTGCTGCAGTACACCGGCGGCACCACCGGCCTGAGCAAGGGCGCCGTGCTGCTCCACCGCAACCTGGTGGCCAACGTGCTGCAGTCCGAGGCCTGGTACCAGCCGGCGCTGAAGAAGATCCCGCCGGGCGAGCAGGTCGTGACGGTGTGCGCGCTGCCGCTCTATCACATCTTCGGCTTCAACATCAACATGATGCTGGGCATGCGCATGGGCGGCTGCAACATCCTGATCGTGAACCCCCGCGACCTGCCGGCGGTGTTCAAGGATCTCGCCAGCGTCAAGTTCCACAGCTTCCCGGCGGTGAACACGCTGTTCAACGCGATGGCACATCACCCGCTGATGTCCACCGTCGACTGGAGCAGCCTGGTGATCTCGGTGGGTGGCGGCATGGCGGTGCAGAGCAACACCGCCAAGCTGTGGCTCGAGAAGACGGGCTGCCCCATCGTCGAGGGCTACGGCCTGTCGGAGACTTCGCCGTCGGTGTCCTGCAACCCGGTGGACAGTACGGCCTACAGCGGCAACATCGGCCTGCCCATGCCCAACACCGAGATGAAGCTGATCGACGACGACGGCAACGAGGTGCCCGTGGGCAGCACCGGCGAAATCGCCATCCGCGGTCCGCAGGTCATGGCCGGCTACTGGCAGCGCCCCGAGGAGACCGCCAAGGTGATGACGCCCGACGGCTTCTTCCGCAGCGGCGACATCGGCCTGGTCGACGAGCGCGGCTACTTCCGCATCGTCGACCGCAAGAAGGACATGATTCTCGTGAGCGGCTTCAACGTCTATCCGAACGAGGTGGAAGACGTGGTCGGCCAGATGCCGGGCATCCTCGAATGTGCGGCCATCGGCGTGCCCGACGAGAAGGCCGGCGAGGTGGTCAAGCTGGTGTGCGTGAAGAGCGACGAGGCGGTCACCGAGGCGCAGGTGCGCGCCTACTGCGAGGCCAATCTCACCGGCTACAAGCGTCCGCGCGTGGTCGAGTTCCGCAAGGAGCTGCCCAAGACCGCGGTCGGCAAGGTGCTGCGCCGCGAGCTGCGCGACAAGGCCCCGGCATGACGACAGCGCCCGCGCGGTGACGTCTGCCGCCGCTGCACCGCTGGCCATCACCAGCGCCCTGCACGGCGAACTGCGTGCGCTGCTGCCGCTGCTCGAGGCGGCGCACATCGTCGAGCTGGCCGGGCGGCGATTTCATGTCGGGCGCATCGGTGGACAGCCCGTGGTGCTGGTGCTGTCGGGCGTGGGCAAGGTGGCGGCGGCCATCACCGCCACGCTGCTGATCCAGCACTTCGGCGCGAGCCGCCTGCTGTTCACCGGCGCCGCCGGCGGCCTGCAGCCGGAGGTGGCGGTGGGTGATGTGGTGGTCGCGCGCACGCTGCTGCAGCACGACATGGACGCCTCGCCGCTGTTCGCGCGCTTCGAGGTGCCGCTCACCGGCAAGGCCCGTTTCGAGGCCGACACGGCGCTGTCCGATGCGCTGGCCGACGCCGCCGCACGCTGTCTGGCGCAAGCCGAGGCGCGGGTCGGCCGGGCGCACCTGGCCGCATTCGGCATCACCGCGCCGCGGCTTCACCAGGGCCTGGTGGCCAGCGGCGACCGTTTCGTCTGCTCTGCCCACGCCAGCCGCATGCTGCGCACCCTGCTGCCCGACGCGCTCGCGGTCGAGATGGAAGGCGCGGCCTTCGCCCAGGTGTGCAGCGCTTTCGGCCGGCCGTTCGCGGTGCTGCGCTGCATCTCCGACCGGGCGGACGACAGCGCGCATGTCGACTTCGAGCGCTTCATCGCCGAGGTGGCGAGCGTCTACACCCGCATGGTCGTGCTCGACTGGCTGCGCGCCGCCGCCTGAGCCACGCGCTGCCGCCCGCTGGCTACACTGCCGCCCCCTGCCGTACGCCGTCCTGCCGATGCCGCCCCGCTTCCACGTGCCCCTGCCTTTGCGCGCCGGTGCGCCGCTGTTGCTGCCGCCGGGCGCGGCGCGCCATGTGCAGGTGCTGCGCCTGCAACCCGGCGCCGACATCGTGCTCTTCGACGGCCGCGGCGGCGAATGGTCGGCGCAGGTCGAGCGCATCGGCCGCCGCGAGGTCGAGGTGCGGCTGGGCGAGCATCGCGCGGTCGAGCGTGAACTGGCGTGTGCGATCACGCTGGCCGTCGGCATGCCGGCCAACGACCGCATGGACGACCTGATCGAGAAGGCGACCGAGCTCGGCGTCGCGGCGGTCCAGCCGCTGGTGTGCGAACGCTCGGTGCTGCGCCTGGCCGGCGAGCGGGCGCAGAAGAAGGTGGCGCACTGGCAGGCCGTGGCCATCGCCGCCTGCGAGCAGAGCGGGCGCACCGCGGTGCCGACGATCGAACCGGTGCGCCACCTGGCCGACTGGCTGCCCGCCTTGCCGGGCGCCTCCAGCCAGACGCGGCTGCTGCTCTCGCTGCGCGAGGCCGCGCCACTGGGGGCGACGGCGCCCGGGGCCGGCGTGCTCACCCTCAGCGGCCCCGAAGGGGGCCTCTCGCCTGCCGAGGAAGATGCCGCCCGCGCCTGCGGCTTCGTCGCCGTGACGCTCGGTCCACGCGTGCTGCGCGCCGACACCGCGCCCCTGGCGCTGCTGGCCGTGCTGGCGCAGCGCGCCGGCTGATCGCAAGCAGGCGTCGCCCGTCTGGCTGAGGGGCGTCCCGCGCGGCACACGGCGCTATCCTGCGCCGAACAGGCACACGCAACGGGGGATGTCGATGGGGTCGACCGACGTGTACGCGCTTGTCGCCGCCGTGTCGCACGGCATGCTGGCGCTGCTGTTCGCGCTGACCGCACGCGCGCAGCGCACCCGTGCGCCGCTGCTGTTCGCCGCGGGCTTCGGCCTGGGCGCCGTGATCTTCTTCTTCGACGCGCAGCTGCGGCCGGCCGGCATGGCCGTGCCCAATCCGCTCAGCTCCGCCCTGGCGGTGACGGCGGTGCTGTTGCTGCAGTTCGGCATGGTCGAGGACACGCGCTTGCAGGGCGCTTCCGCGCGCCGGGCACGCTGGCTTGCGCTGGCGTCCGGCGCGGCGGTGCTGGGTGCGGTGCTGCTCGGCGCCTCCAGGCTCACGGCGTTTGCCGGCCTGTCGATGATGTTCGCCTTGCAGGCCCTGCTTGCCTTCGGCGCGGCCCGGCGCGAGCCCCGCGCGGGCTACTCGCTGGTGGGCGTGCTGCTCGCGGCGTATCCGGCCACGGTCGCCACGGCGGCCGCCGGCTGGATCCCGCTGGACCTGCTGCGCTATGCCGCCGCCATTCCATCGGTCGCCTTCGGCATGGGCGTGCTCAGCATCGGCCTGCTGCGTGCACAGCGCAGCGCGGCGCAGCAGCTGGCGGCCCGCGAGGCGGCCGATGCCGCGCTGCAGGCGCTCAACGAATCGCTGGAGCGGCGGGTGGCGCAGCGCACCGCCGAACTGCACGAGGTGATCGACGGGTTGGAGAGTTTCAACCGCAGCGTGTCGCACGACCTGCGCGGTCCGCTGGGCGGCATCGCCGGCGTGGCGCGCCTCGCGCAGGAGGCGCTGGCACGCGGGGACACCGCCGCGGGGACACGCTACCTCGAGGCCATTCGCAGCCAGGCGGAGGCGTCTTCGCAGCTCGTGAGCTCGCTGCTGGCGCTTGCACGCGTGAGCGAGGTCGAACTCACGCCGCAGCCGCTGGAGCTCGAGCCGCTGGTGCGCGAGACGCTCGAGCAGATGCGCCTCGCCCAGCCGGACGGCGCGCCCCTGCCGGTCACGCTGCATGCGCTGCCGCGGGTGCGGGCGGACCCGCAGCTGCTGCGCCAGGTCTACGTCAACCTCATCGGCAATGCGCTCAAGTTCTCGCCCGAGCAGGGCGAGGCGCGCATCGAGCTGGGCGCCCGCGTCCAGGACGGCGAGCAGGTGCTGTACGTGCGCGACAACGGCGTGGGCTTCGACGCCG
>JBIQKU010000198.1:0-6040 GCA_044506225.1 Rubrivivax sp. | reverse complement strand
CCACCTGCGTGACCGCCGTGGTCAGCGGCAGCACCAGCTTGAAGCTCGTGCCCTGCCCGGGCGCGGTCGCGGTCTCGATGCGGCCACCCATCGCGTTGACTTCGGAGCGGACGACGTCCATGCCCACGCCACGGCCGGCCAGCTCGGTCACGGTGTCGGCGGTCGAGAAGCCGGCGGTGAAGATGAGGTTGGCGAGGTCGCCGGCGCCGTACTCCTGGCTCGCGTCGAGCAGGCCCATGGCGAGGCCCTTCTCGCGGATGCGCGCGAGGTCGAGGCCGGCGCCGTCGTCGCGGAATTCCACGGCGACTTCGTTGCCTTCCTGGTGCAGCGCGACCACGATGTTGCCGGTGGCTTCCTTGCCGGCAGCCGTGCGGGCCTCGGGCTTCTCGATGCCGTGCGTCACGCAGTTGCGCAGCAGGTGCTCGAAGGCGGGCGTCATGCGGTCGAGCACGCCGCGGTCGATTTCGATCGAGCCGCCGACGATGTCCAGGCGGACCTGCTTGCCGGTTTCCTTGGCGGCCTGGCGCACGACACGATAGAGCCGGTCGGACTGCGCCTCGAACTCCACCATGCGAGTGCGCAGCAGGTCGTCCTGCAGGTCGCGCGTGAGACGCGCCTGAGACGCGAGCTCGTCTTCCGCCGTTTCCAGCGTGCGGGTGAGCGTGCGCTGCACGGTGGCCACGTCGTTCACCGACTCGGCCATCATGCGCGTCAGTTCCTGGAAGCGCGTGAAACGGTCGGATTCGAGCGGGTCGAAGACCTCGTTGGCCGCCTTGGCCGCTTCCTGACGCGAGATCATCTGCGTCTCGGCCTGGAACTCGATGTCGCGCAACTGCAGGCGCAGACGCTCCAGGTTGTCGGTCAGGTCGTTCAGCGACGTACGCATGTTGCCCACTTCGGATTCGATCCGCGAGCGGGTGATGCTGACTTCACCGGCCTGATTGACCAGGCGCTCGAGCAGCGGGCCGCGCACACGCACGGCGGCGCTGGCGGCCGCGGCGTTGCGGTCGCCGGTGGCCTCGACGGCTTCGGCCTCGGCAGCGTTGAAGAAGCGCGCCCAGTCGATCTCGCGCGAGGCGCTCGAAGCCGGCGCCGAGGGCGACGGCGCGGTCGGTGCGGGTGCTTCGGCCTGAAGCGGCGTCGGCTCGGCCGGCTGCGGCTCGACGCGCGGCGTCTCGAGCGGGGCCGCGGGCGGCAGCACGGTCGTGGCCACCACGGGCTCGACCAGCGGCGCCACCACGGGTGGCGGCGCCGGCGGCTCCTCGGAGAGGACCGCGTGCAGCGAATCCTCGGCTTCGGCGTAGGCCTGCGCGTCCCGCGAGCGCAAGGCCTCGAAGGCAGCGGAGAGGGCGTCGGAGCGCGCATGCAGCGCGTCGACGTCGACCGTCGTCACGTGGCTCTGCGCGAGCAGGTGTTCGATGGCCGTTTCCAGCCGGTGGGCCATTTCGCCGAGGCGCATGGCGCCAGCGAGACGGGCACCACCCTTGAGCGTATGCAGCGTGCGCATGCAGGCGGCCGCCGGGCCGTTGTCGGTCGGGCGGCGCGCCCATTCGCGCAGCTTGTTGTCGAGTTGCGGCAGCAGGTCTTCGGCCTCTTCCTCGAAGATGGGGAAGAGTTCGGCGTCGACCGCGTCGACGGCGTCGATGTCGTCCTCGCCGTCGAGCGCATCGGCGCGCGCCGGGGCGGGACGGACTGCTTCTTCGACCGGCAGCGGCGTGAAGGTCTTGAACTCGGCCTGCCCGAGGGAGCCGACGTTGGTGTCCAGCCCACCGAAGTTGCTGTCCACGTGCGCGACCAGCGCCTCGTCGGAGTTCGTGAGCGGCGCCGGACGCGAGCTGCGCGGCGCGGGCTCGGACGCGTCGACCGGTTCGGGCGCCTCCAGCACGACCGGCGCTGCCGCTTCCAGCGGCTCGATCGCCGGTGCCGGCGTGGCATCGAAGGTGTTGGCTGCTTCCAGCCGGCGGGCGGAGGCGATCTCGTGATCGGCGAGGCGCTGCAGCAGCTCGGGCGAGACGGGCTTGAGGAAGCCGGCCGCGAACTGATGCAGCAGGCGGCGCACTTCCTCGGCAGCATCGACGAACAGGCGCGCCTCGTCGGGCGTGCCCGAGCCGATCGCCTGCGAGCGCATGAGCGCGTGCTCGACCAGCCGCGCCAGGTGCGAGAGGTCGGCAAACCCGACCGTCGCCGAATTGCCGGCCAGCGAGTGCGCCAGCGCGATGGGCACCTCACCGATCGGGCGGTGCAGTTCCATCGCCCACTCGGCGACTTCGGTGGTCAGGCGGCGCGAGAGCTCGTCGGCCTCGTTGAGGTAGATGTTGAAGAGCGGAATGCTGATGCGCAGGTCACCCACGACCTTGACCTGATCGTCGTCGGCGGGAGCCGGCGCGGGCTGTGCCTCGTCGGCCGCAGGCACTTCGGCCGCCGGCGGCTCGGCCATCGCCTCGCCGACCGGCGCGTCGGCCGCGAACAGCTTTTCGTCGAGCTCGATCTCCACCGACTCGGCGGCCGGCAGCGCTTCGAGTTCCGGCTCGGGCGGCGCGTCAGCGGCGAGCGCTTCCCCCTGGACCTGCGGCAGCTCCAGCGAGCTGAGCTCAATGGACGGTGCCGGGGCCGCGGCCTCCTGGGCCGCGAGGGGTTTTGGGTCGTCGAGCGATCCCAGGTCGAGGTCGAACGACACCTCGGGCAGAGGCGACTCGGCGGCTTGCGCAAGCGGTGCCTCGGCAGCGGCCGCGGGCGGCGGCGCCAGCTCGAGGTCCTTCTCGCTCGGCATGTCGGGCGGAAAGGAGAGCGACACCATCTCCAGGTCATGGGCCGGCGACGCGGCCACGGCGGGGATGGGCTCCCCGCGGCCGAGCGCCTCGGCCGCGGCTTGAACGGGCGCAGCGGTGTAGCCGGCGGGTTGCTGGCGGGCGATCGCCTCCACCCACTCGGCGAAGTACTCGAGCGTGTTGTCGGTGAACGCCATCAGGCCCGGATCGGCGGCCTTCTGTTCGGCCAGCCAGCTGTTGTAGACCTGCTCGCAGGCCCAGCCGGCTTCGCCGAACTCCTTCAGGCCGACCATGCGCGAGCTGCCCTTCAGCGTATGGAAGGCGCGGCGCACGGTGGTGAGTTGCTCGATGTTGGCCGGCGAATGCCCCAGCGCAGCGAGCGCGGTCCTGGCGGTCTCGATGACCTCGCGCGCTTCTTCCAGGAAGATCTCGCGCATCTCCGGGTCGTCGCCGAGGTCCGTGGCCATGCTGGTCGGCGTGGGCACGAGCGGCGCCGGGGGCGGCGGGGCCGGGACCACGGGCGCCTCGTCGAGCGGAATCGGGCCGCTTGCGACGGTGACGAAGTCGGCCAGCTTCTCGGAGAGCTGTTCGCGCACGGCGGCCACTTCCTCGGGGCCGGAGGCGTGTTCGATCGCCTCCTGGGCTTCTTCGACCGTGGCCACGAGCTCGGGCTGGTCGGCGGCCTTGGCTTCCTGCGACAACTGTTCGAGGTCGCGCGAGACCTCGTCGAGCGGCACGCGGTCGCTCACGGCCGCGAAGGCCAGCGACTGCGCCTGCTCGATCAGACGCGGCTCGACGGCCGGGGGCGCAGCCGCCGGCACGACGAGGTTGGTGGCCTGGCGAGCGGCAGCGCTGCGGCCCATCAGCGGGCTGAGCGTGCCGGCCTGCGCGTCGAACACGAACAGCGACTTGGCCATCTGCGGCTGCACGCTGAGCATGTCGATCAGGAAGCCGAGCGCGCCGAGGTTGCTGGCGAGGCGGTCGAACGTGCCCGACTGCACCACCTGCTGCGGATCGACTTCGGTGCTCAGGAGGCCATCGACGTCATCGCGCATGCGCAGCACGGCGTGGGCGGCCTGGTCCATGCCGAGCACGGACAGGACGCCGCGCATGGACGACAGCAGCGTGGGCACTGGCGCGAGCGCCGTGCGGTCAGCGGGGTTGCGGAAGAACTGGTCGATGTGCTTTTCGGCCTCGGAGAGCGAAACGCGCAGCTCCTGCACGACGCTGCCCATGGTCTGGCGGTCGGAGACGCGGCGGTAGAGCTCTTCCATCCACGCCTCGAGCGGATCGGGCGTGTGCCCGGCTCGTACCGACGCGATGCGCTGGGCCAGGCGACGCACGCGCTGGCCCTCTTCCGGGTCGTCGAAGTCGCCGTCTTCCAGCGAAGCTTCGAGATAGAGCACGCTGGTCGCGACTTCCATCGCGAGCGGGGGCTGCGGTGCGGTGTTGGCGGCCTGCGTCTGCGCAACGGCGTTCTGCAGCTCGTCGGCCAGCACATCGCCGTTCGGGTAGAGGCGCTTGAGCGAATCGCCCACGAGCGAGAACTGTTCGGCCAGGCCGCTCATGCGGTGCATCTCACCGCCGGCCACGGCCGACCAGGAATCCTTGGCGCTCGCCACGCGCTTGCGGGCCTGCACGATGAGCGCCGGGTCGAAGCGGCCCAGGCGGTTGACGTCGTAGTCGGCCGCCACGTGACTTGCGAGGCCATACGCCTGGCGAGCTGCGGCCAGGCGCGGCGCCTTGCGGCCATCGCCGGGCGAGGCGCTTTGTGCGCAGAAGAACAGCAGGTCGTGTGCGAGGCGTTCGGAGACGTCGCCCTCGCCACGCTCGAGCGTGCGCAGCTGCGCGAGCAGGCGCGAGGCCGCACGCTTGGTGTGCAGGTCGGGCTTCAGCAGGCCCTGGGCCTGGCTTTCGAAGAACGCCGACGCCAGCTTCCACAGCGTGACCGCAGGCAGGCTCGTCGCCCCGGCGGCGATGCCGGCGCACAGGTCGCTCAGCGCAGTGGCGGCACGGGGGTTGTTGCCGCGCAGGAGCGGCAGCAGCTGCTTTTCGAAGTCGTTGTGGGCGGCTGAATCGAGCGCGCGCGGCGCCGTGCTGGAATCGGCGCCCAGATCGACCCAGCGCCAGTCGTGGCTCCAGAGGTCGGCAGGGTGGATGCGGTCGGCGCCGGCGAGCGCCTGCACGGCCTGGTAGCGCGGGAAGAGCGCCACCGCCGGCACCGGCTTGCCGGCCAGCAGGCGCTGCAGGAAGTCGAGCAGGGCGAAGGACGCGTGCTCGATGGTTTCGACATCGGCCTCGGTGAGCTTCTCCGGCTTGGCGACGAAGCGCTGGACCGCGGCTTCGCTTGCGCGCAGCACGACGGCCACGGACGGCAGCCCGACGAGTTCGAGCGCGCCCACGCCCTGGTGGATCTGCTGGCGCGCGGTGCGCAGCACGGCCGGATCGACGGCGTCCACGTCGGAGCCGCTCATCGACTCCGCTTCCTTGACGAACCGGCGCAGGGCCTTGTGGGCGTTGTCGAGCGAGCGCCGCAGCTCCTCGTGGACCCACGCCAAGGCACTCAGGTCGTCGCTCATCTCGCTCAGGGTTTCGCTCATCGTCGCGTGGCTTTCCATCGTGCCTAGTCTCGAGTCTGGTGCCGCGGCACGCGGCCGCGGCGCTGTCTTCGTGCGATCAGCTGATCTTGAACCGCGCCACCGACTGCTTCAGTTCTTCAGCGGTACGCGACAGCTCTCGCACCATCTGGGCGGTCGAGCGGGTACCTTCACCGGTCTGCTCCGTCACCGCGAAGATGTGCTGGATGTTGGCCGCCACCACGTTCGCGGATTCGGCTTCGCGAGAGGCCTGCGCCGAAATCGCCTGAATCAGTTCGGCGAGCTGGCGCGACACGCGGTCGATGTCGCCGAGTGCGCTACCGGCCGCGTCGGACAGCCGGGTTCCTTCCACCACGCCCTGCGTCGAGCGCTCCATGGCGCCCACCGCATCCTGCGTGTCGGTCTGAATGGTCTTCACGAGGGCCGCGATCTGGCGCGTTGCATCGCCGGAGCGTTCTGCGAGTCGCTGAACTTCTTCGGCCACCACCGAGAAGCCGCGGCCTGCTTCACCGGCCGATGCGGCCTGGATGGCGGCGTTCAGGGCCAGCACGTTCGTCTGCTCGGTAATGTCGGAAATCAGTTCGGTGATTTCGCCGATCTCCTGCGACGACTCGCCCAGGCGCTTGATCCGCTTGGAGGTCTCCTGGATCTGGTCGCGGATGGAGTTCATGCCGC
>JBIQKU010000197.1:0-6042 GCA_044506225.1 Rubrivivax sp. | reverse complement strand
TCGGCAGCCAGCGCTCCACCTCGTGGCCTTCCATCACCGAGGCGTTGTCGCTGTAGGCGATGACCGTGTGCTGCGGCGCGAGCTGGTGGGTGTTGCGGATCATGCCGAACATCGACTTCTCCTGCGCCACGCCGTCGATGGTGAACTGCGCGTTGAAGATCTTGTGGCGGCAGTGTTCGCTGTTGGCCTGCGCGAACATCATCAGCTCGACATCGGTCGGGTTGCGCGCGAGCCCGGTGAAGGCGTTCACGAGGTAGTCGATCTCGTCGTCAGACAGGGCGAGGCCGAAGTCGACGTTGGCCGCCTCGAGCGCGCTGCGCCCTGCGCCCAGCACATCGACATGCGCCATCGGCCGGGCCGGCTGCTCGTCGAAGAGATGCGCCGCATCCTCGCGCGCGAGTAGCACGCTGTCGGTCATCCGGTCATGCAGCAACTCGGCCACGGCCTGCAGCTCGTTCGGCGCGAGCGGCTTGGCACTGCTGAGCAACCCGCTCTTGAGCGTTAGCCGGTATTCGGTGACGCGCTCGACACGATGCACCGGCAGGCCGCAGTTGTGCGCGATGTCGGTGGCCTTGCTGGCCCAGGGCGAGACCGTGCCCAGGCGCGGCGCGACGACCACCAGCGTGCCCTCGGCCGGGCCGGTGTAGGCATCGCCGTAGCGCAGCAGCGCCGCCAGCCGCTCCGCCTGCGCCGCGGGCAGCGCCGCATCGCTCCACGCCCAGTGCACATGCCGCGCATGCACGCCGGTGATGCGTGCACAGGCCTGTTGCAGCCGGGGCAGCAGCGCCTTCGCGCGGAAATCGGACAGCGCGTTGCCGCCCTCGAAGTGCAGCAGGTGCTTGGTCGGAGGGGTCACGCGGCAGCTCGGGAGTTGGGAGGAACGAACGGCGGCGAACGCCACCGTGGAAAGCCCGCCATTCTAGTCAAGACCCCCGTGCGAGACGCCTCGGCGCCGGCGGCTGTCAAGGGGTGAATGCCATAATTTGGCCCCATGACGATCACGATCAAGACCGCCGACGACATCGCCGGCATGCGCGTCGCGGGCCGGCTGGCCGCCGAGGTGCTGGACCTGCTCACGCCCCTGGTCAAGCCGGGCGTGACCACCGCCGAGCTGGACCGCATCGCGCTCGACCACATCGTGAACGTGCAAGGCGCGATCTCGGCCACGGTGGGCTACCAGCCGCCGGGCTATCCGCCCTTCCCCGCGGCCATCTGCACCTCGATCAACCACCAGGTCTGCCACGGCATCCCGAACGACAAGCCGCTGAAGAACGGCGACATCGTCAACATCGATGTCACCGTCATCAAGGACGGCTGGCACGGCGACACCAGCCGCATGTTCATCGTGGGTGAAGGCTCCATCGCCGCCAAGCGGCTGTGCGCCATCACCTATGAGGCGATGTGGAAGGGCATCGTGAAGGTCAAGCCCGGTGCGCGCCTGGGCGACATCGGCCATGCCATCCAGGTCTATGCCGAGAACGCCGGCTATTCGGTGGTGCGCGAGTTCTGCGGCCACGGCGTGGGCGCCAAGTTCCACGAGGATCCGCAGGTGCTGCACTACGGCCGCCCCGGCACCGGCGAGGAACTGGTGCCCGGCATGATCTTCACCATCGAGCCCATGATCAACATCGGCCGGCGCGAGATCCGCGAGATGCCCGACGGCTGGACCATCGTCACCAAGGACCGCTCGCTGTCGGCGCAGTGGGAGCATTCGGTGCTGGTGACCGACACCGGCTACGAGATCATGACGCAGTCGGCCGGCACGCCGCCGCCGCCGGATTTCGTGCGGGCGGCCTGAGCGGGTCACCTTCATGGCATTCGCGCCGGACGCCAGCAACGAGGCGCCTGTGGCGCACCGCATCGGCGACCTGCGCCAGCGCTTCAAGCAGGGCAAGGAAGCGCTGCTGGACGAGTTCCGCGCGGCGCGTGCGACGTCCATGGCCGCGACGCGGCTCATCCGCGGGCTGGCGCGCCATGTGGACGAGACGCTGGCCGGGCTGTGGAAACACGCGTTCATGCCGCCCGGCGCGGTGTTGGTCGCGGTGGGCGGCTACGGCCGCGCCGAGCTGTTTCCGCATTCCGACATCGACGTGCTGGTGCTGCTCCCGCCCGGCCCGCCCGGCGATGCGCATGCCAACGATGCGCTGAAGTCGTCGATCGAAGGCTTCATCACCGCCTGCTGGGACATCGGCCTGGAGATCGGCTCCAGCGTGCGCACGATCGACGAATGCATCGAGGAGGCCCGGCGCGACGTGACGGTGCAGACGGCGCTGCTCGAGGCGCGCCACCTGTGCGGCGCGCGGCGCATGTTCCGCGCCTTCTGCGACGCCAGCCAGGCCGCCATGGATGCGAAGGCCTTCCTGCGCGCCAAGACCTTCGAGATGCACCAGCGGCACCAGAAGTTCGAGGACACACCCTACGCGCTGGAGCCCAACTGCAAGGAAAGCCCCGGCGGCCTGCGCGACCTGCAGGTGGTGCTGTGGGTGGCGCGCGCGGCCGGCCTCGGGCGCAACTGGAACGAACTCGCCGCGCGCGGGCTGATGACGCCCTTCGAGCTGGCGCGGCTCAAGCGCAACGAGGGCGTGCTGCGGCTCATCCGCGCGCGGCTGCACCTGGTGGCCGGGCGGCGCGAGGACCGCCTGGTGTTCGACCTGCAGACCGCCGTGGCCGAGAGCTTCGGCTACCGGGCGACGAAGGCGCAGCGCGCCTCCGAGGTGCTGATGCGCCGCTACTACTGGGCGGCCAAGGCGGTGACGCAGCTCAACCAGATCCTGATGCTCAACGTCGCCGAGCAGATCAACGGCACGCACGACGCGCCGATGCGCCCGATCAACGGCAAGTTCTTCGACCGCGGCGGCCTGCTGGAGGTGGTGAGCGACGACCTGTACCAGCGCGATCCGCACGCCATCCTCGAGACCTTCCTCGCCTACCAGCAGGTGCACGGGCTGGACGGCCTGTCGGCGCGCACGCTGCGCGCGCTCTACAACGCGCGCAACATCATGAACGCCGCGTTCCGCAGCGACCCGGCGAACCGCGCGACGTTCATGCAGATCCTCAAGCAGCCCGAGGGCCAGACGCATGCCTTCCGGCTGATGAACCACACCAGCGTACTCGGGCGCTACCTGTGGGTGTTCCGCCGCATCGTCGGGCAGATGCAGCACGACCTGTTCCACGTCTACACGGTGGACCAGCACATCCTCATGGTGCTGCGCAACGTGCGGCGCTTCTTCATCCCCGAGCATGCGCACGAGTACCCGTTCTGCTCGCAGCTGGCCGCGCAGTGGGACCGGCCGTACGTGCTCTACATCGCGGCCATCTTCCACGACGTGGCCAAGGGCCGCGGCGGCGACCACTCCGAGCTCGGCGCCGTCGAAGTGCGCCGCTTCTGCCGCCAGCACGGCGTGGAGCGGGAGGACGCCGCGCTGATCGAGTTCCTGGTCAAGGGCCACCTCACGATGTCGCGCATCGCGCAGAAGGAGGACCTGTCCGACCCGGAGGTGATCGAGGCCTTCGCCCGCCTCGTCGGCAGCGAGCGCTGCCTGACGGCGCTGTACCTGCTCACCGTGGCCGACATCCGCGGCACCAGCCCCAAGGTGTGGAACGCCTGGAAGGGCAAGCTGCTGGAGGACCTGTACCGCCTCACCCTGCGCGCGCTCGGCGGCGCGCGGCCCAACCTGGATGCCGAGATCGAGGCGCGCAAGCAGGAGGCGCGGCACACGCTCAACCTCTATTCGCTGCCGCAGGGCACCGAGGAACCGCTGTGGCAGACGCTGGAGGTGAGCTACTTCGCGCGCCACGACGCCGGCGACATCGCCTGGCACGCGCGCGCGCTGCACCGCTTCGTGAAGACGCAGCGGCCGGTGGTGCGCGCGCGGCTGTCGCCGCTCGGCGAGGGGCTGCAGGTGCTGGTGTACTCGCCCGACCGGGCCGACCTGTTCGCCCGCATCTGCGGCTACTTCGACGGCAGCAACTTCGACATCCTCGACGCCAAGGTGCACACGACGCGCGCGGGCTATGCGCTGGACACCTTCCAGGTCACCAGCCCCGACCTGGCACAGCACTACCGCGACCTGATCTCGCTGGTGGAAACGCAGTTGACGCAGGCGCTCACGGCCACCGGCCCACTGCCCGAGCCACGGCGCGGGCGCGTGTCACGGCGGGTGCGTTCCTTCCCGGTCACGCCGCGGGTGACCTTGCGCCCGGACGAGCGTGCGCAACGCTGGCTGCTGGGCATCTCCACCAGCGACCGCTCCGGGCTGCTGTATTCCATTGCCCGCGTGCTGGCCCACCACCGCATCAACCTGCAGCTCGCCAAGATCACCACCCTGGGCGAGCGGGTGGAAGACACCTTCCTGATCGACGGCGAGGCCCTGCAGCAAAGCCGCACCCAGCTGCAGGTGGAAAGCGAGCTGCTGGACGCGATTTCCGCCTGAAGGCCGGCGCGACGGCGCCGGCCGGCCGGTCAGCCCATGTGCAGGCCGCCGTTGACCGAGAAATCGGCGCCGGTGGCGAAGCCCGATTCGTCCGAGGCGAGCCACGCCACGATGGACGCGATGTCGCCCGGGGTGCCCAGGCGCTTGACCGGGATGCCCGCGATGATCTTGTCGAGCACGTCCTGGCGGATGGCCTTCACCATGTCGGTCGCGATGTAGCCCGGGCTCACGGTGTTCACCGTCACGCCCTTGGTCGCCACTTCCTGGGCCAGTGCCATGGTGAAGCCGTGCATGCCGGCCTTGGCGGCGGAGTAGTTGGTCTGGCCGAACTGGCCCTTCTCGCCGTTGACCGAGCTGATGTTGATGATGCGGCCCCAGCCGCGGTCCAGCATGTCCTCGATCACCTGCTTGGTGACGTTGAACAGGCTGGTGAGATTGGTCTCGATCACCGCGTCCCAGTCGGCGCGGGTCATCTTGCGGAACATGCCGTCGCGCGTGATGCCGGCGTTGTTCACCAGCACGTCGATCGGGCCGTGTTCGGCCTTGGCCTTCTGGAAGGCGGCGACCGTCGAATCCCAGTCGCCGACGTTGCCGACCGACGCATAGAAGGTGTAGCCCTGCGCCTTCTGCTCGTTCAGCCACTTGTCGTAGTCGCGGCTCGGCCCGCAGCCGGCGATGACCTTGAAGCCGTCCCGGTGCAAGCGCTGGCACATGCCGGTGCCAATGCCGCCCATGCCGCCTGTCACGTAGGCCACGCGTTGTGTCATGTCGAATTCCTTGTGAGTGCAGTTGTGAAGAGGGTCGCCGCGCGCCGCGCACCGGTCAAGCCGGGTTCGCCCGGCTTCCCTGGGCGGGCGCGGCCTGAGGATCAGCGTTCGACGGTCAGCGCCACGCCCATGCCGCCACCGATGCACAGCGAGGCGAGCCCGCGGCGGGCGTTGCGGCGCTGCATCTCGTGCAGCAGCGTCACCAGGATGCGACAGCCCGAGGCGCCGATCGGGTGGCCGATGGCGATGGCACCGCCGTTGACATTGACCTTGTCCGTGTCCCAGCCCATCTCGGCGTGCACCGCGCAGGCCTGGGCCGCAAAGGCTTCGTTGATCTCGAGCAGGTCCAGGTCGGCCGCCTTCCAGCCGGCGCGCTGCAGCGCGCGCTGGGAGGCCTGCACCGGCCCCATGCCCATGTAGGCCGGGTCCAGCGCGGCCGAGGCATAGGACGCAATGCGCGCGAGCGGCTTGAGGCCCAGTTGCTCGGCCTTGGCCGCGCTCATCACCACCACGCCGGCCGCGCCGTCGTTGATGCCCGAGGCATTGCCGGCGGTCACGCTGCCCGCCTTGTCGAAGGCGGGGCGCAGGCCGGCCAGGGCATCGGCGCTGGTCTTGCGGTTGATGAATTCGTCCGCGTCGAAGACCAGCGGGTCGCCCTTCTTCTGCGGGATGGAGACCGGCACGATCTCGTCCTTGAACTTGCCCGCATCCTGCGCCGCGGCGGCCTTCTGCTGCGAGGCGAGCGCCAGCGCGTCCTGGGCCTCGCGGGTGACGCCGTACTTCTTCGCCACGTTCTCGGCGGTGATGCCCATGTGGTACTGGTTGTACACGTCCCACAGGCC
>JBIQKU010000196.1:0-6078 GCA_044506225.1 Rubrivivax sp. | reverse complement strand
CGGCGGCATGGTCTGCCCGGTGAACATCAGGCGCGCCCAGTAGCTGTTGACCTGTGCCAGGTCCATGCCGGTGAGCAGCTTGTAGAACGTCGCGCGCACCGGCGCGTCCCGCGCCTGGTCGAAGGGCAGCGCGTAGTCGCCGTTGGGGAAGTGCCGCGCGCGGCCCATGTAGAGATCCAGCGCCTGCTTGTGCGTCATCGCACGCACCGGGTTGCTGGCACTGACCACCACGTAGATGTCGGCGCGCGCCGCCACGGCTGCCAGGGCCAGGCAGAGCACGGCGGCGCAGCGCCAGAAAAAGGTCCGGCCCATGGTCAGAACACCGTGTCCACGGCCAGGGACAGCACGTTGCCGCGCCGCGCCTCGGGCGTGCGGTGGCCCCAGGGCCCGGCGCCCCGGGCGCCGGCGCGGAAGTGGTCCACCTGCGCCTTGAGCGCCACTTGCGGATGCACATCCCAACGCAGGCCGAGTGACAGCGAGCGCTGCTCGTTGCGCAGGGCGTTGACCACGCCCGCGGCCGCCGTGCCTGCGGCCTGCGCCGCCGTGGCCTGTTCCGGGCCCACCAGCGGTGCCAGCGTGGCCGCCCAGTGCACCGGCGCCTGCGCCGGCCCGCGCCGCGGCGAGACGATGCCCGCCGCGCCGAACACCGTGACCGCGCCGATGCGGTAGCCGAGGCTGGCATGCGCGCTCAGGTCCGCCTCATCGGTCTGCTCGACCCGGGTCCAGGCGAGTTCGGCGTGGCTCAGCCACGGGCCGCGGCTGTACTGCAGGCCGAGCGCCAGGCTTCGGCTGGTGAAGGCGTCTTCCACCATCCGGCCCCGCAGGGCGGCGGCCTCGGCGCTGACCGAGGCGATGGGCGCGCGGCGCACCGCCTCGAGCAGGTCGAACATCGGCCGCAGGTCGGTGTCGGTGCCGAAGGTGATGCGCGCCTGCGAGAGGCTCGCCTTCAGCAGCAGGCCGTCGCGCTCGCGCTGCACGGTGGCCGCGACCATGTCGCGCCCGCGCACCGTCACCCGGCCGAGCGCGGTGGCCGGCGCGTCCAGGTCGATCTGGCCGAGTTGCAGCTTCACCCGCCAGTGCGTGCTGCCCTGCCACCAGGCTTTCTGCATGTCCACGCCGTCCACCGAGGTGAGCGACTGGGCGCCGTAGAGCTCGGTGCTCGGGCGCACCCAGGGATAGGCGAAGCCCACGTTGGTGTACTCGGACAGCAGCCGCATGTCGTTGCTGACGCGCCCGGCGCGCAGCGTCCAGTCGGGCGCGGGCCGCCAGGCGAGCAGCGCCCATTCCAGGCGTTGCGCCGCGGGCGCCGCCTCCGCCTGGGGCTTGAGCACGATCTGGGTGATGGCCTCGAGCTGCGGTGAGAGTGTGAGGTTGGCCTGCAGCCCGAGACGGCTGTCCACGCGGGTGCGCAGCCCGCCGTCGGGCCCGGGCGGCTGCAGCGAGTCGCGGCGGAACACCCAGGGCGCGCCCATGCGGCTGTCGACCACGCCCAGCGTGGCGAAGCCGCTCAGGCGCAGCGGCGACACGGCATCGGGTGCGAGGGGCGGCGCGGCCTGCGCCGGGGGGTAGGGCGCGGCGGGTTGGGACGCCGCCGGGGCGACGCCCAGCCCGGCCAGGGCGAAGGCAAGCGCTGCGCGGGCCGCACGGCAGCGGGAGAAGCGGCGAAGGCCGTGCATGAAGATGGGGAACCGTCGGTACTGCGGGATCGGAGCCCATTCTGTCGTGCCGCTCGCGCGGCGATGTGTCGATAAGCCGATGGCCCCACGGCCACTTCCTGCCGCAGCGCCCCCCGGAGGCGGCGGCTTGTTTTCGGTCAAGCCGTGCCAGGGCGCACGCTTGCGGCGCTCAGCCGGCACGCGCGCCTGCCGATAGACAGTATTCCGACAGGTGTTCTTCCGCCGCGCATGCCCGACCCGAGCTCCGCCCTTCCTGCCTCGGGCGCCCCTGCGGCGCGCGAGCGCCTGCTGTTCTGGTCGGCCGAGTTCGCCGACCGTGAGACCGAGTCGCGCTTTCTGGCGCACACCGCCGCGGCGACCGCCCGCCATCTGCGCCTGGCGCTGGCGATCTGGGCGCTGAGCAGCGTGGTCTTCGTGCTGGCCGACTACGCCAATTTCGGCGCCGGGCCGACCTTCGGCCTGGCGCTCGCCGGCCGGCTGGCCATGGCGGCCCTGCTGGTGGGCGCGATCTGGCTGGTTCGGCGGCGCCCGGCACTGGCCAGCAGCGGCATGGTGCTGACGCCGCTGCTCATCCTCGGCTTCAGCTTTCTGTTCACTTTCTATTTCCTGTCGCCGCCGCAGATGGTGGACCGGCTGGTGGCCGTCACCATGGTGCTGCTGCTCGCGCAATTCCTCTTCCTGCCGAACCGGCTGCTGCTGGGCGCGCTGGCGGCGGTCTACGGCATCGTCGGCACGGTGGCGAGTCTGTGGCTGGCCGGCCTGGGCAGCGGCATGTGGCTGGTGGTGAAGGCCATGGTGCTGACGCTGCCGGCTGGGCTCGGCTTCTTCACCGCCTACCGGCTGGCGCTGGTGCACCGGCGCGAGTTCGCGGCGCTCGAGCGTGCCGAGCGCGAGATCGAGCGCCGCCGGCGGCTGGAGGCCGAACTGCAGCGCCAGGCCACCACCGACCCGCTCACCGGCCTGTTCAACCGCCGCCAGTACGAGCAGCTGTTCCAGCGTGAGCTGACCCGCGCGCAGCGCCACGGCCATGCGCTGTCGCTGTGCGTGCTGGACGTGGACCATTTCAAGCGTGTCAACGACAGCTTCGGCCATGCCGCCGGCGACGTCGCCCTGTGCACGGTGGCGGATGTGTGCCGCGCCGCGCTGCGCGAGGGCGATTTGATCGGCCGGCTGGGCGGCGAGGAGTTCGTCATGCTGCTGCCCCACACCGACGTCGCCGGCGCGGCGGTGGTGGCCGAGCGGCTTCGTGTGCAGCTCGCGGCCACCGACGTGGAGGCCGGGCCGCACCGGTTCGGCCTGACCGCGACCCTCGGCGTGAGCGAGCTGCGGCCCGCGGACGCCGGCATAGCCGACTTGATCCAGCGCGCCGACGCCGCCCTCTACAGCGGCAAGCACGGCGGGCGCAACCGGGTCTGCGTCGCCGCCTGAACGCTGCGGTCAGCGCGGCGGCAGCGCCGCCGGCGGCGGCGACGGCGTGCCGGTGCTGCCGCTGGCCACGCTCACCATGTGCGCCGCGATCACGTCGTAGACCGGGCGGCTGATCATGCGTGCGACCAGGCTGGCGAGCAGTGCGGCCGTCATGAGGCTGAGCACCATGGAGTGACCATCGACCATCTCCATCACGATGATGAAGGCGGTGAGCGGTGCCTGCGTCACCGCCGCGAGGAATCCGGCCATGCCCATGGCGATGAGCGCCGGCGCGAGCGCGGTGCTGGCGAGGCTCGCCACCGCATCGCCGATGCCCGCACCGATGGACAGCGAGGGCGCGAAGATGCCGCCCGGCACGCCGCTCCAGGCGGTGAGCCAGGTGGCGATGAACTTGAGCAGCGTGTAGACCGGGTTCAGGTCGTGTTCGCCGTGCAGCATCTGCTTGACCGCGTCCGAACCGGCGCCGAAGGTGGCCCCGCCCGTGGCCAGCCCCATCACCGCGATCGCCAGGCCCACGGCCGCGGCGAAACGGATGGGATGGCGCGCGCGCCACAGCGTGAGCCGCTGCGGCGCCGCGGTGACCGAGGCGATGACCAGCCGTGCGAACAGGCCGCCCGCCACGCCGGCCGCCAGCGCCACCAGCAGGCCCGGCACGAGCAGGTCCCAGTCCAGGTGCGGCACGCGGATGACGCCGAAGTAGGTGAGGTTGCCGAAGGCCGACACCGACACGAGGCCGGCCAGCACGATGGCGGTGATGACCAGGCCGCTCGCGCGCCACTCCAGGCGCCCGGCCAGTTCCTCGATGGCGAACACCACGCCGGCCAGCGGCGCATTGAAGGAGCCGGCGATTCCCGCGGCGCCGCCGGCGATCAGCAGGGCGCGCGCATCAATGCCGCTGGCCGGCGAGAGCCAGCGCCGTGCGTGGTGCATGAGCCCGGCGCCGATCTGCACCGCCGGGCCCTCGCGTCCGATCGACAGGCCGGCGGCGAAGCCGGCGAACACGGTGGCGATCTTCACGATGGTCAGCCACAGCGAGACCAGCACATGGCGCCGCGCCACCGGCATGTCGGGATTGAGCGCCGCCTTGACCTGCGGGATGCCCGAGCCGGCCGCGCCCGGGAACCAGCGGCGCGTCGCCCAGACGATGGCCGCGGTGAGCGCCGGCGTGGTGAACAGCACCAGCCAGGGCTGCCAGGCGAGCAGCGCCTGGAACCCGCCGAAGGCCCAGGCACTGCCCAGGGTCAGCAGCACCATCACGCCGCCCGTGGCGAGCGCATAACCGAGCACGATGGCGCGGTCCAGCCACAGCCTGCCGTGGGACAGCTCGGTGCGCAGATGGGCGAGGAAGTCGGGATCCTGGTGCATGGCGAGCGGGCCATTCTGGCAGCCGCCGCCGGGGCCGCTGCCTACACTCGCGGCTTCACGAACCCCACAGGAGCGACGCAGTGAAATTCGAGACCCTGGCCCTGCACGCCGGCTACACGCCCGACCCGTCGACCAAATCGGCCGCGGTGCCGATCTACCAGACGACGTCGTACACCTTCGACAACACGCAGCACGGTGCCGACCTGTTCGACCTGAAGGTGACGGGCAACATCTACACCCGCATCATGAACCCGACCACCGGCGTGCTGGAGGCGCGCATGGCGGCGCTGGAAGGGGGCATCGGCGCGCTGGCGGTGGCCTCGGGCATGGCGGCGATCACCTATGCCATCCAGTCGATTGCCGAGGCGGGCGACAACATCATCTCGTCCACCCAGCTCTACGGCGGCACCTACAACCTCTTCGCGCACACGCTGCCGCAGCTCGGCATCGAGACGCGCTTTGCCGATGCGAGCAAGCCCGAGAGCTTCGAGCCGCTGATCGACGAGCGCACCAAGGCCATCTTCTGCGAGTCCATCGGCAACCCGCTGGGCAACGTGACCGATTTCAAGGCGCTGGCCGACATCGCCCACAAGCACGGCATCCCGCTGATCGTGGACAACACCGTGCCCAGCCCCTACCTGTGCCGGCCCTTCGAGCACGGCGCCGACATCGTGGTGCACGCGCTCACCAAGTACCTGGGCGGCCACGGCAACTCCATCGGCGGCGTGATCGTCGATTCGGGCAAGTTCCCCTGGGCGCAGCACAAGCAGCGTTTCAAGCGCCTGAACGAACCCGACGTGAGCTACCACGGCGTGGTCTACACCGAGGCGCTGGGCGAAGCTGCCTACATCGGCCGCGCGCGCGTGGTGCCGCTGCGCAACATGGGCGCGGCACTCAGCCCCTTCAACGCCTTCCTGGTGCTGCAGGGCATCGAGACGGTGGCGCTGCGCATGGACCGCATCTGCCAGAACACGCTGGCGGTGGCGCAGCACCTGAAGAAGCACCCGAAGGTGAAATGGGTCAACTACGCCGGCCTGCCCGACCACCCGGACCACGGCCTGGTGCAGCGTTACATGGGCGGTCGCGCCTCGGGGATCATGACCTTCGGCGTGCAAGGCGGCCTGGAAGGCGGCGCACGCTTCCAGGATGCGCTCGGCCTGGTGCTGCGGCTGGTGAACATCGGCGACGCCAAGTCGCTCGCCTGCCATCCGGCCTCCACCACGCACCGCCAGCTGTCGCCGGACGAGCTCGCCAAGGCGGGCGTGACGGTGGACACCGTGCGGCTGTCGATCGGCATCGAGCACATCGACGACCTGATCGCCGACCTCGACCAGGCGCTGGCCGCGGTGTGATGCCTGCCCGCCCTCTCCCGCGTGCGGGAGAGGGTGTGTTCAGGCATGCGCCGTGGCCAGCCCGCGGCGCAGGCGGCTGCTGAAGCCGTCCACCGCCACCACCAGCACCCCCATCGCCAGCAGCACCGTCGCCGCCTGCGCCTGCTGGAACAGCGACAGGTGGAAATAGAGCATCTGCCCCAGCCCGCCGGCACCGACGAAGCCGAGCACCGCGGCCATGCGGATGTTCATCTCCCAGCGGTACAGCGCATACGCCA
>JBIQKU010000195.1:0-6112 GCA_044506225.1 Rubrivivax sp. | reverse complement strand
GCCTGGTGGCCTTCGGCGCGGCCACCGGCGTGATGCCGCTGGACATGCCCGAATCGGTGCTGGTGCGCTTCAAGGGCCGGATGCAGCCGGGCATCACGCTGCGCGACCTCGTGCACGCGATTCCGCTGTACGCCATCAAGCAAGGCCTGCTGACGGTGGCCAAGCAGGGCAAGAAGAACGTGTTCTCGGGGCGCATCCTCGAAATCGAGGGCCTGCCCGACCTCAAGGTGGAACAGGCCTTCGAGCTGAGCGACGCCTCGGCCGAGCGCAGCGCCTCGGGCTGCACGGTGCACCTGAACAAGGAGCCGATCATCGAGTACCTGAACTCGAACATCGTGCTCATGAAGAACATGATCGCCGAGGGCTACCAGGACAAGCGCACGCTGGAGCGTCGCATCAAGGCCGTGGAAGCGTGGCTGGCCGACCCGAAGCTGCTGCAGCCCGATGCCGACGCGGAATATGCCGCGGTGATCGAGATCGACCTGGCCGAGATCAAGGAGCCCATCGTCTGCTGCCCGAACGATCCGGACGACGCCAAGTTCCTGAGCGATGTCTCGGGCACGCCGATCGACGAAGTGTTCATCGGCTCGTGCATGACCAACATCGGCCACTTCCGCGCCGCCTCCAAGCTGCTGGAAGGCAAGCGTGACATCCCGGTGAAGCTGTGGGTCGCGCCGCCGACGAAGATGGATGCGTCCGAGCTGACCAAGGAAGGCCACTACGGCGTCTTCGGCACCGCCGGCGCGCGCACCGAGATGCCCGGCTGCAGCCTCTGCATGGGCAACCAGGCGCAGGTGCGTGAGGGCGCGACCGTCATGTCCACCAGCACGCGCAACTTCCCGAACCGCCTGGGCAAGAACACCAATGTGTTCCTCGGCTCGGCGGAACTGGCGGCGATCTGCTCCAAGCTCGGGCGCATCCCGACGGTCGCGGAGTACCACGTGGACATGGGCGTCATCAACCAGGACGCGGCCAGCGTCTACCGCTACATGAACTTCGACCGCATCGAGGAATACGCCGAGGTGGCGCGGGAAGTCGCCGTCTGACCGACCACCCCGGGGGCAGGCCCCCACGACGCCCCGAACGGCCCGCCTTGTGCGGGCCGTTTTTATTGGGCCGGGGCGCACATCCCACCCCTAGAATCGTTTTCGATTTCGCGCGAGGGACTTCGCCACGAAATTCGCAGCGCGCCAAAGCCCGGCACCGACCGGGCGGTCGCGAGGCCCGAGGAAGACGCCCGGTATGGATTTGCGACTCCCGGCCAGGGTCGGTCGACGTGACCGCTTCCGCGCCATCGGACTGGCGGCCATTCTTTGGACGGTGTTCGTCGCGCTGGTGAGCTGGTGGATATTCCAGGACCGCCTGCGCCAGGAACGGGAGCATTCGCTGGTCGCGGCCGGGCTGCGCGCCAATGCCGCGCGCGACAAGGTCACGCTCACCGTGCGCCAGCTGGTGGCGCTGCCGACGCACCTGTCGCATCAGCGCGCGGTCGTCGACTTCCTCGCCGGCATCGCCAACCCGCCCCCGGCGGGCGGCGCGGCCGGCTCACCTCCGCTGGCCGAGCCGCCTGATGCCGAGGCGATGAACGTCTTGCTGCGGGCCGTGCTGCGCGACTTCGGCCTGCCGCTGGCGCTGCTGGCCGATGCCCGCGGCCGCGGCGTCGCGATGGCCATCGACGACGCCTCCTACGGGCGCGAAGCACCCGCCGGCTACGACGTGCAGGACCGGCGCTATTTCACCGAGGCGATGTCGCGCGGCTCGTCCATGCACTTCATGACCGGGCGGCTGAGCCGCGTGCCCGGCCTGTATGTGGCGCAGCGGGTGGACCTGAACGGGCAGACGCTGGGCGTGGCGGTGGTCAAGCAGAACGCCGCCACCATCAACCGGGCGCTGACCGACGCCGACGGCACGCTGATCTACGTCACCGACGCGCACGGCGTGGCGGTGCTCGGCAACCGCAGCGATCACCTGCTGCAGCGTCTGCCCATCGCACGCACCGCCACGCCGGTCGACTGGCAGTCCGTCTACCGCCGCACGCCGCAGCTGCTGGACTGGAAGACCACCACCACGCGCGTGGGCACCGAGACGGCGCTAATCGTGGGCATCGACGGCAAGCGCTACATCGCCGCCTCCACCGCGCTGGGCAGCTGGCCGTTCACCGTCTGGGCACTGACGCCGCTCATCGACACCGCCAGCATGCTCGCCACGCACGCGGCGCTCACGCTCGCCGCCTGGCTGGTCGGCCTGCTGCTGCTGTGGGCCGCGAGCCGCCGGCTCGAGCTGCTGGAGGTGGCCCTGCAGGCACGGCGCGAGCTGCTGAACCTCACCCAGGCCCTGCCGATGACGGTGTTCCGCTACCAGCAGCCACCCGGCGGCCCGGGGCGCTTCACCTTCGTCGGCAGCGGCGCGGAGGAGCTGTTCGGCGTCGACACCGATGCGTTGGAGAAGGACCCGACGCTCCCCTGGCGCCTCGCCGGCGACCCGTCCGCCCGCCCGCCGATCCGGCCGGTGGAGTTCGCCATCCGCCAGGACGACAAGGTGCGCTGGGTGCTGGTGCACAGCACGCCGCTGCGCGATGCCGATGGCGGCACCACCTACAACGGCTACTGGCTGGACAACTCCGCCCGGCGCGAGACCGAGACCCGCCTGGCCGCGGTGTTCGAGCATGCGCCCAACGGCTACCTGTTCTTCGACCGCCGCCGCGGCATCACCCGCTGCAACCCGGCCGCGCTCAGCCTGTTCGCCGCCGACAACCCGCGCCGGCTGACCGGGCGCATCGTCTGGTTCCCGCCGCTGTCGGCCGAGCAGCAGGCGGACGGCACGCCCAGCACCGAACGCGCGGTCGCGCTGATGCGGCGCCACACCCGCAGCGGCGAGCGGGTGCAGAACTTCGAATGGCGCTTCCGCCGCATCGACGGCAGCGAGTTCGATGCCGACGTGAGCGTGATCGCGCTCGACTGGGTGGGCGAACCGCAGTTCTGCGCGGTGATCGAGGACATCACCCAGCGCAAGCAGGCCGAGCTCGCGATGCAGCACGCGCGCGAGGCGGCCGAGGCGGCCAGCCAGACCAAGTCCAGCTTCCTCGCCAACATGTCGCACGAGTTGCGCACGCCGATGAACGCCATCATCGGCATGACCCACCTGGCCATCGAGGACGGCCTGCCGCCGCGCCAGCGCGACTACGTGGAAAAGGCGCATGTCTCGGCGCGCAACCTGCTGCAGATCCTCAACGACATCCTCGATGTCTCGAAGATCGAGGCCGGCCACATGCAGCTCGAGCACATCGACTTCGCGCTCGATGCGGTGATCGGCGAGATGGCCGACGTGCTGGGGCTGAAGGCCGAGGAGAAAGGCATCGAGCTGCTGTTCAGCGCCGGCCCCGACCTGCCCAAGCGCCTGGTCGGCGACCCCACGCGGCTGCGGCAGGTGCTGGTCAACCTGGGCAACAACGCCATCAAGTTCACCGAGCATGGCGAGGTCACCGTCGGCATGGAGGTCGAATCGACCGACGAGGCCGGCGTGGTGCTGCACGGCTGGGTGCGCGACACGGGCCTGGGCATCACCGAGGACCAGCTCGCGCGCATGTTCCAGCCCTTCACCCAGGCCGACAGCTCGACCACGCGCCGCTTCGGCGGCACGGGACTGGGCCTGGTCATCTGCCGGCAGCTCGTCGAGCGCATGGGCGGGCGGCTGTGGGCCGAGAGCCAGCCGAGCCGCGGCTCGGTGTTCCACTTCAGCGCCCGCTTCGGGCACAGCAGCGCGCCGGTGGAGACCACCGCGCCGGTGCCCTCGCGGCCCGGCCTGCGAGCCCTGGTGGCCGACGACAACGCCGCCGCGCTCGAGGTGCTGTCGCGCATGGTCGAGCAGCTCGGCGTCCCGGTGGACCGGGCGGACTCCGGCGCCCAGGCGCTGGCCCTGCTGGACGCCGCCCCCGAGACCTACGGCTGGCTGCTGGTCGACTGGAAGATGCCGGGCATGGACGGCGTGGCCGTTGCCCGCCAGGTGGTCGAGAAGAACCTGCCGACGCGCCCGGGCGTCATCCTCGTCACCGCCTTCTCGCGCGATGAGGCGGCCCGCGTGAGCGGCGGCCTGGACCTGGCCGCGGTGCTGCAGAAGCCGGTGACGCCCTCGATGCTGCGCAACGCCATGCGCCGGGCACGCCCGGGCGAGGACGGCGCGGTGCCGAACCCGCCCACCCACCGCCCGACCCAGCTCGACGAGGCCGCGCGCCAGCGGCTGGCGGGTGCGCGCATCCTGCTGGTGGAAGACCATCCGCTCAACCAGGAGCTCGCGCGCGAGCTGCTGCGGCGCGCCCGCATGGAGGTCGTGATCGCCGGGGACGGGCGCGAGGCTCTGCAGCAGCTCGAGCACAACGGCCCCTTCGACGGCGTGCTGATGGACTGCCAGATGCCCGTGATGGACGGCTACACCGCCACCCGCCTGCTGCGCGCCGACCCCCGCTGGCAGCACCTGCCGGTGATCGCCATGACCGCCAGCGCCCTGGCCGAGGACCGCGAGCGGGCGCTGGCCAGCGGCATGAACGCCCACATCACCAAGCCGCTGAACGTGACGCTGATGCTTGAGACCATGGCGCAGTGGATCGCCTCCAGCCGCCCGCCGCCGTCCGACAACCACAAGACCACCGTGAGCGGCGCCTGGACGGACGACGGCAGCACCCGCATCGACACCGCGGACGGCCTGGCGCGCTGCATGGGCAAGGCCGACCTGTACCGGCGGCTGCTGCAGGGTTTCGTCGAGGCCGAGCGCGGCTTCGCCGAGCTGATGACCGAGGCGATCGCCAAGGGCGACTGGAACGGCGCGGTGCGCCGCGCGCACGACCTCAAGGGCCTGGCCGGAACCATCGGCGCACGCGGCTTGCATGCGCAGGCCCAGCTGCTGCATGCCGCGCTCAACGCCCGTGACGAACCCCGCGCCAGCGAGCTGCTCACGCGGCTCATCGGCGAGCTCGACGCGGTGGTGGGCGAGATCGGGCAGCTGCTCGAGCCCTCACCCGGCGGTGCTTGACCCGATCGACATGGCGGTCATGCACACAAGCGACCACAATGCCTGCGGCGCCCGCCCCGCCATGCAACAACCCACGTAGACAAACGCACGAGAGGCCCTGCCATGCTGACCAGAACCAACAACCATCCGTTCGCCACAACGCTCACCGGCTTCGACGCCGGCGGCGGGCGCGCCGGCCGGCTGTTTTCGCTGCCGGAGCTTGCCAAGCGCTACCCCAACGTGCAGCGCCTGCCGATCTCGCTGCGCATCGTGCTGGAGTCGGTGCTGCGCAACTGCGACGGCAAGAAGGTGCTGCCCGAGCACGTGGAGCAGCTCGCCAACTGGAAGCCGCGCGCCGAGCGCACCGAGGAGATCCCCTTCGTCGTCGCCCGCGTGGTGCTGCAGGACTTCACCGGCGTGCCGCTGCTGGCCGACCTGGCGGCGATGCGCAACGTGGCGCACGACATGGGCAAGAACCCCAAGACCATCGAGCCGCTGGTGCCGGTGGACCTGGTGGTCGACCACTCGATCATGATCGACCACTACGGCACGAAGGACGCGCTCGACCTCAACATGAAGCTCGAGTTCCAGCGCAACCGCGAGCGCTACGAGTTCCTCAAGTGGGGCATGCAGGCCTTCGACACCTTCCGCGTCGTGCCGCCGGGCTTCGGCATCGTGCACCAGGTCAACCTCGAATACCTGGCGCGCGGCGTGCACAAGGGCGAGGGCAAGGTCTACTACCCCGACTCGCTGGTGGGCACCGACAGCCACACGACGATGATCAACGGCATCGGCGTGGTCGGCTGGGGCGTGGGCGGCATCGAGGCCGAGGCCGGCATGCTGGGCCAGCCGGTCTACCTGCTGACGCCCGACGTGGTCGGTTTCCAGCTCACCGGCCGCCTGCGCGAAGGCGTGACGGCCACCGACCTCGTGCTCACCGTGACCGAGCTGCTGCGCCAGCACAAGGTGGTGGGCAAGTTCGTCGAGTTCTTCGGCGAAGGCACGGCCAGCATCGGCGTGCCCGACCGCGCCACCATCGGCAACATGTCGCCCGAGTACGGCGCGACCATGGGCTTCTTCCCGGTCGACGAGAAGACGGTGGAGTACT
>JBIQKU010000194.1:0-6128 GCA_044506225.1 Rubrivivax sp. | reverse complement strand
GCAAAAACCGCCGGCACGTCCTTGGGCATCTCGCCCGGCGCCGCACGCCATGCGGCCACGCTGGCGGTGCGCGTCCAGCCCTTGTCCAGCGTGAGTCCGCAGCTGACGGACAGCTCGGTGGCCGGATTCAGCTGGCCCAGCAGCGCGGCCAGCAGCGCGGCGTTGCGGTAAGGCGTCTCGATCATCAGCTGGGTCTGTGCCAGCCGGCGCGAATGCGCTTCCAACTCGCGAATGCGTGCCGCGCGCTCGGCCGCGTCCACCGGCAGGTAGCCGACGAAGGCGAAGCTCTGGCCATTGAGGCCGCTTGCGGCCAGCGCGAGCAGCAGCGAACTGGGCCCCGCCAGCGGCACCACCCGCACGCCACTGGCGTGCGCCGCCTGCACGAGCTGCGCGCCGGGGTCGGCCACTGCCGGCAGGCCGGCTTCGGAGATCAGCCCGAGGTCATGACCGGCGTGCACCGGCGCGAGCAGCCGCGCCAGCGCCGCGCCGTCGCCTGCCTGTGCCGCGGGCCTCGCGCCGCCCTTGCCCGGTCGCGGCAGTTCCTCGATCGCCACCTGCTGCAAGGGCAGCGAGAGCGGCACGACGGCGTCCACGCGTTTGAGGAAGGCGCGTGTCGTCTTCGCGTTCTCGGCGACCCAGTGCGTCAAGCGCGCGGCTGTGCCGATCGCGCCCAGCGGCAGCACCTCCTGCAGGTCGACCTGCGCACCCTCGACGCCGAAGTCGAGCGTGTTCGGGACCAGAAAAAGCGTCGTGCTCATGCCGCGGGCGCGAGCGGGTCGATGCCCGCACGCCGCAGCAGCTCGCAGGTGCGTATCAGCGGCAGGCCGACGAGCGCCGTCGGGTCGTCCGACTCGAGCCGGCTCAGCAAGGCAATGCCCAGTGCCTCCGACTTGGCGCTGCCCGCGCAGTCGTAGGGCTGCTCGGTGCGCAGGTAGTGCTCGATCTCAGCGTCGCTCAGCTCCCGGAACCGCACCGTCACCGGCGCGAGCGCACACTGCGCAAACCCGGTCTCCCGGCGCACCACCGCCACCGCCGTCTGGAACACGACGCTGCGCCCGCTCATCGCGCGCAACTGCGCGACGGCCCGTTCATGCGTGCCGGGCTTGCCGATCGGCTGGCCGTCCAGATCGGCCACCTGCTCGGAGCCGATGACCACCGCGCCCGGCCGGCGCTCGGCCACCGCCTGCGCCTTGGCCAGCGCCAGCCGCCGGGCCAGCGCGGCCGGCGTTTCGCCCGGTTGCGCGGTCTCGTCGACCTGCGGGCTTTCGACCTCGAAGGGCAGGCGAAGCCGTTCGAGCAATTCGCGGCGATAACGCGAGGTGGACGCGAGGATGAGCACGGGCGGCGTGGGCATCGGCGCATTCTCACATCGGCGGTATGGCCCCGACCCCACCCGTACACTGCACCGGATGAAAACGCGACCCTTCGATGCCCTTCATCTGCCCGTCGAGGCCTTCGCGCAGGCGGGCGGCGAACTGGCCGGGACGTGGCCGCTGGCCGAGCTGCCGCGCCTGGTCGACATGGCGCACACCGAGGCCGCGCCCGGGCCGGACGATGCGGTGCAATGGCAGCTGCGCGGCGAGCGCCGCGCCGGCAAGGGCGGCACGACGCAGACCTGGCTGCATGTGAACGCGGAATGCGCGCTGTCGCTGGTGTGCCAGCGATGCCTCGGGCCGGTGGCCACCGGCGTGCAGGCCGAGCGCAGCTTCCTGTTCGCGCCCGACGAGGCCTCGGCCGCGGCGCTCGACGCCGAGATCGAGGAGGACGTGCTCGCGCTCACCCGCTCGCTCGACGCGCGCGAACTGGTCGAAGACGAGCTGCTGCTCGCCTTGCCGCTGGTGCCGCGCCACGAGGTCTGCCCCGAGCCGCTGCCGGTACCGTCCGACGAGGATGTCGCCGACGAGCGTCCGAATCCGTTCGCCGCGCTCGCGGCGCTGAAGAATGGCCGCTCGCGGACGTGAGCCATGCCACACGGGAGCTTCGGCGTGGTGATGCTAGAATCGTCGGCTTTTCGGTCGGGGCCTGGTGGCGTGTCGCTGCCGCCTGCACCGACATCCGGCGCCCGGCGGCGCAGGCGCGCACCGCGCCGCAGCAGCCTGAACCGCGCCGGAGCGCCCCAAGGAGAATCCCATGGCTGTTCAGCAGAACAAGAAGTCCCCGTCCAAGCGCGGCATGCACCGCGCTCATCAGTCGCTCAACGTGCCCGGCACCGCCATCGAGCCGACCACCGGCGAGACGCACCTGCGCCACCACATCAGCCCCACCGGCTTCTACCGCGGCCGCAAGGTGCTGAAGACCAAAGCGGACGCCTGATCCGCATTGCCGTCAGGCGCTGCGGCGCTGCCGGCCACTTCGGCAGCCACCTGTCCGGTTCGCCCGGCCTGCTTTTCGAGCAGTGCCGGGCGTTCGCGTTGATGCGCACAACACTTTCTCCTCATGACCCGTCCCGTTGCTGACGCCATGGTGATCGACGGCACCGTGCGCATCGCCGTCGACTGCATGGGTGGCGACCACGGTCCCTCGGTCACCCTGCCGGCGGCGCAGGCCTTTCTCGCTGCCCATGCCGAGGCCGAAGTGATTCTGGTCGGGCGTGCCGAGGCGCTCGCCGCGGCTCGCCACTGGCCGCGCTGCGCCATCGTGAACGCCAGCGACATCGTCACCATGGACGATGCCATCGAGGTGGCGCTGCGGCGCAAGAAGGACTCGTCGATGCGCGTGGCCATTGGCCAGGTGAAGGCCGATGCGTCGGGTGTGGCCGCGGCGCACGCCTGCGTCTCGGCCGGCAACACCGGCGCGCTGATGGCCGTTTCGCGCTACCTGCTCAAGACGCTGGCCGGCATCGACCGGCCGGCGATCGCCGCCGTCATGCCGAACCAAAAGGGTGGCTTCACGACGGTGCTCGACCTGGGTGCCAATGTGGACTGCGATGCCGAGCACCTGCTGCAGTTCGCGGTCATGGGCAGCGCCCTGGTGAGCGCCGTGGACGGCAAGGCCAGCCCCAGCGTCGGACTGCTCAACATCGGCGAGGAGCTGATGAAGGGCAACGAAACCATCAAGCGTGCCGGCGAACTGCTGCGCACCGCCGCGGCGGGCGGCCATCTCAACTTCCACGGCAACGTGGAGGGCAACGACATCTTCAAGGGCACGACCGACATCGTGGTGTGCGACGGCTTCGTCGGCAACGTGATGCTCAAGACCGCCGAGGGGCTCGCGTCGATGCTCTTCGGCTTCATCCGGCAGGAGTACGGGCGCAACGCCGTCTCCAAGCTCGCGGCCCTCACTTCGCTGCCCGTGCTCAAGCGGCTCAAGCACCGCGTCGACCATCGCCGCTACAGCGGCGGGGCGCTGCTCGGCCTGCGCGGACTGGTCTTCAAGGCCCACGGCTCCTCAGATGCCTACGCGTTCGAGCAGGCCATGAACCGGGCTTATGATGCCGCCCGCAACGGCCTGCTCGCGCGGGTGCACCAGCGCATCAGCGACACGCTGCAGGCCATGCCCGCGGCCGCCAACGACGAGCAGCCGCTCGTCTCCGAATCCACCGCATGAACGCTTCGACTTCACGCTATTCGCGCATCGTCGGCACGGGCAGTTCGCTGCCGCCCAGATGCGTGACCAACGACATGCTCGCGGCGCAGCTGGCCGAGCAGGGCATCGAGACCTCGGACGAGTGGATCGTCGAGCGCACCGGCATCCGGGCTCGCCACTTTGCCGAACCCGATGTCACCTCGAGCGACCTGGCGGTCGACGCCGCCCGCAAGGCGCTCGCGGCCGCCGGCTGCGCGGCAGGCGACATCGACCTCATCATCGTTGCCACGTCCACGCCCGACATGGTGTTCCCGTCGACCGCCTGCTTCGTGCAGCGCAAGCTCGACATCCACGGTTGTCCGGCGTTCGACGTGCAGGCGGTGTGCTCCGGCTTCGTCTATGCGCTGTCCATCGCGGACGCGATGATCAAGGCCGGCACGGCGCGGCGCGCACTGGTCATCGGTGCCGAGGTGTTCTCGCGCATCCTCGACTTCACCGACCGCACCACCTGCGTGCTCTTCGGCGACGGCGCGGGTGCCGTGGTGCTGGCCGCGAGCGACACGCCGGGCGTGCTCGCCTGCGACCTGCATGCCGACGGACGCTACGCCGAGATCCTGTGCACGCCGGGCAATGTGTCGGGCGGCGCCATCCTCGGTGACCCGTTCCTGAAAATGGACGGGCAGGCGGTGTTCAAGCTGGCCGTCGGCGTGCTCGACGAGGTGGCGCGGTCGGTGATCGACAAGGCAGGCCGCACGGCTGCCGACGTGGACTGGCTGATTCCGCACCAGGCCAACATCCGCATCATGCAGAGCACGGCGCGCAAGCTGAAGCTGCCGATGGACAAGGTCATCGTCACCGTCGATCGCCACGGCAACACCTCGGCCGCCTCCATTCCGCTGGCGCTCGACGAGGCCGTGCGCGCCGGCACCATCAAGCCGGGCGACACCGTGCTGCTCGAGGGTGTGGGCGGCGGCTTCACCTGGGGTGCGGTGCTGCTCGATCTCTGAGACACGCACCGACGCTGCTTCGACGCCTGCGGGCGCGCTCCGCCTGCACTGCTTCACAAGACTCGAGAGACGGCCATGACTGCGTTTGCATTCGTATTTCCCGGCCAGGGATCCCAATCGGTGGGCATGCTCGACGCCTGGGGCGAGCATCCGGCGGTGCGTGAGACGCTGGCTGAAGCCTCCGACGCGCTGGGCGAAGACATCGCCCGCCTCATCCATGAGGGCCCGAAGGAACAGCTCGACCTCACCACCAACACCCAGCCGGTGATGCTGGTGGCCGGCGTCGCCTGCTATCGCGCCTGGCTGGCCGAAGGCGGCGCCGAGCCGGCGGCGGTGGCGGGCCATTCGCTGGGCGAGTACACCGCGCTGGTGGCCGCCGGGGCACTCACGCTGCGCGACGCCGCGCCGCTGGTGCGCTTTCGCGCCCAGGCGATGCAGGAGGCGGTGCCGGTCGGCGTCGGCGCGATGGCCGCCATCCTCGGGCTGGACGCGCAGGCGGTGCGCGATGTGTGCCATGAGGTGGCGATGGCCAGCGGCGAGGTCGTCGAGGCGGTGAACTTCAACGACCCGAAGCAGACGGTGATCGCCGGCAGCAAGCTGGGTGTGGACAAGGGCTGCGAAGCCCTGAAGGCCAAGGGCGCCAAGCGCGCGCTGCCGCTGCCGGTGTCGGCGCCGTTCCACTCGAGCCTGATGCGCCCGGCCGCCGAGCGGCTGAAGGAGCGGCTGGCCGACACCACGATCCACGCGCCGCGCATCGCGGTCGTGAACAACGTCGACGTCAAGGTCGAAAACGATCCGGCGGCCATCCGCGATGCGCTGGTTCGCCAGGCCTTCGGCCCGGTGCGCTGGGTGGAAGTCGTGCAGGCGCTCCGCGGCCGCGGCCTGGCGCACATCATCGAATGCGGCCCGGGCAAGGTGCTCGCCGGCATGGTCAAGCGCATCGAGCCGGACGTGGCGACCGCGACGCTCGCCGATCCGGCAAGCCTTGCCGAGGTGAAGGGGGTGCTGGCATGAGCACGCCCGAGTTCGCCGGCCAGATCGCCCTGGTGACCGGCGCCACACGCGGCATCGGTCGCGCCATCGCCACCCAGCTCGCAGAAGCCGGCCTGAAGGTCGTCGGCACCGCGACCAGCGAGGCGGGTGCCCAGGCCATCACCGAGGCGCTGTCCGCCCACGCCGGCTGCCGCGGCCTCGTGCTCGACGTGACCGACGGTGCGGCGGTCGACGCCGCGGTCGATGCGCTGGTCAAGGAGCACGGCGCGCTGCACGTGCTGGTGAACAACGCCGGCATCACGCGCGACGGCCTGTCCATGCGCATGAAGGACGACGACTGGGACGCCGTCGTCGATACCAACCTCAAGGCGGTGTTCCGCATGAGCCGTGCCGCCATCCGTCCGATGATGAAGCAGCGTTACGGCCGCATCGTCAACATCACCTCGGTGGTGGGCGCGAGCGGCAACCCCGGCCAGGCGAACTACGCCGCCGCCAAGGCGGGGGTCGCCGGCATGACACGGTCACTGGCGCGCGAGCTCGGCAGCCGTGGCATCACCGTCAACTGCGTGGCGCCCGGCTTCATCGACACCGACATGACCCGCG
>JBIQKU010000193.1:0-6187 GCA_044506225.1 Rubrivivax sp. | reverse complement strand
CGGTGCACTACGAGAACCCGCTGAACGTCGTCGGCACCGTGCCGGTGTGGGGCGATCAGGTGCTGCTGTGCAAGCGCGCCATCGAGCCGCGCCACGGCTACTGGACGCTGCCGGCCGGCTTCATGGAACTCGGCGAGACGCTGGCCCAGGGCGCGGTGCGCGAGACCGACGAGGAGGCCGGCGCGCGCATCGAGATCGGCGAGCTCTACACCGTGCTCAACGTGGTGCGCGTGGGCCAGGTGCACTTCTTCTACCGCGCCCGCCTGCTGGACACCGATTTCGCGCCCGGCCCCGAATCGCTCGAGGTGCGCTTGTTCACCGAGGCCGAGGTGCCCTGGGAGGACATCGCCTTCCGCACCGTGAAGGAAACCCTCAGGCGCTACTTCGAAGACCGCCGCAGCGGTCAGTTCGGGCTGTATTGCGCCGATATCGGCTGAGGCCGTCGAGAAACGCACGAATTGCCTGGAAACCGGCGGCGATAACGCCCGTCGAAGTGGCACTCTGCGTGCGGCCGTGCAGTTCCTGCCCGGCGCGCCTGCGACGCAGGCCCGATGCGAACGAAACCGGCCCCGCCCATGACCGACACGACGGCCACCACCGCCGCACCCCTTGCCGCATCCGCGCCGAGCGCGACGGTGCAGCGCCTGCGTGAAGACCTGATCCATCCCGACCCGCTGCTGGACTGCCTGGTCGAGGTCTGCCGGCTGCACGGCCAGGCCGCCTCGCGGGCCTCGCTGTCGGCCGGGCTGCCGCTGTCGGCGGAGACGAACGGGCGGCTGTCCCTCGAACTGGCGGAACGTGCCGCCGCGCGCGCCGGCATGAGCACGCGGCTGCAGCGCAGCGCGCTCGACGCGCTGGACGCCGCCGCCCTGCCCGCCATCCTCATCCTGCGCGGCAACGAAGCCTGCGTGATGCTGGGCTGGGACGCCTCGGGCACGCAGGCGCGCGTGCTGCTGCCGCAGACGGGCCAGGGCGCGGTCAGCCTGTCGCAGGAAGAGCTCGCCGCGCGCTACACCGGCGTCACGCTCTATGTGCGTCCGCATTTCCGCTTCGACGCCCGCACCCCGCAGGTGCGCACCACGCGCGGCGCGCACTGGTTCTGGGGCGCGATGCTGCGCCAGCGCTTCGTCTACCGCGACGTGCTGTGGGCGGCGCTGCTGATCAACCTGTTCGCCCTCGCACTGCCGATGTTCACCATGAACGTCTACGACCGAGTGGTGCCGAACAACGCGGTGGAAACGCTGTGGGTGCTGGCCGTCGGCATGGCGCTGGTGCTGGGCGCCGACCTGTTCATGCGCCGCCTGCGCAGCCACTTCGTGGACGAGGCGAGCGCGCGCGTGGACGTGCAGCTCTCGGCCACGCTGATGGAGCGGGTGCTGGGCATGAAGCTCGAGCACCGGCCGGAATCGGTGGGCTCGTTCGCGGCCAACCTGCGCGGCTTCGAGCAGGTACGCGACTTCATCGCCTCCAGCACCGTCACCGCGCTGGTCGACCTGCCGTTTGCCGTGCTGTTCGTCGCGGTGATGGCCTGGATCTCGCCGTGGCTGGCGATCCCGGTGGTGGTCGCCTTTGCCGTCATCCTGGCGGTGGGCTGGTTCCTGCAGCGCCGCCTGCACGAACTCGCGCTGACGACCTACAAGGCCGGCGCGCTGCGCAACGCGACGCTGGTGGAAAGCCTCTCGGCCATCGAGACCATCAAGACGCTGGGCGCCGAAGGCGCCATCCAGGCGAAGTGGGAACGGGTCAACGCCTTCCTGGCCGCCACCAACGTGAAGATGCGTGCGCTGTCGTCCTCGGCGATGTACAGCACGGCCACCCTGTCGCAAGGCGTGACGGTCATCCTCATCCTCATCGGCGTCTACCTCATCGGCCAGCGCGAGCTGACCATGGGGGCGCTCATCGCGGTGAGCATGCTGTCCGGGCGGGCGCTGGCGCCGGCCGGGCAGATCGTCGGGCTGCTGATGCAGTATCAAGGGGCACGCACGGCGCTCGACTCGCTGGACCAGGTGATGGACACGCCGGTGGAACGCCCGGCCGGCGGCAACTACGTGCACCGGCCCAAGCTGTCGGGCGACATCGAGTTCCGCAACGTCAAGTTCAGCTATCCGAACCGCGACGACAGCGCGCTGGACGGCGTGAGCTTCAAGATCAACGCCGGCGAGCGCGTGGCGCTCATCGGTCGCGTCGGCTCGGGCAAGTCCACGATGCAGCGGCTGATGATGGGCCTGTACCAGCCCACCGAAGGCGCGGTGCTGCTGGACGGCATCGACCTGCGCCAGCTCGACCCGGCGGACGTGCGCCGCAATGTGGGCTATGTGTCGCAGGACGTGACGCTGTTCTACGGCACGCTGCGCGAGAACATCACCTTCGGCGCGCCCTACGCCGACGACGCCGCCGTGCTGGCCGCCGCCGAAGTGGCGGGCATGGCCGACTTCGTGAACCGCCACCCGCGCGGCTTCGACATGCCGGTGGGCGAACGCGGCGACTCGCTCTCGGGCGGCCAGCGGCAGACGGTGGGGCTCGCGCGCGCCGTGCTGCACAACGCGCCCATCCTGCTGCTGGACGAGCCGACCAGCGCCATGGACTTCTCCACCGAATCGCAGATCACCGCCAAGGTGGCCGCCTTCGCGCAGGACAAGACGGTGGTGCTGGTCACGCACCGCACCTCGATGCTCGCGATGGTGACCCGCGTGATCGTGGTCGACGGCGGCAAGATCGTGGCCGACGGGCCGCGCGACCGCATCATGGAAGCGCTGCAGAGCGGCCGCATCGCGAGGGCGGCATGAGCATGAACACCCATCCCGACGCGGACATCGCCGGCTTTCGCACCTTCGAGCAGGAAGCCGACGCGGTGATGTCGCGCGCGAGAACCCACCGCGCCCAGCTCATCGTGCGCTCGGCCCTGCTGGTGCTGCTGCTGCTGATCGTCTGGGCCTCGTTCGCCACGGTGGAGGAAGTCACGCGCGGCGAAGGCCGGGTGGTGCCGTCGCGACAGTTGCAGGTGCTGCAGTCGCTGGACGGCGGTGTCGTCACCGACATCCTGGTGCGCGAAGGCGAGGTGGTCGAGGCCGGCCAGCTGCTGCTGCGCATCGACGAGACCCGTGCCACCTCGGGCGTGCGCGAGAGCGCGGCGCAGGGTTTTGCGCTGCGGGCGCGGCAGGCGCGGCTGCGTGCCATCGCCGAAGGCAGCAGCTTCCAGCCGCCCAGCCCGCGCGACGGCGACAACGAGGAGCAGCGCATCGTCGAGGGCGAGCGCCGCCTGTATCAAAGCCGCCTGTCGGAGCTGGACACCATGCTGGCCATCAACCAGCAGCAGCTGCAGCAGCGTCAGCAGGAGCTGAGCGAGATGCAGGCCCGCAAGGCCGCCGCCGAACGCGGCCTGGCGCTGAGCCAGCAGGAACTGGCCAAGACCCGCCCGCTGCTGGCCACGGGCGCGGTGTCGGAGGTCGACATCCTGCGCCTGGAGCGCGAGGTCTCGCGCAGCCGCGGCGAATCCGAGCAGGCGACGGCGCAGATCGCGCGGGTGCAGGCGGCCATCCGCGAGGCGCAGCGCAAGATCCACGAGACCGAGCTCGCCTTCCGCAACGATGCGCGCAAGGAACTCGCCGAGGTGCTGGGCAAGCTGAATGCGCTCAACGAAGGCGCGGTGGCGCTGGTCGACCGGGTGGAGAAGTCGCAGGTGACCAGCCCGGTGCGCGGGCGGGTGCAGCGGCTGCTGGCCAACACCGTGGGCGGCGTGGTGCAGCCGGGCAAGGACATCGTGGAAATCGTGCCGCTGGACGACCAGCTGGTGCTGGAGGCCAAGGTGCAACCCAAGGACATCGCCTTCATCCACCCCGGGCAGGAGGCGACGGTGAAGTTCACCGCCTATGACTTCTCCATCTACGGCGGCCTGGCCGCCAAGGTGGAGAACATCAGCCCCGACACCGTGACCGACGAACGCGGCAACGCCTTCTACCTGGTGCGTGTGCGCACCACCGAGCCGAACTTCAGCGCGCGCATGCCCATCATTCCCGGCATGACCGCCGAGGTGGACGTGCTCACCGGCCGCAAGACGGTGATGTCCTACCTGCTCAAGCCGGTGCTCAAGGCCAAGGCCTACGCCCTTCGCGAGCGCTAAACCCCGCTCCGGCCCCGCGCCGCGCCCCGCCCGGCCGCCGCGGCCACCCCGCCATCGCCTTGCGGCGCCGAAAGCCGTCCATGGCGTGACGAAGTGCCTCCCGCAGCAGTGTTCCGGCGCAACAAGGCGCTCATCTCCCGGCCCCGATGACCGACTCTCTCCGAGACGGGGACACCCCGCCGCGGCCGGGCGCGCCCGGCCACCACGGGGTCGGCCTGCGGCGCTCTTATCACGCGACGAACGACAGGACTCGGTGACGCTGTTCACGAAGTCCTTCCGGCAGAACGCCGGAAGAAATGTTTCTAAAAGTTATCCTCCTCGGGCGTTTGTCCCTCTTCCCGACTCGACCATCAAGGCTGCCCCATGCCCACTCTCATCCAGACCATCCAGGGAACCGTGAGCGCCATCTGGGGCACGGCCCTGATCCGGGGCGCCGACGGCCAGCTGCGCATGCTGAAGGTGGGTGACCGGGTGGAACGGGGGGACGTGATCCTCACCAGCGCCGACGGCATCGTCGAGGTGCTGCCTGTCGATGAGACGGCGCTGGCCCGGCCCGCGACCGAGCCGCAGAGCGAGCTCGACCAGGTCATCGCCCAGTTGAACGCCGACGACCCGCAGGCCGCGCCTGCGGCCGGCGCGCAGGCCGGCGGCGCCGGCGGGTTGACGCCCGGGCTGCGCGTCGCGCGCATCGACGAAAGCGTCGATCCGGCCGCCGCACCACGCGCCACCGCCGAACGCGCCGCCGACACGGTGCCCGACTGGAATGCGCCCGAGGCCAGCGCGGCCGACGTGGACGACGCACCGCAGACCCAGCCGGCCGACGGCGAGGGCGACGGCGAAGGCAATGGCGGCGGCGCCGGCAACACCGCCCCGGTCGCCCTGGGCGACGCGTTCACCGTGGCCGAGGACGCGCCGGTGGTCAGTGGCCGCGCCACCGCCACGGATGCCGATGCGGACGCCGTGCTCAGCTACGCCCTGGCGGGCGCGGCGCCGGCCGGCTTCAGCTTCGAGGCCGACGGCAGCTACCGCTTCGACCCCGGCCACGCCGCCTATCAGTCGCTGGCCGCGGGCCAGCAGATGGTGCTGAGCGTGCCCTACACCGTCACCGACCAGCACGGCGCGAGCAGCACGGCGACGCTCGAGATCACCGTCGAAGGGCGCAACGACGCCGCGGTGATCAGCGGCACGGCCAGCGCTGCCCTTGTCGAGGACAGCGGCGTGGTGGCCGGCCGGCTGATGGCCGGCGGCACGCTGAGCGTGAGCGATGTGGATGAGGGCGAAGCCGTGTTCGCGGCGCCGGCCACACTCGCCGGCAGCTACGGCAGCTTCAGCTTCGACGCCGCCACCGGCGCCTGGAGCTACAGCGCCGACAACAACCAGGCCGCGGTGCAGGCGCTGAACGTCGGCAGCGCGCCGCTGACCGATTCGCTCACCGTCACCAGCCTGGACGGCACGGCCTCGCAGACCATCACGGTCACCATCTCGGGGACCAACGACGCCGCCGTCATCAGCGGCGCCAGCGTCGGCAGCGTCACGGAAGACGGCGTGCTTGTCAGCTCCGGCCAACTGTCGGCCACGGATGTCGACAGCGCTGCGACCTTCGTGGCGTCGTCGGTCAGCGGCAGCTACGGCGACTTCACGATCGACGCCACAGGCGCATGGAGCTACACCCTGCGCAACGGCGATGCGAACGTGCAGGCGCTCACCAGCGCCCAGCGGCCGACCGAGAGCTTCACCGTCAGCACGGCCGACGGCACGACGCAGGTCATCACCATCACCGTGCAAGGTGCGAACGAGGCACCGACGGCCATCGTTACCAACGCCAGCGGCGCCGAAGACACCACCATCCCCGTCAACCTCAGCGGCGCGGACGTGGACGGCGCCATCGCCAGCTTCACCATCACCGCCCTGCCCGCGAACGGCACGCTGTATTTCAACGGCACGGCGCTCGCCATCGGCAGCACGGTGGCGGCCACTGCCAACAGTGCGTCCCTGTCCTTCGTGCCCGATGCCGACTGGAACGGCAGCACGGCGCTCAGCTTCACGGCGACCGATGGCGAAGGCGCG
>JBIQKU010000192.1:0-6190 GCA_044506225.1 Rubrivivax sp. | reverse complement strand
GGCGCAAGATCATCGTCGACACCTACGGCGGCGCCTGCCCGCACGGCGGCGGCGCGTTCTCGGGCAAGGACCCGACCAAGGTCGACCGCTCGGCGGCGTACGCCGCGCGCTATGTGGCCAAGAACATCGTCAAGGCGGGTCTTGCGCGCCAGTGCCAGATCCAGGTGGCCTATGCCATCGGCGTCGCCCGGCCGATGAACGTGACGGTCTACACCGAAGGCACCGGCGTCATCCCCGACGACAAGATCGCCGCCCTGGTGCAGGAGCATTTCGACCTGCGGCCCAAGGGCATCATCCAGATGCTGGACCTGCTGCGCCCGATCTATCAGAAGACCGCGGCGTATGGGCACTTCGGGCGGGAGGAGCCGGAGTTCTCGTGGGAGAGGACCGATCGGGCAGCGGCGCTGCGTGCCGCGGCGGGACTCTGAACTTGCGCTTCATCCGGTCGATCCAGGGCGGCGCAAGCCGCCCTTTTTCATTCGAACCGTTCGGGCTGAGGTATCGAAGCGCCGACCCGTTCGCCCTGAGCTTGTCGAAGGGCCGGGCTGAGGTGTCGAAGCCCAGACCCGCTCACCCTGAGCTTGTCGAAGGGTCGGGTTGCGGTGTCGAAGCCCCTTGCACACGAACCCGTTCGGGCTGAGGTATCGAAGCCCTCGCGTTCACCCTTCGATACCTCAGGGCGAACGGGTCGGGTGTGCGCGCCTCCTCTTGCAGGTCGTAAGCGACGGGGTCGGTGTGCACGCCAGCTGCTTCCACGTGGTAGCGAACGGGTTGGGTGCGCACGCACCGACTTCAACAATCCCTCACCACCCCACCCTCGATCCCCAACGCCCCGCTCGCCGCCAGCTCGGTCGCCAGCAGCACCCCCCACTCACCGGGCGTCCCAGCCTGCGCCCGCCCCACCCTGTCCCACACCCCCCGCATCAGCGGCGTCGCCCCGGCCCAGTGCCGCAGCGCATCCAGCGTCTGCTCGCGCTCCTCCATCAGGTGGTACTTCACCAGCACCTTGGCGCCGTGCCGCGCATGGCGCGGCGGGTCGGCGATGAAGGCGGCCAGGCGCGAGCGGGCGCGGGCGAGCGCACCCGGCACGTCGGTGAAGGGTGCGCCATGCCCCGGGATGACCACCTGCACCGGCAGGCGTTCGATGTCGTCCAGCACCTGCGCCACGTCGTCGAAGCCCGGCTCGCCCTCGATCTCGGGAAACACCACGCCGAAGCCGTTCTCCCACAGCGCATCGGCGGAGATGAGCACGCCGTGCGACGGATCGAACAGCATCACCGAGGCCGGGTCGTGGCCGGGCGCCTGCAGCACCTGCCATTCACGGCCGCCGGCTCTGACCACCTCGCCCGGCTGCAGCAGGCCGTCCACCGTGAACCGTTCGCAGCGCTGGCCCGTCGTTCCATAGCTGAGCGCCTGCACATCCCAGTCGCGGGCCGCCTGCGCGAGCCGCGGCGGCACGTGCACGGCCGCACCGAGTTCCCGCTGCAGCAGCGCGTTGCCGCCGCAATGGTCCGAATGCAGATGCGTGTTGAGGATGCGCGCGAGCGGCGCGCCGGCGAGCGCATGGCGCACCAGGGCCAGCGTCTGCGCCGCATGGTTGACGTGGCCGGTGTCCACCAGCACCGCGCCGGGTTCGTCGCCCGCCGCATGGATCAGCACATTGTTCGACGACAGCCAGCCGCGTTCGAGCACCGTGAGGCCGGCGAGAGCCGGGTGGGAAGAAGCAGCGTCGCGGGCGGGCATGTGGCGAAGGCGGGGAGTCGGGTCGGGTGAGCAGCGAGCCGGCATTCTCGCCCTGCCCCCTCGCCCTGCCTTTCGCCGGCCCCAAAGACAACCGGCCCGCACGCGGCGGGCCGGCAGGAGAACGCTCAGGCGCTCAGTTGTTGGCGCCGATCTGGATCAGCTCGCGCGTGGTGCGCACATTGCCGACCACCGCATCGAGCCGCACCCAGTAGGTGTCGGGCGAGACGTAGTAGGTCTCGCTGTCGCCGCTGCCGTAGTCGAAGTGCAGCTTGCAGGTGTCGAAGTCGCCTGCGGGCGTCGCGACCTTCTCGTGGCCGACGAAGGTGAAGCTGTCGTTGGACGTGGCGGGTGTGCCGTCGGTGGTGCTCGTCTGCGTGTAGTTCACCGAGCCGCCCACCGCCGTGCCCGACAGGTCCGGACGGCCGCTGAAGGTCGTGGTCGACGTGACCGACGTGCCTTCGCTGTTGTAGATCTCGTAGCCGCGCTCGCGCAGGGCGCCGAGCGAGGCGTCGAAGTACGAGATCTTGCTCAGCAGGTCGCTGCGGCGGCTGCGCTGGCTGACCAGCACGCTGGGCGCGCCCATGAAGCTGCCGGCCAGCGTGCGCCGCTTGTCGCTCAGGGCCTCCTGGCGGTTGCTGGCGGTGTATTCCAGCAACTGGCCGCCGGCAATGCGTGCGCAGTCGGCGAGCGCCGGCGTGCTCCCCGCCGCAGCGCTCACGTAGGGCACGGCGGCGGAACTGGCGACCAGTTCGTTCATGTAGGTCTGGTTGCGGTCGGACAGCACATAGCTCATGTGCGTGTGCGTGAGGTAGCGCTTGACCACGCCGAAGCCCGGTGCGTAGTGCTGGCGTTCCCGCAGGTGCTCACCCAGGGTGCCGCCGGTCTGTCGGCTGAGCACGGTGTCGACGACGCAGGTGTCGACCCGTCCGCCGGGCAGCGTGGCCTCCTGGCTGGCGGTGAAGGTGCGCACCAGCCGTTCGCTGCGGTCGGCGCTCGCGGGCAGCAGCGGGCGCACGGTGTAGTCGATGGTCTCGCTCGCGCCGGCGGCCAGCGACTTCGACTCCACCCAGCCAACGAACTGGGTGCGCGTCTGCACCGTGCCGCCGTTGAGCACTTCGTAGCCGAGCACGGTGCGGGTACCCGCGTCCGACTTGTAGTACCAGATCTGCGCCGGCTGCGCGGCGCCCGCGGTGGCGTAGTCCAGGCGCGCGTGGGTCGCATCGGGGAAGGCCGCCGAGGCGGCGGCCTGCCACACCCGCTTGCCCCAGACGGTGTCGACGGCGCCGTTTAGGTATTCGCTGCTCAGGCCGGCCGCCGGCAAGGCGGTGCATTCGGCCAGGCTCAGCGAGGTGGACGGCGGAGGCGGCGGCGGTGGGGGCACGTTGGGATCGTCTGCGCCGCCACCGCCACCGCCGCCACAGGCGGCCAGGCCGAGAACCGAGACAAAGAGTGCGGCCACTCTGGCGTGCCGCGCCGCCGGTAATTTCTGCATCAAGGCAATCTTCCTCAGGGTTGGACGTCGCTGAAGTTCTTGCCGACCCTGCGTAGAAGATGCGCCCAGCGCCTACGAATTGGTGACCGGCAGAAACCGAACCCGCCTAAGGCAAACGGCGTGCCCAAGGACCCGAGGACGCGCCGGCGGAGCGCTCAGTTCAGGGGTTTCTGGCGCATCGCCAGCACGGCGCCCACCGCCAGAAACAGCGCGGAGCACGCCAGACCGCGAGACAGCCCGCCGCCATCGGCCAGCCAGCCCACGATGGTCGGCCCGGCGATCTGCCCGCCCGCGAAGATGATGGTGAAGGCCGCGATGCCGGCCGGCCAGGCGTCGGCCGGCAGGTTGTGGCGCACGAGCGCGGTGGTGGACGCGACCAGCGACAGGAACACCCCGCCGAACAGCACGCCCGAGGCCACCAGCGCGAGCGGATGCACCGACAGCACGGGCAGCAGCGTCGCCACCGCCAGCAGGCCGTTGAGCAGCGCCAGCGATTCGCCGCCGCGAAAGCGCTGCAGCACGCCGGCCCAGATCCATGACGAGGCCACCACGCCCGCGCCGAGCAGCACGTAGAAGCCGACGATCTGCGCCGGCGCCACCTGCTGCTCCTGCAGCAAGGTGATGATGAAGGTCATGTAGCCGATGTAGCCCAGGCCGAACATCAGGTAGGCCGCCAGGCCGAAACCGAAGGCACGCCAGCGAAAGCCGCCGCCCGCCGAGCGCGGCGCCGGCGGCGCGGCGAAGGCACGCACCGTCCACAAGGTGAGCACGCCGGCGGCCAGCGCCGCCAGCCCGAGCGCCCACCACGCCGCCTGCCAGGCATGCGGTGCGGCACGCTCGGCCAGCGGCGGCACCAGCAGGGCGGAGGCGATGATGCCCAGGCCCGTGCCGCCGTAGTACAGCCCCAGCACCAGCCCCGGCGCCACCGGCTTCACGCCCGCCGCCACCGGCGCATGGGCCAGGCGCGCGGCCAGCAGCCCGCCGGCGACGAAGGTCGCGGCGCTGCCCACGCCGGTGAGCAGGCGCAGCGCATACAGGGCGCCATCACCCAGCACCAGGCCGTGCGCGACCAGCAGCACCGCGGTGACAACCAGGCCGCCTAGCATCACCCGGCGTGCGTCATGGCGCGCCAGCCAGCGCGGTGCGAGCAGCGCGCCGGCGAGGTAGCCCGCGGCATTGGCGGTGTTCATCGCGCCGGCCGTGAGGTAGCTCCAGTCGAGGTCGGCGCGCATCGGCGGCAGCAGCAGCGCATAGGAAAAGCGCGCCAGGCCCAGCGACACCGCCGCGGCGAGCGCCAGCCCGAAGGCGATCACCAGCGTGGACCGCGGGCCCCCGCTCATGCGGCCGCCCGCGCGGCGATGAGCCGCTGCGCCACTTCGGCGAAACCCGCACCGCGCTCGCCCTCGGTGACATAGCGCGGCCAGGTGTGCAAGGCGTCGGCGAACTCGCGCAGGTTGGCCACGCCCACGCTCAGCGGAAAGCGCCCGAACATCAGCTGGTCGTTGGTTGAGTCGCCCACGTACACCCAGCGGGCCAGTTCCTCGTCGAGCGCCCGGCCGAAGAGCCGGCGCAGCATCCAGTCGGCGCCGGAAAGCTTGGTGTGCTCGCCGAACCAGCCGTTGATGTGGATGGAGCTGACGGTGGCGTTCATGCCTTCCTCGCGCATCACGGCCACCACCTGCGCGACCGCGGGCGGCGAGAGCTGCGCAAACTCGCTGTGGTCGATGGCGATGTCGGTGACCCGCCCGGCGCTGTCGCGCGCGAGCGTGGCCCCGGGCACCTCGCGCAGCACACGCTGGGCGGCGGCCTGCAGGCGCACGGTGTTGGCACTGCGGGTGGCTTCGTCCTGGGCGTATTCGATGCTCAGCCCGCCGCGCCCGGGCATCAGGGCCACCGCGCCGTTCTCGGCCACGATGGCCGCCACCGGCCACTCGCGCGCGAAGGGTTCGCTCCAGCCCATGGGCCGCCCGGTGATGGCAATCACCGGCACGCCGTGTGCGCGCAAGGCCTGCAGTGCCTGCAGTGCCTCGGGCGTGATCGCGCCGTCGCGCGTGAGCGTGTCGTCGATGTCGGTGAACACGCCGCGCACGGCGGCGAGTTGATCGGCGGCCGCGGCGGCCCAGGGGTGCACGCCCGCGGGCGGCCAGGTGGCAGTCATGCACGAAGTCTTGCACACGCCGCGTATTCGGATACCTGGGCTTCGCTACAATTGCCGGCTTCCGAGGAGCGTTGCAAGGCACCCACTGCCCCAGGCTCGGAACATTTGATGCAACCACGCTCACCCGCACGGTTCTCGTGGGTGAGTGGACTTCCATCCTTTCCCTTCTCTCGATCCGGCGGGCTATCCAGCATTTGGAGAAACCCATGAACGCACGTCTCGAGACCCCCTTCGACCACGCCATCGCCGACCCCTCGCTCGCCGACTGGGGCCGCAAGGAAATCCGCATCGCCGAAAGCGAGATGCCGGCGCTGATGGCGATCCGCAGCGAATACGCGCAGAGCCAGCCGCTCAAGGGCGCGCGCATCGCCGGCAGCCTGCACATGACCATCCAGACCGCGGTGCTGGTCGAGACGCTGCAGGCGCTCGGCGCCGAGGTGCGCTGGGCCTCGTGCAACATCTTCTCGACCCAGGACCATGCCGCCGCCGCGCTCGTGGCCACCGGCACGCCGGTGTTCGCCTACAAGGGCGAGACGCTCGCCGACTACTGGGACTACACCCACCGCATCTTCGAGTTCGGCGCCAAGGGTGCCAAGGGCGAAGGCCCGAACATGATCCTCGACGACGGCGGCGACGCCACGCTGCTGATGCACCTCGGCCAGAAGGCCGAGAAGGATTCAAGCGTGCTGGCCAACCCGGGCAGCGAGGAAGAGCGCGTGCTCTTCGCCGCCATCAAGGCCAAGCTCGCGCAGGACGCCACCTGGTACAGCCGCAAGAGCGCCGAGATCATCGGCGTG
>JBIQKU010000191.1:0-6216 GCA_044506225.1 Rubrivivax sp. | reverse complement strand
CGCCGACATGCTGATGTGGAACGGCGCGTGCATCGTGCACGACGAGTTCAAGGGCGTGGAACTCGATCTGCTGAAGGCCGAGTACCCCGAGGCCAAGGTGCTGGTGCACCCCGAGTCGCCCGAAAGCGTCGTGCGCCAGGCCGATGTGGTGGGCTCCACCTCGCAATTGCTCAACGCCGTCGTCAAGGGCGATGCGCCGACCTATATCGTCGCCACCGACAACGGCATCCTGCACCGCATGCGCCAGCTCGCGCCGGGCAAGACGCTGATCGAAGCGCCCACCGCCGGCGACAGCGCGACCTGCAAGAGCTGCGCGCACTGCCCGTGGATGGCGATGAACGCGCTGCAGGGTGTGATCGACTGCCTCGAGCGCGGCAGCGGCGAGGTGCATGTCGACGAGCCGATCCGCAGCCAGGCGCTCGGCTGCATCGACCGCATGCTGGCCTTCGTGGCCAACAACCCCCAGGCCGTGGCCAAGCCGGGCCTCGTGCCCCACGTCGGGGCCGCCTGATGTTCGACCACAACGAAACGCTGGCCCAGGCGCGCGAGCGCAACATCCGCGAGGCCCTGGCCGAAGACATCGGCCAGCGCGACTGGACCGCCGAGCTGGTGCCCGCCAACCAGCAGGTGAAGGCGCGTGTGCTGGTGCGCGAGGACGCGGTGCTGTGCGGGCGCGACTGGTTCGATGGCTGCCTGCACGCGCTTGCCCCGCAGGCGCGCATCAGCTGGCACTACGACGAAGGCGCGCGCATGGCGGCCGACACGCCGGTGTGCCACATCGAGGCGCCGGCGCGTGCCCTGCTCTCGGCCGAACGACCGGCGCTCAATTTCCTGCAGCTGCTGTCGGCCACCGCCACGCTGACCCGCCAGCACGTGGACGCCATCGAAGGCGTCTCGCCCAACCCCCGCGGCTGCGCCGTGCTCGACACGCGCAAGACCCTGCCCGGCCTGCGTCAGGCGCAAAAGTACGCGGTGCGTGTGGGCGGCGGCCAGAACCAGCGCATGGCGCTGTGGCACGGCATCCTGATCAAGGAGAACCACATCACCGCGGCGGGCGGCATCGCTGCCGTGCTGCGCCAGGCAAAGGCGTTGAACGCAGGCGTGGACATCCAGATCGAGGTCGAGACCCTCGCGCAGCTGCGCGAGGCGCTGGACGCGGGCGCCACCAGCGTGATGATCGACAACTTCAGCCTGTCGCAGATGCGCGAGGCCGTGGCGATCAATGCCGGGCGGGCACTGCTCGAGGTGTCGGGCAGCGTGCAGCTCGAACAGATGCGCGAGATCGCCGCCACCGGCGTGGACCGCATCTCGATCGGCCGCCTCACCAAGGACGTGCGCGCGGTCGACTTCTCCATGCGGGTGCTGGAGCGGCTCTGAACGCCACGGCGGCGTGAAATGCGTCGCCACCCGACGTGGTCGTGAGATGCCGCACCGCCCGCGCGGCGGCAGACTCGGTGATCCGCCCGAACTGCCACGCCATGGACGCCGACTTCACCTCCATCCAGAACTACCACGAACGTGCCGTTGCCGAAGCGGTGCGCCGCGGTGCCGCGCGCTTCCAGCACCTGGCCGACAAGGGCCTGCTGCCCGACGTGGCTTGTGTCGCGCTCAACCGCCTGCCGCCGCGCTACATCCGCCACGAGGTGGATTTCGCGTTCTTCCTCACCGAGAAGGAGCGTGCGGAGAACGAACGGGCGGTGGCCAAGGCCGTCGAGTTCGCCTTCGAGTTCGTGCAGGCCCGCGCGGCCATGCGCGCGCGGGGCTGAGCGGCTGTTGACGGGTCAGGCGCTGAGCCCGACCGCCTTCGCCTTCTTGCCTTTGCCCTTGCCGTTGCCGCGCACCAGCACGGTCGGAAAGCTCACCGGCAGCGTCTGCGGATAGTCGCGGCTGAAGTGCAGGCCGCGGCTTTCATGCCGCATCAGCGCGGAGCGCACGATGAGCTCGGCGCAATCGACCAGGTTGCGCAGCTCCAGCAGGTCGCGGTTGACGCGGAAGTTGGCGTAGTAGTCGTCGATCTCGCTCTTGAGCAGCTTGATGCGGTGCAGCGCCCGCTCCAGCCGCTTGGTCGTGCGCACGATGCCCACGTAGTTCCACATCAGCAGGCGCAGTTCGTCCCAGTTGTGGGAGATGACGACCTGCTCGTCGGCGTTCTCGACCTGGCTCTCGTCCCAGGCCGGCAGCTCGGGCACCGGCTGGCTGCCGCGCGCGGCGATGTCGAGCGCGCAGGTGCGCCCGAGCACCACGCATTCGAGCAGCGAGTTGCTGGCCAGCCGGTTGGCGCCGTGCAGCCCGGTGTAGGTGGTCTCGCCCACGGCGTACAGGCCGGGCAGGTCGGTGCGGCCGTGCAGGTCGGTGACCACGCCGCCGCAGGTGTAGTGCGCTGCCGGCACCACGGGGATGGGCTGGCGCGCGATGTCGATGCCCAGCTGCAGGCAGCGCGCGTAGATGGTCGGGAAGTGCTCCTTCAGGAAGGCTTCGCCCAGGTGCGTGGCGTCGAGCAGCACGTTGTCGACGCCGTGCTTCTTCATCTCGAAGTCGATGGCGCGGGCGACGATGTCGCGCGGCGCGAGCTCCAGCCGCGCGTCGTGCGCCGCCATGAAGCGCGTGCCGTCGGGCAGCAAGAGCCGCCCGCCCTCGCCGCGCAGCGCCTCGGTGATGAGGAAGCTGCGCTCCTGCGGGTGGTACAGGCAGGTCGGGTGGAACTGGATGAACTCCATGTTGCCCACCCGGCAGCCGGCGCGCCAGGCCATGGCGATGCCGTCGCCGGTGGCGGTGTCGGGGTTGGTGGTGTAGCGGTACACCTTGCCCGCGCCGCCGGTGGCCAGCACCACGGACGACGCCGGCAGCGTCTCCACATGCTGGCGGTCGATGTCCAGCGCATACACGCCGTAGCAGCGCGGCGCTTCCTCGCGCTTCAGGTGCCGTGATGTGATGAGGTCCAGCGCCATCCAGCGTTCGCGCAGGTCGATGTTCGGATGGCGCCTCGCCTCCTCGAGCAGCACGTCGTGGATGGCCTTTCCGGTGGCGTCGGCCGCATGCGCGATGCGGCGCACCGTGTGGCCGCCTTCGCGCGTGAGGTGCAGGCCCAGCGGCCCGGCCGGGTCGGGCGAGAACGGCACGCCGCGCTCGACCAGCCATTCGACGGCGGCGGCACTGTGTGCGGCGATGAAGCGGGCCGTGGCCTCGTCCACCAGGCCGGCGCCGGCGTCACGGGTGTCCTGCACATGGGAATCGATGCTGTCGTCTTCGCCCAGCACGCCGACGATGCCGCCCTGCGCCCAGGCGGTGGCGGCTTCTTCGAGCCGGCGCTTGGCGAGCACGACGACGGGGCGTTCGCGTGCCACATGCAGCGCGACGGTCAGTCCGGCCAGCCCCGCGCCCACGATCACGACCGGCGCGCGCTGGGCAGCGAGTTCACGAGAAGGCATGGGGTGTGCGGGGCCGTCGGCACCGGCGGGCAGTGCGTGGCCAAAGGCAAGAAGAAGCGGCGATTCTATCGAGCGGCCAGGCCGCGAAATCCGCGGCGCGAGGCGTGTGCCGCCCGTACGTTCCGCGCTGCCCTGCCCTAAACTGCTTCGCCACGTCGAGCACAACTGCGACCCGGCGCTGCGCACGAAGAGGGCGTGCGCATGCCGAGGCCGTGAGGGAAGTCAAGAATGAGCCACTCCACGAGCACGGGCCCGGCCGGCAGGCACGACAGCGGCCTCGCCGCCACCACGCCGACACCGCTCGACCCCTGGCAGGCGACCCGCGCTCAGACCCAGCACACCCAGGTGCTGCGCAGCGAAGCGGACTACCTCGGCGATGACCCCGAAGCCGCCGAGATCGGACGCCTGGTGAGTGACGGCGTGCGCGAGCTCTTCGTCTCCTGCGAGCCCGGCGAGGCGATGGAGCAGCAGTTCCGCCACCACCTGCCCGAGTTCATCGCGCTCCACAACATCGGCACCAGCGCCTCGCGCAAGCTGCTCGCCGGCATGGCGGCGGCCAGCAAGCAGGCGGTGCACAGGCTGGTGATCCGCCGCCAGGGCTACGGCACCGAACTGGCGGTGATCCAGTACCTGGACCTCAGCACCTCGGCCGGCGGCGCGCTGCGCCTGTATGCCTGCGATGCCGACGCCGAGCCGGCGGTGCAGGCCTCGCTCGCCAAGGTGCTGCTCGGCTACAGCCGCCTCGGCGTCGTGCTTGTCGGCGAGATGCCGGGTGATGCGTTGACAACGGCCCTGGAGCCGCTGCGCGCCGAATTGCTCTCGCCGCGCTGGCACAACCGGCAGCTGCTGCTCATGCCCTTGTCGAGCGCGCCCACGCTGCTCAACGCCGGCCAGGGCCTGGTGCGCGCCAGCCACGTGAACGTCACCACCACGCCGACCGTCACCCGCCCCGCCGAGGCATGGAACTACATCAGTGGCAGCTGGGCACGCCTGGTCGCGGCCAGGCCCGGCGCGCCCGCAAGCGCCGCACGGCTTGCTGCGCCGGTGCAGCGCAACGCGGCCGCCGCTGCACCGGTGGCGGCGCCGCGTTCAGCCCCGGTGCCGTCGCCGGCAGTGCGCGCGCCGGTCGAGCCGCCGCCGGCACCCGCCCGGGTCACCGCGCCCTTGCCGCTGCGCCCCATGCCGCCGGTGGCACCTTCGACGCCGACGCAGGCATCCAGCGACCCGCTGGTGCGCTACGTCAACCGGCTGCTGGAGCTGTCGGGCATGGTGAGCTGCTGCGTCTTCGACGTGGCGCAAGGCCATGCCGTGGCCCATGCGGGCTCGGTGCCCGATGCGGAAGACCTCTCGCTGCACGGCAAGGATCTGCTCGACGCCATGCTGGGCGCCACCCGCATGCTCGGCCTGGGCCATGCCCTGCCCGAGGCGGCGATCACGCTCAACGCCCACCATCTGGTGCTGCGCGCCGTGCCCCGCCACCCCGGCCTGGCGCTGCATGCGGTGCTCGACAAGACGCAGGCCAACCTCACGCTCGCACGCCTGCAGATCGAGCGACTGGATCCCATGCTCGATCCGAGACCCTGAGCGGCGCCCACAAAAAAAAGCCGCCGGCGGCTCACGCCCCGGCGGCTTGGTCTTTTCAGCGTGCCGGCTCAGTGCACCACACGCTCGAAGGTGAAGCTGCCGTTCTCGACCCCGACCGGGATCACGTCCTTGGGGCCGAACTTGCCCTCCAGGATGAGCTTGGCCACCGGGTTCTCGATGCGGTGCTGAATGGCCCGCTTGAGCGGCCGTGCACCGAACACCGGATCGAAGCCCACCTTGGCGAGTTCGTCCAGCGCGGCCGGCGAGACCACGAGCTTCATGTCCATCTTGTCCAGCCGCTCCTCCAGCGCCCGCAGCTGGATCTTGGCGATGCGGGTGATGTGCTCCTGGTCGAGCGCATGGAACACCACCGTCTCGTCTATGCGGTTCAGGAACTCGGGCCGGAAATGCGTCTTGACCTCGTCCCAGACCGCGTCGCGGATGGCGTCGTGATCCTGCCCGGCCATCTGCATGATGAGCTGCGAGCCGAGGTTGCTGGTCATCACGATCACGGTGTTCTTGAAGTCCACGGTGCGGCCCTGGCCGTCAGTGAGACGCCCGTCGTCCAGCACCTGCAGCAGCACGTTGAACACGTCCGGATGTGCCTTCTCCACCTCGTCGAGCAGCAGCACGCTGTAGGGCTTGCGGCGCACGGCTTCGGTCAGGTAGCCGCCTTCGTCGTAGCCGACATAGCCCGGGGGCGCGCCGATCAGCCGGCTCACCGAGTGCTTCTCCATGAACTCGCTCATGTCGATGCGCACCATGTGCTCCTCGCTGTCGAACAGAAAGCCCGCCAGCGCCTTGCACAGCTCGGTCTTGCCCACACCCGTGGGACCGAGGAAGAGGAAGGAGCCGAGCGGCCGGTTCGGGTCCGACAGGCCCGCGCGTGAGCGGCGGATGGCATCGGCCACCGCGGTGATGGCCTCGTCCTGGCCGACCACGCGCTCGTGCAGCTTGGCTTCCATCTGCAGCAGCTTGTCGCGCTCGCCCTGCATCAGCTTGCTCACCGGGATGCCGGTGGCGCGTGAGACCACCTCGGCGATCTCTTCGGCGCCGACCATGGTGCGCAGCAACTGCGGGCCCTTGCCTTCCTTGGCGTCGCGGGCCTTGCCGGCTTCCTTGGCTTGCGCGTCCTTGAGCTTGCCTTCGAGCTCGGGCAGCCGGCCGTACTGCAGCTCGGCCACCTTGTTGAAGTCGCCCTTGC